>JBAPUA010000154.1:0-84436 GCA_049282435.1 Cyanobium sp. | reverse complement strand
GTGGTCAGCTGGGGTGGGCGAAGCGGCCTGGGGGGGCATCGGATCGCTCAAGGGCTGGAGATGATGAAAATCAAGTGGGCGATACTGGAATCGAACCAGTGACTCCTACCGTGTCAAGGTAGTGCTCTACCTCTGAGCTAATCGCCCTCAGGGACTGGGCCCGTCGGGATAGGTGCATCTCGGCCCGACGACCGGAACCCACCTGACGCTGTCAACTTAGCAGTCAGCTCACGGCGCTTCCCGGAGGGGGGCCATGGACGGTGGACCCAGGATGCCACTCCGCCGCTGAGGGCCCCCGACCTCACGGTCAGGGTGTCTCAGCGGCGCTGGATCACCACCCGCCAGCGGCCGCGCTGGGTGGGTTCCGCCGTGGCGATCAGCAGTTCGCCGCGGCCTTCGAGCTGCACCCGCTGGCCCGGCGCCAGCTCCCGGCTGGGGCTGGTCACCGTCTGCCAGTCGACCCTCACTTCGCCGCGGCGGATCCGCTCCACCAGGCGACTGCGGGAGAGGCCGAAGCCCGCCGATCCCACCGCATCGAGCCGCAGGGAGGCCTCCACCGTCGTCAGGGTGCGCTCGACCCGTAGGGCTGGCAGCTGCAGTTCAGCGATCGGCCGCGCCTCATAGCGCACCTCCACGCTGCGCACCGGGCCGATCTGGCCGTCGAGCCGCTGGGCCAGGGCGGTGGCCACGATCGCCTGGGCGCCCCGATCGCCGCGGATCCACAGGTCGCCCAGCTCGCCTTCCCCGGCGCCCGCGGCCACCAGTCCCTCGCGGAAATCCCCGGGCTCGGCGGGATCGAACAGGAAGTTGCCGCTGATCTCCAGCCCATGCAGACCGGCATCGAGCTCCTCGGCGGGCTGGGCCAGCTCCGAGCGCTGCAGCAGCAGGCGGCGGCGCTCGGCCCCGGGATAGCCGCCGCTGCTGCTCAGGCTGAGATCGCTGAGGGCGGCGAGGCGCCGTTCGGCCTCCTCCCGCACCGCGGCTGCCAGCAGGGGCGTCCAGGCGGGCTCCCAGGTGCGCAGCGCCACCTCGGCGGCCTTCAGCACCGGCAGCAGCTGCTGGCGCTGGCTGGATCCCTGCAGCAGTGAGTCGAGGGGCTGCACGCTTCAGTCCTCTCCCAGGCGAATCACGGCCTTGGGGCGGGCCTGCTGCACCAGGGTCCAGGGCACCTCCTGGCCGCTGGCCTGTTCCAGCAGTAACAGCCAATTGCCTTCCTCCAGCCGGTTGCGCAGGATCCGCAGCCGGTCCTCCTCCTCGGAGACCACGCTCGCCGCCGCCGCAAAACTCCCCATCAGCCCCGAGCCCATGCCCAGCAGGCCGCCGATCAGCGGCTCTCCCCAGGGGCCGAAGAGATCAAAGGTGTGCAGATCGGTGATCTGGGTGAAGGTCAGCCCCGCCAGGAAGCCGAAGGGCATCAGCCAGCGGGCCATGCCCCGCTGGCGCTGGCGCCGGGCCGTGGCCGGATTGAGCCGGTCCACCGCGGCCATGGCCGTTTCGCCGCTGCCGATCGCCACCAGCTGGGTCGGCGCCGGTTGCTGGGCCGCGAGCTGCTGTTGCAGCTGTTCCAGGCGTTTGTGGTCATCCAGCACCACCACCACACACAGCGTCACGCTCTGCCTCCGATTTGGCCACGACGTCGCTCTCTACACTGCACCTCCGGCCAGCCCTTCGGGGTACTGCTGCTCACCGCGCCGTTGCGGCGCTTCCTCCACACGCCGGGTCATGACGAAGGTTCTGGTTTCCGATCCCATTGATCAGACGGGGATCGATATCCTCTCCCAGGTCGCCCAGGTGGATGTGCGCACCGGCCTCGCGCCGGCAGAGCTCAAGGCGATCATCGGCGATTACGACGGTCTGATGATCCGCTCAGGCACCCAGGTGACGGCCGATGTGATCGAGGCCGCCGGCAAGCTGCGCATCATCGGCAGGGCCGGGGTCGGGGTCGACAACGTCGATGTCCCCGCCGCCACCCGCCGCGGCGTGATCGTGGTGAACTCGCCCGAGGGCAACACGATCGCTGCGGCGGAGCACGCCCTGGCGCTGATGCTCTCGCTCTCGCGCCACGTGCCCCACGCCCACGCCAGCACCATGGCCGGGGGCTGGGACCGCAAGACCTACGTCGGCAATGAGCTCTACAAGAAGATCCTAGGTGTCGTCGGCCTCGGCAAGATCGGCTCCCATGTGGCCCGTGTGGCCCGGGCCATGGGCATGGATGTGGCTGCCTACGACCCATTCGTGTCGCCGGAGCGGGCCCAGCAGATGCAGGTGCGGCTGCTGAGCCTGCCCCAGCTGTTCGCCGAAGCCGACTACGTCACCCTGCATCTGCCGCGCACGCCGGACACCGAGAACCTGGTGAACGCCGAGCTGCTGCGCACGATGAAGCCCACGGCGCGCCTCGTGAACTGCGCCCGCGGCGGCATCGTCGATGAGGCGGCCCTGGCGGAGGCGGTGGAGACCGGCGTGATCGCCGGCGCCGCCCTGGATGTGTTCGCCAAGGAGCCCCTGGTGGCCGACTCGCCGCTGCGGGCCGTCACCGAGCGCCTGATCCTCACCCCCCACCTCGGCGCCTCCACCGAAGAGGCCCAGGAAAACGTGGCCATCGACGTGGCCGAGCAGATCCGCGATGTGCTGCTGGGCCTGCCCGCCCGCAGCGCCGTCAACATCCCCGGCCTCAACGCCGAGCTGATGGAGCAGCTCAAGCCCCATCTGCAGCTGGCCGAAACCCTGGGTCAGCTGCTCAGCCAGCTGGCTGGCGGCCAGATCAGCGAACTGGAGGTGCGGCTGCAGGGCGAGTTCGCCTCGCTGCCGGCCCAGCCCCTGGTGGTGGCCTCGCTCAAGGGCATCCTCTCCACGGCCCTCGGCGACAGCATCAATTACGTCAATGCCGGCCTGGAGGCCAAGGAGCGGGGCATCCACGTGCTCGAGGTGAAGGACGAGGCCAGCCGCGATTTCGCCGGCGGCTCCCTGCAGCTCAGCTGCCGCGGCAGCAAGGGCAGCCACAGCGTCACCGGTGCCGTGTTCACCGATGGCGAGCTGCGGATCACCACCATCGACGAGTTCCCGGTGAACGTGGCCCCCAGCCGCCACATGCTGTTCACCCGCCATCGGGACATGCCCGGCATCATCGGCCAGCTGGGCTCGGTGCTCGGGGAGCACAACGTCAACATCGCCTCGATGCAGGTCGGGCGCCGCATCGTGCGCGGTGACGCCGTGATGGTGCTCAGTCTCGACGATCCGATTCCCCCCAGCCTCCTGGCCACGATCCACCAGATCAACGGGATCCAGGAAGCCCATCCGGTCACGCTCTGATGCCGGCTGAAGCCGAAGCGGGCGGCGCTTCAGGGCCTGCGACCGAGGCTGCGACCTCGCCCGAACTCCAGGCCGGAGCGCCGGGCTGGTGGCGGCTGCAGATGGCCTGTCCGCCCGAGCTGGAGGAGTCCCTGCTCTGGAAGCTGCCCAGCCTTGGCATCCCTCGGGTGGCCGTGCGCCATCATCCGGAGACGCCCCGGCAACGGGAGCTGCTCGCCTGGTTGCCCGAGATCGACTGGCCTGAGCCCCAGCGCCAGGCCCTGCAGCGGGCCCTGGAGCCCCTCGGGGCACCCTTCGGCCTGGCCCTGCCGCCGTTGCTCTGGCAGCACCAGAGCGACGAGGACTGGAGCCTGAGCTGGAAGCGGCACTGGCAGGCCGATCCGGTCGGGGAGCGTCTGCTGATCCTGCCCGCCTGGCTGGAGCTGCCGGAGGAGTACGCCGGGCGGCTGGTGATCCGCATGGATCCGGGCAGCGCCTTCGGCACCGGCAGCCATCCCACCACCCGCCTCTGTCTGGAGGCCCTGGAGGCTCTGGCGGCCAGCGGATCGGGCCTGGCGGGGCTGCGGGTGGCCGACCTGGGCAGCGGCAGCGGCGTGCTGGCCCTGGCGGCCCTGAGGCTGGGGGCGGCCTCGGTGCTGGCCAGCGACACCGATCCCCTGGCGGTGCGGGCCAGCGGGGCCAATGCCCGCCTCAATGACCTGCCGCTGACGGTGGCCCAGGGGTCGGTGCAGGCGCTGGCGGAGCTGCTGGGGCAGCATCCCGCCGATCTGCTGCTCTGCAACATCCTGGCGCCGGTGATCGAGGCCCTGGCGCCGTCCTTCAGCCAGGTGCTGGCGGACGATGGCCTGGGGTTGCTCAGCGGTCTGCTGGTGGATCAGGCGCCGTCCCTGATCCGGGCGCTGGCGGCGGCCGGCTGGCACGGCGAGCTGACGGCCCGGCAGGACCCCTGGGGGCTGATGACGATCCGGCGGTTGGCGACTGTTGCATAAGGCACACTGATCTGTGCCCTGCCTTTGATTGGCCTTCCCGGCCTGCGGGCCCCAGATCGACGGGAAAGCCCCCTGTCGGATGTAGGAAGGGCGGGTCCTACAGGTCCCTGGCCACCGGGTCCCTGTGAGCCCCAATCTCTTCCATGGCTTCCTACAAGGTCACCCTCGTCAATGAGAGCGAAGGCCTCAACAAGACGATCGAGGTTCCTGATGATCAGTACATTCTCGACGCTGCCGAGGAGCAGGGCATTGATCTGCCCTACTCCTGCCGCGCCGGTGCCTGCAGCACCTGCGCCGGCAAGCTGACCTCCGGCACCGTCGACCAGTCCGATCAGAGCTTCCTCGACGACGACCAGATCGAGGCCGGTTTCGTGCTCACCTGTGTGGCCTACCCCACCTCCGACGTGACCATCAAGACCCACGCCGAAGAAGAGCTGTACTGAGTCCGGAAGCCCGTCCCGGAAGCGCCGCTCCCACTGGTTTCTGCCGGCTGGGAGCCACCTCGCTTCTCGTTCGGGCTCCTCTCGGTTTGTCCGTGGGGCTGCCCTCTCGGTTCGCTGTCGTCCTTTCCTGCGACGCCCTGCCACCAGGATTTGCCCACGGGATTTGCTCTAGGTTTCAGTTCAGTGGTTCTGCTCCAGGGAACCAACGTCAAATCTTTGCTTTCAAAGCCTGTCTCTGCCACCTTGCGGGGTGGCTTTTTGATGTCCATTCAGGTGCATTCGGTGCTGGAGTCCGGCAGTGAACACGCCAGTCCCGGCGGTCAGTACAGCTATCGCGTGCTCGGACCCTGCTGCCGCCTGTTCGATCGGGAGGAGCTGCCCTGGCCCTGCTGCCGTCTGGCCTGGCACAGCAAGGAGCCCAGCTGGCGCCGCGTCGGCCGCCGCTTCGTCGCCGATCTGGCGGCCCGCCGCTGTCCTTCCTATGCCGTCGAGCTGCTGCAGCCGGGAGCCCGGCCCACCCGCACGGTGATCACCCTGTTCCCGCAGCGACTGGCGCCAACCCTGCAGGAGTGGTGGTACAGCAAGCAGCCGGCCTCCATGGAGCCCGGCAATCGCACCCCACCCGAGCCGCCGCCCCCTGCGATCGTCTGAGCCAGGGCTGAGCCAACGCGCCGAAGCGGGGGCAACTCCAGATCGGCGAGCGATCCGTCAGCCCCCGATCAGTTCCGCGGCGGGAACGCCCGGGTCCTCCGGAATCAGACGGTCTCATCAGGTTCCCGCCTTGGGGGCTGCCGGCGGGCACAAAAAAGGCCCTCCTGGAGAGGACCATCGCTGGCTTGAGCCAGGGGGGCTGGGGTCAGAGCACCCCTGGCCTGGGCTCAGAGCTGCTGATGCAGAACCACGGGGTGGAGCTGGGTGGAGCTGTCGCCGATCAGCCGATCAGAAGTAGATCTTGCCGCCGCCCCACTGCTGACCCTGCACCTTGGGAGCGACCAGGATGTAACCGGCGATCAGGCGCAGGTCGTCTTCATCGAGGTTGCGCATCTGCACGAACACGTCGCTGCTGCGCAGGCTGGGGTGCACATCCGAGATGCTGTACTCGCCGTCGTAGGAGGTGGGATCCTTGAGGTAGTCGACCAGGGAGTCGACTGAATCCCGCGGCGGGGTGGCGAGGGCCAGGGTCTCGGGGTCAAGGCCGACGTTCTGGTTGGTCTTGGTGATGCCGCCGGCGTGGCAGGTGCCACAGCTGGTGTTGAACAGTTTGCGACCGGCTTTGACGTCCTTTTCGCTGAGGGTGACGAGGGTGCCATCGACGCTGGATGGCACCGTGAGTTGCTCACTGCTCCACTGGGCGGCGTTGGCGGGGGCAGCGAAGCAGACCAGCAACGCCAGGGGGAGGATCAACAGGGTCCGGGCTGCGGCTCGAAGGGCGGAGCGAAGAAAGGGGGCCATGGAAGAAGCCGGCGAAATGGCGGTGAGACCGCAACTGAGACCTTGTATCACGGCCGATGGGTCCCTCGCTGGGGAATCACGCGAACTGTTGCAGGCTCAGGGCCCCGGCTGCGGTTCCGCCGCCGCGACCACATCGATGCTCAGGAAATCCCTGGCCACCTGGGTCTCCGGGAAGATCGCCCGCGCCTCGGCCACCAGGTCGTCGGGGGTCATGGGGTTGCCGGGCAGATAGCGCGGACTCAGATGGGTCAGCACTAGACGCCTGACTCCCGCCTCCAGGGCTGTCTGGGCGGCCATCGTGCTGGTGGAGTGCTGCCGCGCGATCGCCAGCTCCGCCTCTCCGTGGCAGAAGGTGGATTCGTGGATCAGCAGGTCGGCGCCGCGGGCCAGCTCCACGGCTGCTTCGCTGAACACGGTGTCGGTGCAATACACAACGCTGCAGCCGGGCCTGGGTGGACCGCAGAGGGCGTCGCCGCGAATGATGCGGCCGTCGGCGAGGGTGACCGTGCGGCCGGCCTTGAGCTCGGCGTAGATCGGTCCGGGAGGAATCTCCAGCTGCCGGGCCATGGCGATGTCGAAGCGCCCGGGGCGGGGCTTCTGGTCCACCCGGTAGGCGTAGGCGGGCACCCGGTGGTTCAGGGGGGTGCAGCGCACCGTCAGGTCGTCGTCATCGAGCACCAGGGCGCCACTGTGGGCGGCCTCCCTGACCCGGTGGGTGCGCAGCGGGTAGCCGATGCGGGTGGAGGAGGTGCGCAACGCCCCGTCGAGGTACTCGCGCAGGGGATCGGGACCGTACAGATCGATCCCCTTGCTGACCCCGGCCAGCCCCAGGCTGGCCAGCAGGCCGGGCAGGCCGAAGACGTGGTCCCCGTGCATGTGGGTCACGAAGATCCGCCGCAACTGGGAGACCCGCAGATCGCTGCGCAGAAACTGGTGCTGGGTGCCCTCACCGCAGTCGAACAGCCACAGTTCCGCCCGTTGCGGCAGCCGCAGGGCCACGGCCGAGACATTGCGGGAGCGGGTGGGTACGCCCGAGCTCGTGCCCAGAAAGGTGACCTGCACGGCCCGCTGCTTGCTGAACCGCATGCTGCCACGTCGTCCGGGTGGCGCGGCGGCAGGCCCGTGGAACTGGCGGTGCTGGAGGGTGGTCGGTGTCGGCAGGCGCGGTCACAATGGGGGCCCTTTGCCGCAGTCGCCCGGTTCTGATGCCCCTCTTCGGCTCCCGGAGCCAGGGCCTGTCCCTGGCGTTGCGTCGCCTGCGGGCGGCTGGCATCCATCTCGTGCCGGCCGGCCTGACCCTGACGGCGCTTGCCCTGGCGGCGGTGGCCGTCGCGCCGCGGCTGGTGCCCCAGGTGCTGGCGGCGGCAGGCTCCGGCCCTGCCCTCGAGCCTGCCGCCTTGGGCTCAGCCACGCCGGCCGCCGAGGCGCCGCCTCTGGTGAGGGTGCTGATCCGTCAGCAGACCAGCCTGGCTCTGGCGGCGGCGGCCTCGCCCTTGCGACTGGCCGATGGCCAGGGGCGCCCGCTGGCGGAGATCGCCCCGGAGCAGTCCTTCGAGCTGCGTCAGCAGCAGGCCGGCCTCGTGGTTGTGATCGCGCGCCCCGATGGCACGGCTGGCAGCGTGGGGCCCGTTCAGGGCGAGCTCTGGATCGTGCCCCTGCCGGCAGCGGGGCGCTCGCCTCTGCTGGCGGTCGAAGGCCATCTCTATCGCGGCCGGCTGCAGGTCCGGGCCGGCGATGACGGTCGGCTGCTGGTGATCAACCAGCTGCCGCTGGAGCGCTATCTGCCCAGCGTCGTCGGCAGTGAGATGCCGGCGACCTGGCCGCAGGCGGCGCTGCGGGCCCAGGCGGTCGCTGCCCGCACCTATGCGATCAGTCAGCTGAAACCGAAGTCCCTGTTCGATCTCAAGGCCACCGTCGACAGCCAGGTGTACCGGGGAGTGCAGTCGGAGACCGATTCCACCCGGGAGGCGGTGGCCAGCACCCGCTCCCTGGTGCTGATGCAGGGCAACACCCTGATCAACGCCGTGTTCCACAGCAGCAGCGGCGGCAGCACTGAGAACAGCGGCGAGGTCTGGAGCCGCCAGCTGCCCTATCTGGTGAGCGTGCCCGATTTCGACGAGCGTTCACCGATGCGTCGGTGGACGCTGCGGATCGAACCCGAACAATTGCGCCGAGCCTTCCGTGAGACCGCCGGAGTCAGCCGCATCGATGTGCTCGCCGTCAGCCGCACCGGGCGGATCCGGCGCGCCCGGGTGAGCGGGCCGGCGGGCAGCCTGGAGCTCAGCGGTGCCGAGTTGCGCCAGCGTCTGGGACTGCGCAGCACCCTGGTGCAGACCTTCCGGCTGGAGCCTGCTGCCGGAGACCGCCTGACACCGGTCTCCGGCGTCATCGGCCAGGCCCTGCTGGCGGGGGGGCGGTCCGCCTCGCCCCGGCTGGGCGCGACGGGCCCCGTTGCGGCCGGGGCGGCCCAACCGCAGGGCACCTCCGCCAGGCCTGGCTCTCCGGCAGCCTTGGAGCCCCCCGGGGCTGAGTCCCTGTGGGATTCCGCCACCGGCGCGATCACCAGCCTGCTGACAACGCCACCGAAGCTTCCAGCCCCCGCCGCCGGCGAGGAGCGCCCCGCCCCTGCTGCTCCCCAGCCCTCCCAGCCGGCTCTGGAGCTGGTGGTCGAGGGACGGGGTTTCGGCCATGGTGTGGGCATGAGCCAGTGGGGGGCCTACGCCATGGCCCTGCAGGGCCGCTCCCATGAGCAGATCCTGTACCACTACTACCGCGGCGTCCAACTGAAGCCCTACGTCACCCCTTGAGCCAGGATCTGATCCGCAGCGATGCCTCCTCCCGTTTCGAGCTGATCGAGCTGGCGGATCCGAGTGCCGTGGCCGAGCACGTGGCGGCGCTGCTGCTGCATGAGCGAAGGCGGCGGCCGGAGCTGCCCCTGGGCCTGGCCACCGGTCGCACGATGGATCCGATCTACCTGGCCCTGGCCCGTCAGCTCGGCCAGCTGCCCTTCGCCGAAGGGGAGCGCCTACGGGAGCGCTGGCTGAGCTTCAACCTCGACGAGTACGTGGGCCTCGCCGCCGCAGACCCCCGCTCGTTCCACGCGGCGATGGCGGAGCGGCTGGTGCTGCCCCTGGGGCTCGATCCCGAACGGGTGCGCCTGCCCGATGGCGCCGCCGCCGATCCCGACGGCGAGGCCGACCGCTATCGACTCGAGCTGGAGGCGGCCGGAGGTGTGGGCCTGCAGGTGCTGGGGCTGGGGCTCAATGGCCATGTGGGCTTCAACGAACCGCCCTGCGACGCCGATGTCCGTTGCCGCTGCGTCAGCCTCTCGGCCTCGACCCGGGCCGCCAACGCCCCGGCGTTCGGGGGCGATCCCGACGCGGTGCCGCCGCGGGCCATCACCCTGGGGCTCGGGGAGATCCTGGCGGCCCGCAGCATCCTGCTGGTGGTGACAGGGGCGGCCAAGGCCGGCGTGTTGCGCTGGATCCTGCAGGGGCCCGCCACCTCCGAGCTGCCGGCCAGCTGGCTGCATCGCCATCGGCGGGTCCTGGTGGTCGCCGATCGGGCCGCCCTGGGCCGCGGCGTGCACGGCTGAAGCGGGGCAGGGTCTGGTTTTCAGTCCTGGGGATGGCCCAGGACCGCCTCCAGCAGCGACTCCTCCGCCTCCAGGTTGGCTGTGACGCTGCGCACGTCCTCCAGCTCCTCCAGCACATCGAGCATGCGCAGGCAGGCCCGCAGGGTCTCAGCGTCATCGATCCGGCAGGCGCTACCGGCCTGCCAGCGATGCTCCCAGCTCTCGACGCTCAGGCCCTGACGGCGCAGGCCATCCTGCAGGGCCTCGAGATCGGCGAAGGCGCCCTGCACCTCCAGGTGGTCCGCCTCGTGGCTGTAGCTCAGCACGGCGGGTCCTCCGGCCTCCTCGAGGGCGAGCAGCCGTTCGAGCAGTTGCTCCTCATCGAGCTCGCCGGGCCGCAGCCTGACCAGGGAGCGCTGCTCAAACAGGTAGCTGACGCAGCCCGTTTCCCCGAGATTGCCGCCGTTCTTGCCAAAGGCCAGGCGCAGCTCGGCGGCGGTGCGGTTGCGGTTGTCGGTGAAGGCTTCCACCAGCACCGCCACGCCGCCGGCTCCGTAGCCCTCGTAGCGCACCGCCTCGAAGCGCTCGGCTTCTCCGCCCGCCTGGCCCGAGCCCTTGCTGATCGCCCGTTCGATGTTGGCGTTGGGTACCCCGGCCGCCTTGGCCTTCTCGATGGCGGTGCGCAACTGGAAGTTGCCGGCTGGATCGGAGCCGGCCCTGGCGGCCACCATGATTTCGCGGCCCAGGCGGGTGAACACGGCGCCCCGGCGGGCATCCACCACCGCCTTGGTGCGTTTGATCTGGGCCCATTTACTGTGGCCGGCCATCGCGGTCAGGGAAGAGGCGGAGAAGGGGAGAGAGAGGCTGGAGGCGGCTGGAAGAAGCGCCGACCGCGCTGGTGATCGAACCGAACCCGGATCGGGGCCGGTGCAGCCATTCTTCACCGGCAGCTGATGGTGCGTGTTCTCAGGGAGTGGGATCGCCTGAGGGGGCGTGGCCAGAGCCGGAGCGGCCTGAGGTGGGGTCGCAGCAGGAGGCCCGGGACGATCCCGGCCCCGTTCAGCCGGTCGCCTGGAAGACGAGCCTGGGCTGAAGAGCGCCGCTGCCATCGGCCCTGGCGATGCCGGCGAGGCTGCCGTCCGGCGCGACGACGGCGACGGCGGCATCGGCCGGCCGCGGCTCGCTGTCGACCAGGGTCCGGCCGCAGCGCCAGGAGCTCAGCTCAGCGTCGTTCAGGGCGTGGCGGCCCAGGTGCTGCAGTGCCGCGAGCGGATCCAGCAGGGGCGGCGGCGGTTCCAGCTCCAGTTGCTCCAGGGTGACGGCGCCATCCAGGTCGAAGCCCAGGGCGGCGGTGCGTCGCAGCCGCGCCAGGGCGCCGCCGCAGCCGAGCTGGTGGCCCAGATCGCGGGCCAGGGAGCGGATGTAGGTGCCGGCGGAGCAGTCGATGGCCAGCTCCAGTTCGCCGCGCTCCCGATCCCAGGCCAGCAGCTCCAGCCTGTCAATGCGGACCGGCCGCAGCGCCAGCTCCATCGATTCGCCGCGACGGGCGCGCACGTAGGCGCGTTCGCCGTCGACATGCACGGCCGACACCTGGGGGGGACGCTGCAGGATGGCTCCCCGGAAGGCGGCGAGAGCTTGCTCGATCGACGGCCGATCCAAGACGGGCAGCGGCGACTGGCTGAGGATTTCCCCCTCCAGATCGTCGCTGCTGGTGGTCAGCCCCAGACGGATGACGCCCCGGTAGCTCTTGCCGCCGTCCAGGTAGGGCAACAGCCGGGTGGCGGGTCCGAGGGCGATCGGCAGCAGACCGGTCACGGCCGGATCGAGGGTGCCGCCATGGCCGACCCGCCGCAGGCCGTAGCGGCGCCGCACCTGGCTCACACAGGCGTGGGAGCTGAGGCCGGCCGGTTTGTCCAAAAGCAAAAAACCGCAGAGCCCCCGGGGGGCTGCGGCGCTGGCTCGGGCTGCCGTCGCAGCCGGGTCCCGGGCAACACCAGCGCCAGCCGCTGCCGGTTCCGAGCGCAAGCGCGGATCCGCCATCAAGGGCTGGCCGGAGGTTGGGGTGGGCGTTCCTGACGTCCCGTCATCGCCGGCAGCGCTGTTGCTGGCTGCTGGGCATGGGTCCGTCGGCAGGCGCGGACCGGTCGGCCTTGGCTCCTGCCGGACGACGGCCAAAGATGCCGGCTCGATGTCGGGATCAGCCGGGCCATCCGGGAGCGCGGGGTAGGGCATCGCCGCCGGGCCGTGGCTCAGGCGACGGCGACGTGGATGCGCTTGCGGTTGCGCAGACCGCGCTTGATGCTCTCGAAGTTGACCACCCCGTCGGTGAGGGCGAAGAGGGTGTCATCGGAACCGCGGCCGACATTGTCGCCGGGCAGGACGGAGGTGCCGCGCTGGCGGATCAGGATCGAGCCGGCGCTGACGCTTTCACCGCCGAAGGTCTTGACGCCCAGGCGCTTGGAGTTGGAGTCGCGGCCGTTCCGCGTGGAGCCTGTGCCTTTCTTGTGGGCCATGGGAAGGGGGTAAGGGGGGTGAGGAAAAAGCCGCCTGAGCGGGCTCAGAAGCCGGGGGAACGAGGCGTTCAGCCGATCGGCTTGCCGCCGACGGTGATCGACTGAACCATCACCCGGGTGAGCTCCTGGCGATGGCCGTTTTTGCGGCGGGTTTTTTTCTTGGGGCGCATCTTGTAGACGATGATCTTCTGCCCGCGGCGGTGCGCCATCACCTTGAGTTCCACCGTGGCGCCGTCGACGTAGGGCTGGCCGACCGTGGTGCCCTGGGCGTCCTTCACCAGCAGCACGTTTTCCAGGGTGATGGTCTCGCCCTCTTCGGCGGCGATGCGGTCGAGGTCGACGTAGCGGTCGCTCTGCAGCCAGAATTGCTGGCCGGAGGTTTCGACGATCGCGTAGGCGCCGGTGGTGTCCGAGGCGGGGGCACCTGGGGCGGCGCTGGGGCTTGGGGCTGGGGTCTCGCTCATGGGCGTGGGGGCGTGGCCAGGCTGGCGATCGGCATGAGCTGGTCGGCAGACCCCCTCAGCCTTTCGCCATTGAGCCTGAGCTCACAGCAATTGGAAAACAAACAAACAGTTTGCCCTCCTGGGCTGGCCTCCGTCAACATTCAGGGAGTTCAGCGCTCCCGCCTCCGTTGCGGCTCCGACCCGATTGATGCCTGAACCGGCACTCACCATCGCCTGCCTGATCCGGAATCCGGCCCTGGCTGAGGTCTGCTGCCAGTGGCTCGGCGGCAGTCGCTACCAGGTGGAACGCTTTGATCCAGCGGCCGATCCGGTCGTGATCCTCGATCGCCGTCGCGAGGATTTCGACGCGGTGCTGCTGGAGAAGGGCACGTTCGAGGGCGCGACCTCTCAGACGCTCAATGAGCTGGGGCTGCTGTTGCCGGCGGTGGTGATCGGGGAGGTGACCGGCCAGGTGGAGTACCACGACGCCGAAGTGCATCTGCCGCAGGACCAGCTCGAACAGCTGGGCTACAGCCTCGATGCGGCGCTGTCGAGATTCGTGCGCCGGGGCCTGCTCAGCACCGGCAGCCTCAGTCCCGGCAACGGCGAGGGCCGCTCCGATCGCTGGAAGCTGGCCAATCGCCTCAAGGGCAGGCTGAGCTATCTGGGTGTCTATTACAAGCGTGATCCCGACCGCTTTCTGCGCAATCTGCCTGCCACCAAACGGGAGGAGCTGCTGCGATCGCTGACGCGGACCTACCGTGATCTCCTCCTCAGCTACTTCCGCGATCCGGCCGCTGCCAACCAGGCGATTGAAAGTTACGTGAATACGGCCTTCTTCATTGATCTGCCGATCACGCAAACGGTTGAGATTCACATGAACCTGATCGAAGGTTTTTGGAAGCAGCTGAGTCTGGAGGGACACAAGCAGGATTTTCTCCAGGATTACCGACTTGCCCTGCTGGATGTGATGGCTCATCTCTGTGAAATGTATCGACATTCCATCCCGCCCGATGCACCTTTGACCTTCACTCCCTCCACCCCTGAGCCTCGCCGACCATCCGGCTTATCGCGATCAGTGACTACTCTGCGTTCCACGGAACTGAACTAAAATGAGCTCCTGCAAGACCTACATTCTCAAGCTTTATCTGGCTGGGAATACGCCCAATTCGATGCGGGCCCTCAAGACCCTGCGCAACATCCTCGAGACTGAGTTTCGGGGTGTCTACGCGCTCAAGGTGATCGACGTTCTCAAGAACCCGCAGCTGGCTGAGGAGGACAAGATTCTCGCCACCCCGACCCTGGCCAAGATTCTGCCGCCGCCCGTCCGCCGCATCATTGGTGATCTGTCGGATCGTGAGCGGGTGCTGATCGGCCTCGATCTGCTCTACGAGGAGCTGTTTGAGGAGGGCTATGGCCGCGACGACGACGACGAGGCCGACGGCTTCGCTGATGCTGACGCCGCCCAGGCACCGGCAGCGGCTCCGAAGCCTGAAGCTGAGCCCGGCGCCCCCTGAAATCCCAGCGGTGCTTGCCACCCCTGCTCCGCCTACGTCCTTACTTTCGCTCTCAAGCCACCCCTTCGATGCCGGATCCGACGCTCACCAGCACGCCCCCCATGCAGGTGCAGAAGCTGCCCACGGGGATGGAGGGTTTTGATGACATCCTCCACGGTGGCCTACCGATCGCTCGCTCGACGTTGATAAGCGGCACATCTGGCACTGGAAAGACTGTTTTTTCGTTGAATTTTCTCTATAATGGCATCCGGGACTTTGGTGAGCCCGGTATATTTGTAACTTTCGAAGAGTCGCCACTCGATATCTTGCGCAATGCCGCCAGTTTCGGCTGGAATCTGCAAGAGATGGTGGAGCAGGATAAGCTTTTCATTCTTGATGCCTCGCCTGACCCTGACGGCCAGGATGTGGCGGGCAGTTTCGATCTCTCCGGTCTGATCGAGCGCATCAATTATGCTATTCGCAAGTTCAAGGCCCGGCGCGTGGCGATCGATTCGATCACGGCGGTCTTCCAGCAATATGACGCCGTTTCCGTGGTGCGACGGGAGATTTTCCGGCTGATCGCCCGACTCAAGGAAATCGGTGTGACCACGGTGATGACCACCGAGCGCATCGATGAATACGGTCCGATTGCCCGCTATGGCGTTGAGGAGTTTGTCTCTGACAACGTGGTGATCCTGCGCAATGTGCTCGAAGGTGAACGGCGGCGGCGCACGGTCGAGATTCTCAAGTTGCGCGGCACCACTCACATGAAGGGGGAGTTCCCTTTTACGATGGGCGCCCATGGGGTCAGCATCTTCCCGCTCGGTGCGATGCGGCTGACCCAGCGCTCCTCCAATGTGCGGCTCAGCTCCGGCGTGCCGCGGCTGGATGAGATGTGCGGTGGCGGCTTCTTCAAGGATTCGATCATCCTGGCGACTGGAGCCACTGGTACCGGCAAGACCCTGCTGGTGTCCAAGTTCGTCGAAGATGCCTGCCGCAATCGCGAGCGGGCGATCCTGTTCGCCTACGAGGAGTCGCGCTCCCAGCTGCTGCGCAACGCCACCAGCTGGGGCATCGACTTTGAGCAGATGGAGCAGGACGGTCTGTTGAAGATCATCTGTGCCTATCCCGAATCCACGGGACTGGAGGATCATCTGCAGATCATCAAGACCGAGATCAGCCAGTTCAAGCCGTCGCGGATGGCGATCGATTCACTCAGCGCCCTGGCCAGGGGAGTGAGTCACAACGCCTTTCGCCAGTTCGTGATCGGCGTGACGGGCTATGCCAAGCAGGAGGAGATCGCCGGCTTCTTCACGAACACCTCCGAGGAGTTCATGGGCAGTCATTCGATCACCGATTCCCACATCTCCACGATCACGGACACGATCCTGCTGCTCCAGTACGTGGAGATCCGCGGTGAGATGGCCCGGGCCCTGAACGTGTTCAAGATGCGCGGCTCCTGGCATGACAAGGGCATCCGCGAGTTCGTGATCACGGGCAATGGCCCTGAGATCAAGGATTCCTTTACCAACTTCGAGCGCATCATCAGCGGTGTGCCCCATCGCATCACCACGGATGAACGGGCCGATCTGGCCCGGATCGTCCGCAGTGTCGAGAGCGAGACCTGAGCCGCTCGGCGCCTTTGCGGAGATCGGTGGCCGCGACGGACTCCTGGGCTCTAGACGCTGATCAGCTCCTGGCGGTTGTATTCGCGCCGTTCCGCCTGCACCGCCAGCTCGTCGGTGTCGGAGTGCTCCAGGGGCAGATCAAACCAGAAGGTGGTGCCCACCCCCGGCTCACTGGCCATGCGCACGCGGGTGCCGTGTTTTTCGAGGATGCCCCGCACGATCGACAGGCCCAGGCCGGTGCCCGCTTCGGTGTGCACGGCGTTCTCCACCCGGAAGAAGCGCTCGAAGATGCGCTCCTGGTCCGCCGGCGAGATGCCGTAGCCCGTATCGGCGATTTCGATCCGCAGCCGCGGCAGCGGTGAGGTGAGGGCGCAGTTGGGATTGCTGCCGGGTCCGGCGCCGGGGTCGACGGGGCAGAGGTCGGGCCAGGGGTAGGCCCGCAGCGTCAGGCTGCCGCCGCGGGGGGTGAACTTGAGGGCATTGCCCACCAGGTTGTCGAACACCTGCAGCAGCAGGTCCCAGTTGCCCAGCACCCGGGGCAGCTGTTCCTCAGCCTCGAACCGCAGCCTGACGCCCTTGTCCTCGGCATTGAGCCGGTAGGTGCGCAGGGTCTGTTCAATCGCCGGCGTGATCGGAATCGGCTCCAGATCCCACACCCGTTCGGACTCCAGACGCGAGAGATCGAGCACGTCGTTGACCAGCCGGGTAAGGCGATCGGTTTCGGCGTTGGCGATGCCGAGAAACTCCTTGGTCTCCTCCGGGCTCAGCTGATCGCCGAGGTCGTAGAGGGTTTCGACGTAGCTCTTGATGTTGAACAGCGGCGTGCGCAACTCATGGGAGACGTTGCTGATGAAGCGGCTCTGGGCGGCATTGAGCTCCACCTCCCGGGTCAGGTCCTGGATGGTCATGGCCATGCCCTTGAGGCTCTCGCCACTGGCATCCCGCACCGACTGCAGCACGATCCGCAGGGTGCGGGCCGGTTCGCCGAAGTTGCAGCGCACATCGCTGGTGTCCCGCTCATTGGCCATCAGGGCCAGCAGGGGGGAGTGCAGCTCCATGGCCAGGCGGTCGGGCAGTTCCTGCACCAGCTCATTGCCTTCGAGATTGCGGCCCTCCCAGCGGAACAGGCGCCGGGCGGTGGGATTCACCAGCACGATGCGGCTGTCGGCGTCAAGCAGCACGGCCCCATCGGCCATGGTGGCGATCAGCGATTGCTGCTTGATCTGGGCGGCGGTCAGCTCCTCGATGTTGGCGGCTTTGTAGACCTCCAGCTGGGAGGCCATCGTGTTGAAACCCTCCAGCAACTCCCCCAGCTCGCCGCCCACCGGCAGGGCGATGCGGGTGGCGAAGTTGCCGCCGGCCACCTGGCGCACCCCCCGCAGCAGCTCCTTCACCGGCCGGATGATCGTCAGGGCGTTGAACACCGAGCCCAGGATCACCAGCACCCAGATCGAGATGAACACCGCCGTCGTCACCTCGCGGGTGAGGGCGGCGCTGGCGATCACGGTCTCGTTGGGATTGATGCCCAGGGCCACCACCCCCAGGTAGCGATCGGCGAACACGATCGGCACGAACACATCGGTGACCAGGCCATCCGGGGTGAGGTGCTGGCGGATCAGCGGATTGTCGGGACGGCGTTGCAGATCGGCGGGCAACGCGAGTCTGCGGCTGAGCAACTCCTCGCCGCTGGCGGTGGTGCTGCTGCCGTTGCCCATCGGAATGCCGAGGTAGATCACCCCTTCGGCGTCGGCGAAGACGATGTAGCGCAGGCTGCGACTCGATCGCCAGAAGCGCTCCGCCACCGAGGCCAGCTCCCGGTCATTGCCCTCCGCCACCAGGGGGGTGACGTTGGCCGAGAGCAGCAGGCCCAGATCGCGGGCATAGCGGGTGTCGCTCATCTGGGCATCGCGCTGAATGCCGTTGAGCGCGAAGAAGGTGATGCCGGTCATCAGCAGGCTGACCACCAGGGTGGCGACCGCCAGCAGCTTGGTCTGCAGGCTGAATTCGGCCCACCAGCGTCTCAGCCGCCGCAACCAGTCGCTGCCAGGAGGCCGCGGGCTGGCCTGGGGGGTCTGGGTTGGGAGCGCCTTGGCCTGAGTCATAACTGGGCGGGGCTGGGGGCCGCAGCGACGCCTGGGCGGCGCCGCACCTGATGGCCGATGTCGCGCCGATAGGAGATGCCCTCGAAGTGCACCTGGGAGAGTCCGTCGTAGGCGCGATCAAAGGCGGTGTCGAAGTCCTCGGCCTGGGCCACCATCGCCAGCACCCGGCCGCCGGCGGTCCGGCAGTGGCCCTGGGCATCGAGGCGGCTGCCGGCATGGAACAGCTGCCGGTCGTCGCTGGCTTGCAGTTCGCTGGTGATCAGATCGCCGCTGCGCACCGCAGCGGGATAGCCCTCGGCCGCCGCGATCACACAGGCGCTGCAGCCCGGCAGGATCGTCAGGGGCGGCGCCTGGCGCAGCTGCCCGCGGGCGCAGGCCAGCAGCACCCGGGCCAGTTCCGGGCCCAGCAGGGGCATCAGGGTTTCACATTCGGGATCGCCGAAGCGGCAGTTGAACTCGATCACGCGCGGGCCGGTGGCGGTGAGCATCAGACCGGCGTAGATCACGCCGCGATAGTCGATGCCCCGGGCCCGCAGCGCCCGCAGGGTGGGCTCCAGCACCAGCTGGCGGGTCTGCTCCAGTCCGGCGGTGTCGAGCAGGGGGGCGGGGGCATAGGCCCCCATGCCGCCGGTGTTGGCACCGGTGTCACCTTCGCCGATGCGCTTGTGATCCTGGGCCGGGGGCAGCAGCACCATGTCCTGCCCGTCGGTGAGGGCGAACACCGAGACCTCCGGGCCCTGGAGGGTCTCCTCCAGCACCAGGGAGCTGCCGGCCTCGCCGAAGCGACCCGCAAACACCTCCTGGATCGCCGCCCGCGCTTCCTCCAGCGTCGCGGCCACCGTGACCCCCTTGCCCGCCGCCAGGCCATCGGCCTTGACCACCAGCGGCTGGCCGTGGGCTTCGAGAGCCTCCAGGGCGGTCGCGAGGCTGGCGGCCGGCCAGTGGCGCGCCGTGGGGATGCCGGCCTCGACCATCAGGGCTTTGGCCCACTGCTTGCTGGCCTCCAGCTGGGCTCCCGCGGCCCCCGGGCCGAAGACGGCCAACCCCGCCTCGCGCAGTTGATCGGCCAGTCCCGCCGCCAGCGGCGCTTCCGGTCCGACCACCACCAGGTCGATGGCGAGCTGCCGGCAGGCGGCGAGCAGGCCCGCTGTGTCGTCTTCGGCCAGGGGCAGGGGATGGCAGCCGGCGATGCCGCCCGAGCCGCCGTTCCCCGGCGCCAGCCAGACCGCCTCCACCCCAGGGCAGCGGGCCAGGGCCCAGGCCAGGGCGTTTTCGCGGCCGCCGCCGCCGACCACCAGAATCCGACCCGGCGTGGGCCCGCCGGGATCGGCGCCTTCGGCGGCTGGGGCGGGAGCCGGGGCACCGGCGGCTGGGGAGCCGTGAGCAGGGGTGGTGGCGCTGAACGGGCTCATGGAGGGGAACTCACCACGGGGAATGGGCCGGCCGGTGGGGCCGCCGGTAAGTTGAGCGGCGTGCCATCGACTCCGCCATTGTCCGTGACCGGCACCGCAGCTGCGGCACGGCGACGCCGCCGGCCTGTCGAGGGACCCAGCGCCCTGCTCCTGGGCCTGCTGGCGTTGGCGCCCCTCGGTTCCGCCGGCGCCGCCATGGCCCGGTCCACCGCCCCGGTTCCCAGCCGGCTGGAGGTTGCGGGCACTGGCCCTGCCCCCGGATCCCCCTTGGCGCCGCCTTGGTCCGTCGGGGCCGCGGTCCCGGCCGCTGGGCTGGCTCAGGCCAGGTCCGCGGTTCCGCCTGACCCCGGCAGGCCGATGCCGCGGGCCGGGTCCACTCCCCCGGCCTCGATCGTCACCCCCGGGGGGAGCGCCCTGGTGGCACCGGCACCGGTGCTCTCCGAGGCGGCCTTCGCCAGGCTGATCGCCAAGGCCAGCCTGGAAACCCTCGATCCGCTCTGCCGCCAACTGGTCGGCGACAGCGACATCCCCCGGCTGCGCCTGGTGCGTGGGCGCCTGCTGACCATGTATCCGGCCCCCCAGCCCCTGGCTGTGGTGCTGGCCAATGCGGATGTGCTGCTCAGCTGTCAGGCGCCCGATGCTGCCCTGACCGTGCTGGATCGCTACGGCCCTGCCCCCGGCGCGGAGCAGGTGCAGTGGCTCGTCCTGCAATGGCGCGCCGCCAACGCCGCCCTGGACCATCAGCGTGCGGCCCTCGCCCTCGAGCGCCTCGCGGCCGAGGGCTATGGCCGGCTTGAGACCCTGTCCCTGCCGATCCAGCGAGGCGCGGATGGCACCGTCATCTCCCGCTCCGCCCTTGAGGTGATGGCGGAGCATCTGGAGGCCCTGGGCCAGCGCCGCACCGCCGGTCAGCTGTTGCTGATGAGCCGCCAGGGCGATGCCGCCGCCGCCACCCGGCTGCAGCAGGCGATTCGCCTGCTGGCCGATCTGCCTCCCCAGGAGCTGGATGCCCTGCTGGAGCGGGCCCTGGAGCAGGCCGCCGCCGCTGGTGCCTGGAGTCTGGTGTCGGAGTTGCTCACCACCCAGGCGGCCCTGCCGGCCTCCGTGAGCGGCTCGCAGCGGGCGATCGAACGGCAGCTGCGGCTGAGCCGGCGGCTGGACGATGCCTATGGCGAATCGCGGCTGCGGCGGCAGGATCCCGCCGCGGCAGCCCGTAGCCTCGAACTGGAGCAGAGGCTGCGATCGCCCCGGGCCCCCGGGGGACACGCCGCCGACCTGCCCGGGCCCGATGAGGCCGGCGATGGCGCCGCCCAACCGGGCCCGGCGCCATCGCCGCTTGCGGTTCCGGGCGCAATGACGCTGTCGCCTGCGCCAGCCCCCTCCCCAGTCCCCTCCCAGTCGTCACCATGACCGCCGCCGCGATCGGAGCCCTCCTGTACGAAGGCAAGGCCAAACGGGTCCATGCCACCGATCAGCCGGATCTGGTGGCGGTCGAATACAAGGACGACGCCACGGCTTTCAACGCCCTCAAGAAGGCCCAGCTGACGGGCAAAGGTGCGCTCAACTGCCGGATCTCGGCCCTGCTGTTTGAGCATCTCCAGCGCTGCGGCATCCCCACCCATTACCTGGGGGTGCGGGATGCCCTCTGGATGATGGTGCGGCCGGTGCGGGTGATCCCGGTGGAGGTGGTGGTGCGCAACATCGCCGCCGGCTCTCTCTGTCGCCAGATGCCGATCGCCGCCGGCAGTCGCCTGGCCCCCCCCCTGATCGATCTCTATTACAAGGACGATGCCTTCGGCGATCCCCTGCTCTCCGAGGCGCGGCTGGAGCGGCTGGGACTGGTCAGCCCCGAGGAGCTCGCCGCCATCCGGGCGCTGGCGCTGCGGGTCAACACCGCCCTGGGCGAGCTGTTCTCCCAGGTGGGCCTGGAGCTGGTGGATTTCAAGATCGAACTCGGGTTCACCGCCGCCGGGGAGCTCGTGGTCGCCGACGAGATCAGTCCCGACACCTGCCGCCTCTGGGACCAGGCGATCAGCGACAGCGAGCGGCGGATTCTGGACAAGGATCGCTTCCGCCAGGATCTGGGCGGCGTGGTTGAGGCCTACGGGGAGGTCCTTAAACGGGTCCAAGGGGTATGTCCGGAACCCCGGGTCTACCGGTAAGGTCGGCAAAATTTGCGGCCTGGCCGCTTTGCCCCCTATTCCCATGCCAGGCCTCCGCCTCCGTAGGTCGCTTCTCTCGCCCAGCGTCGCCCTGCAGCTGCTCGCCGGGGTGATGCCCCTGGCGGCCCTGGTGTGCCTGGTTCCAGGCCGAGCCAGTGCCGCCCAGCAGACGGCTGAGCCGCTGAGGGCGCAGGTGACAGGCGCGGCGGCCCAGCCCGGCCCCGTGGCCGCGAAGCCCCTGCCCGTCACGGCCACCCCCCCCGTCCCAGCGGCGGCCTCCCAGGCAGCGACTGCCGATCAGCGCCTGAACCGGACCGTGGTTGAAGCCCCGCCAGCGGCGGCGGTCAGTGCCGCCGGCGGGCTCCCGGAGCCGGCCGCCACCCTGCTGGCTCAGGCCCAGAACCCGGCTGGCGCCCAGACCCCGACAGTCTCACCTGCCGCACCGGCGGGCGCACCGGTGGCCGAGCCCCTGGTTCCGCCCGTTCCTGGCGGCGCTCCGCAGAATCCGGCCCCTGCCAGCCCACTCAATGCCGAGCCCGCAGCTCCGGCCCCATCGGCCCAGGCCAACCAGGAGCCGCGGGTTCTGGTGAGCGAGGTGGTGATCGAAGGCCTAGGCGGCCATCCCGAGCGGGAGCGGCTGGAGCTGGCCGCCTACGGGGCGATGAATGTCACCCCCGGTACCGAGATCACCCGCAGCGAGTTGCGCACCGACCTGGCGGCGATCTACGCCACCGGCTGGTTTGCCGATGTGCGCATCGAGCCGGTGGATGGTCCCCTGGGGGTACGGCTCAAGGTGCAGGTGGTTCCCAATCCTGTGCTTACCAAGATCAGCCTGGATCCCACCGATGCCGAGATCCCCAAGCAGGTGGTCCAGGACACCTTCGCCGCCGATCTTGGCCGGACTCTCAATCTCAACACCCTGCAGACCCGCATGCAGGAGATGCAGAAGTGGTACGGCGATCAGGGCTATTCCCTGGCCCGGGTGACCGGGCCCAGCCGTATCAGCCCTGATGGCGATGTGCAGCTGGTGATCCGCCAGGGGATCGTCGAAGGGGTGGAGGTGCAATTCATCAACAAGGAGGCTTCGCCCACCAACGACAAGGGCCAGCCGATCCGCGGCAAGACCAAGCCCTGGGTGATCACCCGGGAGATCTCGCTCAAGGCCGGCCAGGTCTTCAATCGCCGCAACCTTGAGGAGGATCTCAAGCGCCTCTACGGCACCGGACTGTTCAGTGACGTCAAGGTGACCCTGCGGCCCGTGCCGGACAATCCGGGACGGATCACGATTGTGCTGGGCATTGTCGAGCAGTCCACCGGTTCCCTGTCCGGCGGTCTCGGCTACAGCCAGAGCCAGGGGGTGTTCGGCCAGATTCAGGTGCAGGACAGCAACCTGTTCGGCCGTGCCTGGGATCTGTCGACCAGCTTCACCTATGGCCAGTTCGGTGGCCTGGTGGACATCACGTTCACCGATCCCTGGATCAAGGGAGATCGCTATCGCACCGCTTTCCGGGCCAAGGCCTTTATCAGCCGCGATGTGCCCCAGATTTTCCAGAGCCAGAATAACGGAAATATCCTGACTGCTGGTGATTTCTACGAACCGGGCGGCACAACACTTTCGTATAATATCAACAATAACAATAACCCCCTCGGTAAGACGTTTGACTCGATTCAGGATGCCATCAATGGTTCCAGCGATCTGAGCTGGTTTGATTACGTCGGCAATTCTGTTGTCATACAGAGGGTGGGTGGCAACCTCCAGTTCGTTCGGCCGCTGAATGGCGGTAATCCGTTCAAGCGGGCCCCCTGGAGCATCGTTCTGGGTCTGAGTGGTCAGGAGGCCACGCCGATGGATTTCTCTGGCACGTCCAGCCGCTATGGGGTTTCCAGTAATGATTTTGATAATAACGGCAGCCAGGTACCGATCGGTTCCGTGATCTGTCTGGCCTATAACTGCGCCGCCCACAACCAGTTGTTTGGTGTGCGAATTGCCGCGACCATGAACAACCTGAATGACCCCCGCAACCCCACCAAGGGCAACTTCCTCAGCCTCGGCACCGAGCAGTTCATCTCGGTGGGGCCGGATTCGCCCACCTTCAACCGCCTGCGCGGCAGCTACACCCACTACATCCCTGTCAATTGGCTGAAGCTCTACAAGGGCTGCAAGCCCAAGCCCGGTGAAGTCCCTGATTGCAAGCAGGCCCTGGCCTTCCAGGTGTCCGCCGGCAGTGTCATCGGCAGTCTTCCCCCCTATGAGGCCTTCTGTCTGGGGGGTGGTAACTCCGTTCGCGGCTATTACGACTGCGATCTGGGCGTGGGACGCAACTTCGGAGAGGCCACGATCGAATACCGCTTCCCGATCTTCAGCATGATCAGCGGCGAGCTGTTCATCGATGGCGGCACCACCTTCGGCAGCCAGGCCAACGTGCCCGGGAATCCCGGTGGCCTGCTCGGCAAGCCCGGCGAAGGCTTTTCGGTCGGTACGGGCCTGATCGTCACCACCCCGGTCGGGCCGCTGCGCCTGGAGGTGGCCAGCCAGGATCTCACCGGCAACTGGCGCTTCAACCTCGGTGTCGGCTGGAAGTTCTGATGGGTTTCTGGCCGCGTGATTACAGCCAGGCCTGGACCCTGGCCGGCGCCGTCGAGCGCGACGGGATCGGCCTGCATGGTGGCGAGCGCACCCGGGTCCGGCTCCAGGCCAGTGAGGCTCCGGGCTACTGGGTCGGCTGGCTCGATGCTCCGGAACTGCCGCCGTTGCGGCTGCAGCCAGCCCAGGTCAGCGACACCCAGCTGTGCACGGCCCTGCGACTGGGCCAGCGGCGCCTGGCCACGGTTGAACATCTGTTGGCCGCCCTGGCCGGCTGCGGGGTCAGCCAGGCCCAGATTCTGGTGGAGGGGGAGGAGATTCCCCTGCTCGACGGCTCGGCCCTGCCCTGGGTGGAGGCGATCGTCGAGGCGGGGCTCCGCCCCCTCGGTCCCCGCCCGCTGCCGCCGCCGCTGGCCGAGCCGATCGTGCTGCGTCAGGGGTTGAGTTTCGTCACGGCGCTGGCGGCCGACGCTCTGCTGATCGGCGCCGGTATCGAGTTTCCCCAGGCGGCGATCGGCCGCCAGCTCTATTCCCTGGCGTTGACGCCCGAAAGCTTCGTGCGCGAGATCGCCCCCGCCCGCACCTTCGGTTTCCGCGATCAGGTGGAGGCCCTGAGGGCCGCGGGCCTGATCCGGGGCGGAGCGCTTGACAACGCCCTGGTCTGTGATGGAGAGCACTGGCTCAATCCCCCGCTGCGTTTCGCCGACGAACCGGTCCGCCATAAGCTCTTGGACTTATTGGGGGATCTGGCGCTGGCGGGTTTGCCGCAGGCCCAGGTCTTCGCTTATCGCGGGTCCCACGGCCTGCACACCGCCCTGGCTGCGGCCCTCAGCCCTGCCTGCGATCGAGTTCTCCCCGCGCCTGTCTGAAACCTCTTGACCGCCACCACCACCGCCACCACCGCCCCCGCAGGCCCGGAAGCCGCCGGCGGCACCGACGACTCCACTGACATCGAGGTCTCCAGCGGCACCGGAGTTTCCGAAGCGATTGCCACCGGCGCCGCTGCCACGACGGCAGCGGCGCCGGATCCCTTCTCTCTGGCCGCCGCCGGCCCGGCCGCGGAACCGGTGGTGCTGGCCAGCGAGCAGATCCTCAATCTGCTGCCCCATCGCTACCCCTTCGCCCTGGTGGATCGGGTGGTGGCCTATGAACCCGGCCGTCTGGCGGTGGCCATCAAGAATGTCAGCCTCAATGAGCCCCAGTTCCAGGGCCATTTCCCCGGACGCCCGCTGATGCCCGGGGTGCTGATTGTCGAAGCGATGGCCCAGGTGGGGGGATTGATCGTCACCCAGATGCCGGATCTGCCCAAGGGGCTGTTCGTCTTCGCCGGCATTGATGGCGTCCGCTTCCGACGGCCGGTGGTGCCCGGCGACCAGCTGCGCATCACCTGCGAGCTGCTCAGCCTCAAGCGCAAACGCTTCGGTAAGGTCCGCGCCCAGGCCACCGTGGCCGGGGAGCTCGTCTGTTCGGGCGAGCTGATGTTTTCATTGGTGGACTGAACCGATGACCAGCGCAGCCATGGCTCCATCGGTGCATCCCACGGCGGTGGTCGATCCCCGCTCCCGGATCGGCAGCGCCGTCGAGATCGGCCCCTACGCCGTCATCGGTCCCGACGTGGAGATCGGCGATGGCAGCCGCATCGGGCCCCATGTGGTGATCGACGGACGGGTGCGGATGGGCCGTGGCAATCGCGTCTTTCCGGGCGCCTGCATCGGCCTGGAGCCCCAGGATCTCAAGTACGGCGGCGCCCCCACCGAGGTGGTGATCGGCGACGACAACACGATCCGCGAGTGCGTCACCATCAATCGGGCCACCGATGAAGGGGAGCAGACGCGGCTGGGCAGCGGCAATCTGCTGATGGCCTATTGCCATATCGGCCATAACTGCCATCTCGGAGATCGCATCGTCATCGCCAACGGTGTGGCGGTGGCCGGCCATGTGGTGATCGGCGACCGGGCCGTGATCGGCGGCGTGCTCGGCATCCACCAGTTCGTGCACATCGGCACCCTGGCGATGGTGGGCGGCATGAGCCGCATCGACCGCGATGTGCCGCCGTTCATGATGATCGAAGGCCATCCGGGCCGGATCCGCGGCCTCAACCGCATCGGCCTGCGCCGCAGTGGCATGGCCGATCGCGATGCTGGCGCCGAGTTGCGCCAGCTCCAGGAGGTCTGGGCCCTGCTCTACCGCAGTGAACTGGTGCTAGCCGATGCGCTGCGGTGCGCCCGCCAGTTGCCCCTGCGGCCTGCCGCTGAGGAGCTCTGCTGTTTTCTCGAAGCGTCCGTGGGACCGGGACGTCGGGGACCGCTGCCGGCCCAGCGCTGATGGTGCGGCTTCTGGTCAGCACGGGCGAGGTCTCCGGCGATCTGCAGGGGGCCCTGCTGATCCGCGCCCTGCACGAGGAGGCCGCCGCCAGGCAGCTGGCCCTGGAGGTGGTGGCCCTCGGCGGGGATCGCATGCGTCAGGCCGGTGCCGAGCTGCTGGCCGACACCGTGAGCATGGGCGCGATCGGCCTGCTGGAGGCCCTGCCCCTGGTGATCCCGACCCTGAAGCTGCAGGCCAGACTGCGGCGCTGGCTGGAAATCCATCCTCCCGACGGGGCGGTGCTGATCGATTACATGGGGGCCAACGTCAACCTGGGCCTGCGACTGCGGCGCCGCTATCCGCAACTGCCGATCGTCTATTACATCGCCCCCCAGGAGTGGGCCTGGCGCCTGGGGGATGGCGGCACCACCCGTCTGATCGGCTTCACCGATCGCATCCTGGCGATCTTTCCGGAGGAGGCGCGCTTCTACGGATCCCGGGGTGCGGCCGTCACCTGGGTCGGCCATCCCCTGATCGACACTCTGGGCCAGATCCCCTGCCGCGAGGAGGCTCGCGCCCAGCTGCGGCTGGACCCGGATCAGCCCGTGGTGCTGATGCTGCCCGCCTCCCGCCGACAGGAGCTGCGCTATCTGCTGCCGCCGATGGCGGCGGCGGCAGCCCAGTTGCAGCGCCGCCATCCCGGGTTGCAGGTGCTGGTGCCGGCAGGGCAGGCGGGCTTTGAGCCGCTGCTGGTCTCCGCCCTGGAGCGGGCCGGGGTGCGGGCACGGGTGATTGCCGCCTCCCTGGCCGATGGCCAGTGGCCGCTGTTGTGCGCGGCCGCCGATGTGGCGCTCACCAAGTCAGGTACGGCCAATCTGCAGCTGGCCCTGCGGGGGGTGCCCCAGGTCACCGGCTATCGCGTCAGCCGGCCCACGGCCTTTGTGGCCCGCCGCCTGTTGCGCTTCAACGTGGCTCACATCTCGCCGGTCAACCTGATCCTCGAAGAACGTCTGGTTCCGGAACTGCTCCAGGACCGGCTCACCCCGGCGGCGATCGTCGCGGCGGTGGAGCCCCTGCTCGCGGTCGATGGGACTGCGGTCCGTACGATGCGCGAGGGCTATCAGCGTCTGCGCCTCAGGCTCGGGGAACCCGGCGTCACCCGACGCGCGGCGGCCGCGATTCTGGATCAGGTGCAGGCGGCCGCTGTGGCCCTCCCTGCCGCTGCCTGCGTCTGATGCGTCTGTTCGCCCTGCTGCTGAGCCTGCTCCTGGTGCTGGCGGGCCCGCTGGCGCCCGCCCAGGCGGCCACCGAGGAGGCCGTGCTGGCGGGGGGGTGCTTCTGGTGTCTGGAGCACGACCTGGAGGACCTGCCCGGGGTGCTGGATGCGGAGAGCGGTTACAGCGGCGGCAAACTCGCCAACCCCAGCTACCGGCAGGTTTCCTCGGAAACCACCGGCCATCAGGAGTCGGTGCGGGTGCGCTACGACAACACCAAAATCCGCTACGAGGTGTTGTTGCGCGCCTACTGGCGCAACATCGATCCCTTCGATGCCAGGGGCCAGTTCTGCGACAAGGGTGATTCCTACCGGCCGGTGATCTTCACCACCACGGCCAACCAGGCGGTGGAGGCTCGCAACAGCCTGCTGGCCGCGGCCCGGGAACTGGGCAGGCCGGCCTCGTCGATCAAGGTGTCGATCAAGCCGCTCACCCGCTTCTGGCCTGCTGAGGAGTACCACCAGAACTACGCCAGGCGCAACAGTCTTCGTTACAACTATTACCGCTTTGCCTGTGGTCGCGATCGTCGTCTGGATGCGGTCTGGGGCGCCAAAGCGCGCACCATGGAGCGATGGAGCAGCGGCTGAAGCCCCGCCTGAATCTTTGGACATTGCGAAGGGGCCTGGTGGCAAAAAATCCAGGAATCCCTGTCAGAAGCGGATCGCTGCCTTTGCGGCCATCCGGGATGCCACATCGCTTCTGTAGGCCCAGATCGATCAAGCGTGTATGCATCTGCTGACCATCCGTGACAGTCTGCAGACCCGACATATCGGCCCCTATGGCAGTCCTGCCCAGGCGGCCGAGGACCTGGACAGGCTCCTGGCCGAGTGCGGTGAACGGGCCCATTGGCAGATCCACGAGCTGGAGGTCCGGCGCCGCCGCCGGGCCGGAGACGTGTGCCCGGTGGTTGTCGCCTGAGCCCAGCCGATCAGTCCCGTCCGGTTCTGGGGTAGCCCCGCAGCAGGCCGCTTTCGATCATCAGGCCCACCCCGGCGGTGATCAGCACCAGGCCGAGGCTGCCGTACCAGAACCAGGGGCCGGCCTGGGGAATGACCTGGGCCGAACCGCCGCTGGCGGCGAGCCTGGACCAGGTCTGGATGCCCTTGCGGATCACCGCCTCGCCGAACACACACAGCCCGGCCGGCAGGAGCAGAACCCCAAGCTGGGCTTTGACATACCAGCGGATCTTCTGGACGGCCATGGCTGCAGTGGTCGCTCGGGCCCAACCTAGGCCGGAGCCCCTTCGCTGATCCAGTTGACCAGGGTCTGGACGCCGAAGCCGGTGGCGCCGGCGGGATCCTGGCCCCGCCCCTTCTCGCTCCAGACCGTGCCGGCGATGTCGAGGTGGGCCCAGGCGATTCCCTTGCTGACGAAATCCTGCAGGAACAGGGCTGCGGTGATCGATCCGCCGGGGCGGGGCCCCGTGTTCTTCAGGTCAGCCAGGGTGCTTTTGAGGCCCGAGCGGTAGCTGGCCTGCAGGGGCATGCGCCACAGGGCTTCGCCGCCCATGCGCGCTCCGCAGAGCAGGCCGTCGGCGAGCACGTCGCTGGTGCTCCACAGCCCGGCGATCTCTTCGCCCAGGGCGATCACGCAGGCGCCGGTGAGGGTGGCCAGGTCGACAATCGCATCGGGTTCGAGCTGGCAGGCGTACACCAGGGCATCGGCCAGGGTGAGTCGCCCTTCGGCATCGGTGTTGTTGATTTCGATCGTGGTGCCGTTCGAGGCGGTGAGGATGTCGCCGGGATGGACCGCGCCGCCGCTGATCATGTTTTCGCAGCTGGCCACGATCACGTGCACCTCGACGCCTTCGGGGCGGCGCTGACCGATGGCCCGCGCCGCCCCCAGCACCGCGGCGCTGCCCCCCATGTCGTATTTCATCATCTCGATCTGGCCGCCGGCCGTCTTGAGGTTGTAGCCGCCGGAGTCGAAGGTGAGCCCCTTGCCGACCAGCACCACCCGCCGCTTCACTTCACCGGCGGGACGATAGGTGAGATGGATGAACTTGGGCTCCAGATCGGAGCCCTGGGCCACCGCCAGATAGGCCCCCATGCCAAGGGCCTCGCAGTCGTCGCGCTCCAACACCTTCAGCTCCAGGCCGAAGCCCTGGGCAATGGCCGCGGCGATGTCAGCCAGGGCGCCCGGTGTGGCCACATTGGGTGGGGCGGCCACCAGTTGGCGGGCCAGCTCGACGCCGCCGCAGATGGCATCCAGGTGCGCCAGGCCTTCCCAGCCCTCCGGCTCCAGCCCCAGCAGGGCCACGTCCTCGGGCAGGTTCTGGGGTTCGGCCTCGCTCTTGAAGCGATGATCCACGTAGAGCCCCAGGCGGGTCGCCTCGGCCATGGCCGCGGCGGCGGCGGCGGCCCCGAAGGCCTGGACGGGCATCAGCAGTCCCAGCTGGCGCGTGCCCAGCTTGGCGCTGCTGCGGGCGGCGTTGGCGCAGGCATCGCGCAGGCCGGTGAGGTGGAACTCGGCGGCCTCGCCCAGGCCTACCAGAATCAGATTCGCCGGGGTCTGACCCAGCCGTTCGATGCTGATCAGCTCGCCCGGTTTGGCCTTGAAGCGCCGTTGCTCCAGCAGGTCCGCCAGCGCTGCTCCGAACAGCTCGGCCAGCTGAGTGCGGCCGGGATGGTCAGCATCACTGAATAGGCCGATGACCAGGCTATCGCCGCTCCAGCTCTCAAGGGGATGGCCGGCGGGGGCCACACAGCGGAAATCCATGAATGCTGCACGGGGCTGAGCTGGGATCGTAGCGATGGCCGGCCGCCTCCCCTGATCCGGCCGCCTCCTCTGATCCGGGCGCTTCAGCTGGGATCGGCGGTGAACGGCGTGGCCCAGCGCTCCCGGGTTTCCTTGTTGAACGGCGGCAGCCAGAGGCGGATCAGCGTCTGCTCCAGGCGACGGCGGCCCTGACTGTCGCCGGGCACATCGCACCAGAAGCGGATGCTGAGGCTGGTGCTCAGCTCAGCCCGGCCGAGGGCCTCGCTGTAGGCCGCCAGGTAGCCCTTGCAGTCGTGATCGCCTTTCCAGCGGCGGTCGGCGCAGCCGGTCTCGCCCACGTACAGCAGCAGGGGCGAGGGGGCGTCGCTGGGGCGGTCGATCACCAAATAGATGGCGGCACCCTGCTGCGGGGCGCTGGGCCAGCGCCAGAAGGCCAGGCTCTGGGCCCGCAGTTCCAGCGGATTGAGGTTGGCAGCCAGCTCCAACGCGGCGGCTTCGCCGGTGGCGCCGGCCGCCGCAGCGAACAGCTGACCCTGGCTGGCGGCGGCGGCCACGGTGGCTGCAGGGCCCGCGGCGGCCCTGGCGAACAGGGGGGCCTGATGCGCCAGCAGCCGCTCCTGCCAGCGCAGCAGTTGCTGGCGCAGCAGAGGCGGCGGCAAGGGGCCGGGGCTGGCACCGGTGGCCGGGCTGGACGCCGCGAACAGATCGCCCTGGCGAGCCTGGGGGGCTGTCATCGGTTCGGCCTCGGCCGGTTGGCGGGAGGCAGCAGGGGGCCGGCGGGGGCCGGCTGGAAGGCCAGCCTGCCGATCCAGGCTTCGACGATGGCGGCGCTCAGCTGCAGCCGCTGCTGCAGATCCGCCAGATCGGCGAAGGGCCGGCGGGCCCGTTCCCGCAGCAGACGGGCCACCAGCTCCGCCCCGATGCCGGGCAGGCGTTCCAGGTCTCTGGCGCCGGCCTGATTGATGGCGATGGCTTCACGGCGGCAGGCGGCGGGCGGGGCCGTGCCGTACCAGCGGAACTCCAGCAGGGGTTGCCAGGCGTTGAGTTCGGCGTCGCTCAGGTCCAGCAGACGCTGCAGATCCTCCGGGCCGCTCAGTTGCACGCCTCCGGCCTGGAGGCGCAGAAGCAGGTCCACCTGGTCGCTGCGGCAGCCAGGCAGCCGCAGCCAGTCGGCGGCCGTGGCGCGATTGACATCCAGGCTCCAGCCGAGGGCGGCCGCATGGCGAACCTCCTCGGCGTTGCGGAGGCGACGACCCGGTTCGTGGGTCAGTTTCAGTTCCAGCAGATCCCGTTCGATCGCGTCGGCTCTGTCCTGCTCCCCGGCGGCCTGGCGGCCCGGAGCCCGATCCAGGGAACCGAGCTCCGCCCGGATCTCGGCAGAAGCCGCCGATTCCGGGCGGAGATCGGCGGCCGGCCGGGTCAACTGGCCACTGGCGATCAGCAGCCGACGGGCGAGGGAATCGAGCCAGTGCCGCTGGGCCATGCTGGCCTGAACCGACCGGAGAACGGGACCGAACGTAGCGGTGTTTTCAGCGATCGGGCCCGTCGATCCGGCCGGGCCTGAGAGTGATCGCGGCGGCGTGGGTGCGCTCGAGGGCCTGGAGCCTGGTCCGCACAACCTGATCAGCCCCAGGCTGATGGGGGTTGGAGCGGCTCGAGTGACCTCGCCGGCCGCTGGGCAACCTCACTGTCGCTCGCACCGCCCTGTCGCTCGCACCTCTGACCGGCCTGGCCAGCGCCTGGCGGGGGATGCGTGGATCCGAACTCCCAAGCGGCGGCGGCGCTGAGCAGAATCGCATTCACGACCCCTGATCCTTGAGCAGCGACGGCGCCATGGCTTTCTTCGAATCCGAAATCGTTCAGGACGAAGCCCAACGCCTGTTCGGCGATTATCAGAGCCTGATGCAGCTCGGCAGTGACTACGGCAAGTTCGATCGTGAAGGCAAGAAGCTCTACATCGAGCGCATGGAGGAAATGATGGACCGCTACCGCGTGTTCATGAAGCGCTTTGAGCTCTCCGAAGACTTCCAGGCCAAGCTCACGGTCGAGCAGCTGCGCACCCAGCTCGGTCAGTTCGGCCTCACGCCTGAAACGATGTTCACCCAGATGCATCAGACGCTGGAGCGCATGAAGAGTCAGCTGGATCAACAGAGCTGAGGCTGCCCTCAGTTCGGCTGAATGGCGGAGTACCCGACGCTGCTGCCCCGGGATCGATCGCCAGGGCCTCCGGGGAGGATTCGCATTCCCCCGATTGTTTGGTGTTGGCACTGAGCTGCCGCGTGCCTCCCTGGGGCTGATCAAGTCGGCCGGAGGACTTCCGGCCCGATCTCAGGCCACGGTGAAGCGTCGCCCGGGTCGGCAGCCCTTTGTTGCTGCTGTCGTTCGGTTTGAAAGGGTCCAGGTGGGGCCTCCATCCCGCTGCCGTCAGCGTTTGCGGCCTGGCTCTTTCAGTACGATCCGGCGGCCCGGCGCCCCAAGCCCCCGCAATCCCATGGACGAGCAGCCCAGTTCTGCAGCGCTCACAGCCGCCCTGCCGGCCTGGCTGAGCCGCGGCCTGGCCGATCTGTTCCCCGCCGCCACGGCTCCAGAAGCACTCGGCGACCCCGACCAGACCCTGGCCGCCCGGTTGGCCCAGGCTGAGCGTCTCGGCCGGCCGCTGCGCATCAAGCTGGGCATCGATCCCACCGGCTCGGACATCCACCTGGGGCACTCGATCCTGTTCCGCAAGCTGCGGGCCTTTCAGGATGCGGGCCACACAGCGGTGCTGATCATCGGCGATTTCACCGCCCGGATCGGCGATCCCACCGGCAAGAGCGCCACGCGGGTGCAGCTGACTGCCGCCGCGGTCGAGGCCAACGCCGAGACCTACTTGGTGCAGCTGGGTCTGGGCCAGGAGCCAGAGCGGGCCCTGCTGGATTTCACCAGCCCCGGTCGGCTGGAGGTGCGGCGCAACAGTGAATGGCTGGCGGGTATGGACCTGCCGGCGGTGATCGACCTGCTCGGCACCAGCACCGTGGGTCAGATGCTGGCCAAGGAGGACTTTGCCAACCGCTATGGCTCCGGCACGCCGATCTCCCTGCACGAGTTCCTCTACCCGCTGCTGCAGGGCTACGACTCGGTGGCGATTCAGGCCGATGTGGAGCTGGGCGGCACGGATCAGAAGTTCAATGTCGCCATGGGCCGTGATCTGCAGCGTCACCACGGCCTGAGGCCCCAGTTCGGCCTGCTGCTGCCGATTCTGCCGGGGCTTGATGGCGTGCAGAAGATGAGCAAGAGCCTGGGAAATACGGTGGGACTGCAGGATCCCCCACTGGATATGTATTCCAAGCTGGAGAAGGTGCCCGATGGGGTGGTGGATACCTATCTGACGTTGCTGACCGATCTGGACCAGGCAGCTTTGCCGGAGAATCCGAGAGATCGACAAAAGGCCATGGCTGTTGCGGTGACAGCCAGCCGTCACGGGCATGAGGCTGCCTTGGACGCTCAGAACACAGCAGCCCGCATGGTGGTGAATGTGGTGGCTGCTGCTGAGGGTGGCGGGGCAGGGAGTGAGATTCCAGAAGTATCACTCGATGGGGTCAGTTTTCCCGCCAAGGCTTTTTATCTGCTTCGAGCGGTGGGAGTCGCGGCGACGAGCACTGAGGCAAAGCAGCGGATTCTCGGCGGCGGCGTTCGCCTGGATGGTGAAAAGCTCCATGATCCCAATTGTGTGTTCGTTGGGCCAGAGGATCTCGACGGCAAGATCCTGAGGTATGACAAAAAGACTTTCAGAAGACTGGTTTCCAGGGTGGGTGCTGTCGAATGGCCATGATGGAGGGCTTCTCGATAGCTGTTGTTTGAGAATTGCTGTAGCGCCCCGCCGGGTTCTGGCAGCGAGTTGGCAGCTCTGATGGCGAGAGCATGGCCCACCTCAAGCCGGAGTTCGGGGGCCGGGTTTCTGACTGAGGTCGGGTGCTGCCGCTGGACAAGACGACGTTCCGCCGGGGCTGGTCCGCTGAGGGACCGATCGGCTGAGGCGGCTCACCGCGGGCGAGGCGGGCCCGGCTCCCGGCCCTGGCCACCCCATCCCTGCTCCTACCGTCCCCCTGTCCGCCCGGTCCGCCATGTCTGCAGCGATGCCCCCCGCTCCGGCCGAGCGCATCATCCTGGCCCTCGATCGGCCTGACGGTGCCGCGGCCCTGGCCCTGGCCGCCGCCATCCCCCAGCTGCGCTGGGTGAAGGTGGGACTGGAGCTGTTCAGTGCCGCCGGTCCGGCGGTGGTGGCCGAGCTGCGGGACCGGGGCCTGCGCGTCTTCCTCGATCTCAAGTTCCACGACATCCCCGCCACCATGGGCGGCGCCTGCCGCAGTGCGGCCCGCCTCGGCGCCGAGTTGATCACCGTGCACGCCTGTGCCGGTGCCGAGGCCCTGGCCGCGGCCCAGGCCGGGGCGATCGCCGGCGCCAGCGCTGAGGGTCTGGTTCCCCCCACCCTGCTGGCGGTCACCGTGCTGACCAGCTGGCCGGCCGAGCGCTTCGCCGCCGAACTGGCCATCGCCGAACCGGTCCCCACCTACGTGAATCGCCTGGCGGCCCTGGCGGCCTCCGCCGGGATCGGCGGCTGCGTCTGCTCGCCCCTGGAGGTGGCGGCCCTGCGGCAGGCCCACCCGGAACCCTTCCGTCTGGTCACCCCCGGCATCCGGCCGGCCGGCAGCGCCGCCGGCGACCAGGCCCGGGTGATGGCGCCCGCCGAGGCGATCGCTGCCGGTGCCAGCCAGCTGGTCATCGGCCGGCCGATCAGTGCCGCCGCCGATCCCGCAGGGGCCTTCGCCGCCTGTTGCCAGGCGCTGGCCTGAGGCGGCTGTCCCTCGGCGCTCATCGGCTGGCCGTCCACGGGCGGCACTTCATGGGCAGCCGTCCCCGGACCAGCTGCGCCAGGGCGGCCGGCTCGACGGATCCGAGGCCACCAGTTGTCGCGCTCAGGGCTCCGGCGCCGCCTCACGTTCGCCGGCACCGAGGTGGATCTCCAGATGCGGGCTCTGCCGCTGGGTCTGCCCCACGCCCGCCGATCGTCTAGACAGCGAATCTCCGGCCTGGTCGGCGATGTTTCTGATTCACAGCTCCCCCGATCAGGCGCCGCTGCTGGCGGCCGCGGTGGTCAGCGCCTGTCGCTTGCCCGGCGGCTGGGTCGATCCCCTGCAACCCCGGCTGCTGCGGGTGTTGTTCACCCAGCTGCTCGGCTGGTCGGGGGATCCGGAGGCCCAACCGCCGATCACCGCCGCGGTGGTGGCCCAGGCCCTGCCCCAGCCCTCCCAGCGCCGGGAACTGATCGAGTTGATGGTGGTGCTGGAGATGGTCTGCCGGCCGATCCCGGAGGCGTTGCAGGCGTCCGTGCAGCGCTGGGCCGAGGCGCTGCGGGTGGATGGGCCCAGTCTGCGGCTGGTCCGGGATCTGGTGGGGCACTCCCAGGCCCTGGCCACGGCGGATTTTTACCGGCTCTGCTGGATCGGCGAAGGGCTGCGGGACGATCCCCGCCTGCCGGTGCTGCTGCGGCGCTTCGGTCTGCGGGCCTTTGCGCTCACGGTCGAGCCCGATCCCGCCGTGAGTGAGCGCTGGCGCGCCCTGGACCGATTGCCTGAGGGCAGTCTCGGTCGCGCCATGGCCCGTTTCTACGCCGATCGGGGCTTCCGGCTGCCCGGTGAAGTGGGAGGTGGTAACGAAGCCCTGGCCCACCACGACTGGGTGCATGTCGTGACCGGTTTCGACACCACACCGATCGGCGAAATCGAGGTGACGGCGTTCATGGCCGCCGCCAGTCGCTCCCCCGGGGCGATGGTCGGCTTCCTGGGGGTGGTCAGCATCTACGGGACCGGTCTGCTGCGCAGCGTGGTGGTGGACACCCGGTATGCCCACACCCTGGAGGCGCCCGGGGCACCGGAGCGGGTCGCCCGGGCGGTGGCCCGTGGCGCCCGCTGTCGGGTGGATCCGCTGCTGGATCTGGACTATTTCGCCCTTGCCGCCGAACCTCTGTCCCGCCTCCGCAGCGATTGGGGGGTGGACGAGGACATGGAACCGACTGGGGTGCCGCCTCGGGTTCAGCCCAGCTGAAGGACTGTCAGTTCTCGTCTGGGATCCATTGGATGTCCATGGAACAGTGGCGATCTGTGCGCCCGTAGGCCCGTGTCCGAGACCAACGCTGGCTCGTCGACTGGTGCTGGTTCACAGGCCGGTTCCCCCCCCACGCCGCGCGATGCGGCTGACGACCCGCTGGTGGCGATCGCCGAGGCCTTTGCGCTGCCCGGTCCGGTGCTCGATGTCAGTCCCCTGGGCGCGGGCAATGTCAATGACACCTATCGGCTGCGGGTGCGCCGTCAGGACGGCCAGGTCGAGCAGCTGGTGCTGCAGCGCATCAATACCCGCGTCTTTCCCCGGCCCGAACTGGTGCTGGCCAACATGCTGCGGCTCGGCCAGCACGTGCAGGCCGAGGCCGGCGCCGTGCTGGCCGGGCGTCGCTGGGAGGTGCCCAGGCCCCTGGCCGTCCGCGATCAGCCCGATCGCTGCTGGCTGGAGCGGGACGGAGCGGTCTGGCGCACCATCACCTTCGTGGAGGGTTGCCGCAGCTGCGAAGTGCTCGAAGATCGCCGCCAGGCCCGCGAGCTCGGTCGGGGCCTGGGCACCTTCCATGCCCTGATCAGTGATCTGCCGGTGGCGGAGCTCGCCGACACGCTCAAGGGTTTCCACATCACCCCGGCCTATCTGCTCCAGTTCGAGCGGGCCCTGCGCACCACCAATGTGCGCCTCTCCCCTCAGGCGGCTCACTGCATCGCCTTCATCCGCGCTCGGGAGCGCCTCGCCTGCGTGCTGGAGGACGCCAAGGCGGCGGGCCGGCTGCAGCTGCGGCCCATTCACGGGGATCCGAAGCTCAACAACGTGTTGTTCGATCAGACCACGGGCGAGGCGATCGCCCTGGTCGATCTCGACACGATCAAGCCCGGCCTGGTGCACTACGACATCGGCGACTGTCTCCGTTCCGGCTGCAATCGCCTCGGCGAGGAGACGGCGGACTGGCGGTCGGTGCACTTCGATCTGGAGCTCTGCGAGGCGATCCTCGAGGGCTATCTCGGTCAGGCCAGGGCCTTTCTGGCCGACGCCGATTACGACTATCTCTACGAGGCCATCCGCCTGATCGCCTTCGAGCTTGGTCTGCGCTTCTTCACCGACCATCTGGGCGGCAACTTTTACTTCAGGACCGATCGCCCCGGCCACAACCTGCAGCGGGCCCTGGTGCAGTTCCGGCTCACTGAGAGCATCGAGACCCAGGAGGGCGCGATCCGCGCCATCGTCGAGCGGCTGCGGCCGGCCCCCTGAGCCGCGGCCTGTCTCGATCAACGGATTGATGCCGGTGTCCACGGATCGCCGCTTTGCCCTCAGGCCCTTCGAAACCCCGCCCCAGCTGGCGGAGCTGGCGCTCACGGGCGAGCTCAGCCGCCGCGGCCGGAGGCTGAGCCTCGGCTATGACCTGCGGGGCCCCCTGGATACGGTGCTGATCCCGCCGCCGGCGCCGCTGCCCTGCCGGCTCGATCAGCTCTGGCAGACCACCTGCTTTGAGCTGTTTCTGGCCTGCCCCGGCCAGGAGCCCTACTGGGAGTACAACCTCTCGCCGGCGGGCCACTGGAGCGTCTACCGGCTGGCGGGCTATCGCCGCGCCCTGGCGGCGGAACCGGCCTATCAGCAGCTCGCCATTCAGGTGGTGCGCGATCGTCGCCTGCTGCGGCTGACCCTGGAGGTTGACCTGCCCCCCGCTCTGGCGGCGGACCAGCCGCTGGCGGCGGCGATCACCGCTGTGATCCAGCTGCGCTCGGGCCTGGTGAGCTACTGGGCCCTGGCCCATGGCGGCCCGGAACCCGACTTCCATCGCCGCGATGGCTTCCAGCTCAGCCTCTGAGCCAGGTTCGTCCTTCGGGGGGCCTGATTCCCGGCAGGTTCTGTGGGTTCCGGGCTGATGCGGGCCAGGGCCGTCGCCTGCCGCGCACTGCGCAGGCACTGGCGTGCCGCAGGTCCCCGTGCGGCTCCACCGGGGGCATCCAGTCAGGGGTTGCCGTAGGTCACCTGGCAGACGGCATGGAGCCGGTGGGCCTCCAGGGGCGTCTGCGGGGGCAGGCCCGCCAGCAGGCCCGCCAGCAGGCCCGCCTGGCAGTCCGCGATCCCGGGGCTGAAGGCCTGGCCCTCGGCGGCGTAGCGGAAGCGCACGCCCATCGGACGCTGGGCCTGCAGGCTGCCGATATCGAGCCGTTCGCCGCCACCCGGCACCACGATTACGGTGCTGCCGCTGGCGAGAGCGGCCTCGACCAGGCTGGAGATCGTGGCGGCCGGCGCCAGGTTGGCCAGCCCCCAGCGGCTGGCACTGGGCCCCCACCAGCTCCACACCTCGGGATGGACCCGATACCAGCCGTACACCCAGGGACGGCTGTCCCAGAAGCTGTGGCCGGGGCGGTTGATCCAGGCTGGGGCCGGTTCCGGACCTGCCGCCGCAGGGCTCGACGGGGTTGGGCTGGGCGCTGCGGCGCTCGAGGCCAGGCTGATCGCGAGCAGGGCCGGCAGGATCGCCAGCCCCCGGGCCAGCCGCATCGGGCGGGGGATCACTCCGATCAAGGCAGGGCTGCGGCAGCTGATCCCTTGCTAACCAGATTCATGGGCCGCAAGCGGGCGCCGCGGCCGGTCTCCGCTTCCGGGGCGGCCGGCGTCTCTGGAGTGCCGGCGGGTCGGAAGCTTCCCGGCTCTGCCGCCGCTTCAGGCGGGGAGCGCCTCACGGGCCGGGCGGAGATGGCCCGTTCCGCGCTCGCTGCCGCGGCTGTCCTGGCCGCCGAGCCCCCCGCCGGTTCAGCGGGCCCGGGGCCGCCTGCCAGCACCGTGGACTGAGCCGCCAGCCAGTCGCGGCGGCAGAAGCTGCAATGGCCCCAGCGAGCCATTTCCCCCGCCGGCGCCGGCCGCCGGCACTGGGGGCAGTCCGCTAGGCCGTGCACGTCGACGCGGCTGGGATGGCGGGCCCAGATTTCGGCCTCCAGGCTGCTGCCGGCGGGCGGGATGGCGGCGGCGTGGTGCTGCTGCAGCCGCAGCTCCCGCACCGTGAAGCCCGCTCCCCGCAGGGCCCCCAGCAGCTGGTGGCGGTGGTACTGGAGCGCCTGCAGCCAGGGCCCCGGCGCAGCCCCCACCGTGAGCAGGCCGCCCTGCAGCTGCAGGGGCCGGCAGTGGATCGCCAGCTGGGGCCCGGCGATCCGCGGCCAGGCCTGCCAGAGGGCAGCCATGTGGCCGTCCCGGCGCCACTCCTGCTGCAGCGCCTCCAGGCAGCTGGCCACGGCGCTGGCGGGAGGTCTGGGCGCGGCGATCAGCAGCGACAGATTGCCGATGCGCCGGGTCTGCTGGCGGGAGGCCTTGGCCATCGCCCCACGCTAGATCCGGCTGCCCAGGACAGTGCGGCAATCCGGTGACCGTGCCGCCGGCCCCGATTCGTCGATGTCGCTACTGTCTGGTCTCGCCCCAGCAGCTATTTCATGGGCTTCTTTGATCGGCTCAGCCGCCTGCTTCGCGCCAACCTCAACGACCTGGTGAGCAAGGCGGAGGATCCCTCCAAGATCCTCGATCAGTCCGTGGCCGACATGCAGGCGGACCTGGTCAAGCTGCGCCAGGCCGTGGCCACCGCCATCGCCAGCCAGAAGCGCCTCCAGAACCAGGCGGACCAGGCCTCCTCCCAGGATCGCTACTGGATGGGTAAGGCGGAGCTCGCCCTCAAGGAAAACCGCGAGGACCTGGCCCGCGAAGCCCTCACCCGCCGCAAGACCTACTCCGAGACGGCCACCACCCTCACCACCCAGATCGCCAGCCAGTCCGGCCAGGTTGAAACTCTCAAGAAGAGTCTGTCGGCCCTCGAGGGCAAGATCGCCGAGGCCAAGACCAAGAAGGACATGCTCAAGGCCCGCCAGCAGGCGGCCCAGGCCCAGGTGCAGCTGCAGAACGCCGTCGGCAATCTCGGCACCAACAGCTCGATGGCCGCCTTCGATCAGATGGAGGAGAAGGTGCTGGCGATGGAGGCCCGCAGCCAGGCGGCCGCCGAGCTGGCCGGCGCCGATCTCGAGAGCCAGTTCGCCGCCCTGGAGGGGAGCAGTGTCGACGAGGAGCTGGCCGCCCTCAAGACCCGCCTGGAGGGGGGCAGCACGCCGATCTCCCTGCCTGCCGCCAGTGGACCGGTGCCCCAGCTCGAAGCGGTGCAGGTGGCCGAGGTGGACGCCGAACTCGAGCAGCTCAAGCGCTCGATCGACAAGCTCTGATTTTTCGCGTTCGACGGGGCGTTCGCGAGCAGTTGCGCCATCCGGATCTCGCCCGCAGCACGGGTTGGCGCCGCCCGAGTCCGTCCGCCGCCCAGGGCGGCAGGTCCGGTGGTGCTTGCGCCGGCCCCATCGGCCGCAGAGCCGGAATCCATACAATCGGGCCAGCTGAATCCCGGGCCGTGTCAACCGACCACAACGCCGAACCTCCAGCGGCCGAGGCTGCCAGCGGCGTGACCGCCGTGCTCGAGTTGAATGATGCCAACTTCGCCGCCGAGGTCCTCGCCCGCTCTTCGGCGGTGCTGGTGGATGTGTGGGCCACCTGGTGCGGACCCTGCCGCCTGATGGCGCCGTTGATGACCTGGGCCGCCGGGACCTACTCAGGCCGGCTCACGGTCGGCAAGCTTGAGGCTGACGGCAACCCGGGCAGCCGCGATGCCTACAAGGTCCAGGGTCTGCCCACCCTGATCCTGTTCCGTGACGGTGTCGAGATCGGCCGTCACGAGGGCGCCATGGCCAAGCCCCAGCTGCAGGCCTTCCTGGATGCCCATCTCTGAACGCCTGGCTCAGCTGGGCAGCGGCGTCTTTGCCCGCAACGATCAGCGCAAGCTGGCCTATCAACAGCGCTGCCAGGCTGCAGCCCTCGCCTTCGGGGAGCTCCTGCCGCCGCTGCTCGATCTCTCCCTCGGCTCCACTGATCTGCAGCCCCCCGCCGTGGTCCTGGACGCCATCGCCGCCGGCCTGAATCGTCCCGAGAGCGCCTCCTACTGTCTCCACGGCGCCACCCGTCCTTTCCGCGAGGCGGTGGCCGCCTGGGCGGACCGGCGCTTCGGCGTGGCGGTGGATCCGGAGCGGGAGGTGCTGCTGCTGGTGGGCTCCCAGGAGGGCACGGCCCATCTGCCCCTGGCGGTGCTCAATCCCGGCGACGCCGCCCTGCTGCTAGATCCCTACTACCCCTCTCACCTGGGCGGTCTGCATCTGGCTTCGGCCCGTCCGCTGCTGCTGCCCCTGGAGGCCAGCCGGGGCTGGCGGCCTGATTTCGATCGGCTCGGCAGCTCCGAATGGGACGCCCTGAAGCTGATGGTGCTGGGCTTCCCCCACAATCCCACCACCACGACCGGTGAGCAGCTCTGGCTGGATCAGGCGGTGCAGCGGGCCCTGCGCCACGACATCGTCCTGGCCCACGACAACCCCTACGTCGATCTGGCCCTCGACGGAGAGGCGCCGGCCCTGCTGCGCAATCCGGCCTGGCGCCAGTGCGGCATCGAGTTCTTTTCCTTCTCCAAGAGCTGGTGCCTCGGCGGCTACCGGCTGGCCTTCGCCATCGGCGCCGAGTGGCTGATCACGGCCCTGCGCCAGCTGAAGGGGGTGGTGGATTTCAACCAGTCCCTGGCCCTGCAGGCCGGAGCGATCGCCGCCCTGGAGCAGGCGCCTGAATGGCCCCAGCAGCTGCGGGCGGTCTACCGGGAGCGGCGCGATCGCATGGCGGCGGCCCTGGAGGCCCAGGGTTGGTCGGTGCAGCTGCCCTCAATGGCGCTCTATCTGTGGCTGCAACTGCCCGAGGCGGCCCGTCGTCGCGGCCTGGATTCGGAGGCGTTCGGCGCGGCCCTGCTGGAGGGCACCGGCGTCTGCCTCACTCCGGGCCATGGCTTCGGACCCGCCGGGGAGGGCTGGCAGCGGCTGGCCCTGGTCCATCCGGCGGCGGAGCTCGAAGCGGCCGCCGAGCGCATCGGTGCCTGGCTGCGGCAGTTGTGATCGGGAGGATCACCGCCGAGCGCCGGCGGTTGCTGGGGCCGGCGGCCTGGCCCCCCCAGGCCGGGGCCGAGCCGCCACCCTCTCTGGCATCCCCCTGGCGCCTGCGGGGACTGGCGGTCTGTGCCAGCACGGAGACTGAACTGGATCACTGGCTGGCGGAGCTGCTGCCGCTCGGCTCCGGAGCGCTGCGGCGGCCCCTGGCGCTGCTGGCGCAGCATCAGCGCTTCGGCCACGGCCAGCAGGGCCGGGTCTGGCTGGCACCCCGCGGCGGGGTGTGGCTCAGCGCCGCCCTGCCCTGGCCCTCGGATCCGATCGAGGCGGCCGCGCCCGGGCTGGCGGTGGCGGTCGGCCTGGCCCTGCAGCTGGAGCAGCTCGGGCTGCCGGTGCGGCTGAAATGGCCCAATGATCTGCTGCTGGAGGGGCCCGATGGCCAGCTGGCCAAGCTGGCCGGTTTGCTGCCGCGGCTGCGCCTGCGGGGCGAGCGGATCCGCTGGGCCCGGCTGGGGGTGGGACTGAACGGCCTCAATCCCGTACCGGCCGGGGCCACCAACCTGCGCCGTCACCTGGGCTGCTGGGGCGCCGACCCGTCACGGCTGGCGGCCCGGGTGCTGCTGGCACTCGAGTGGGCGATGGCCGCTTCCGGGCGGCCGGAGCAGGTGCGCCAGCTGGCCGAGCAGCGGCTGCATCTGGCTGCAGCGTCGCTGCGGCTCGACGGCGAAGACTGGCGGCCCCTGGGTCTGGAGCGGGACGGCGGCCTGCGGCTGCAGTGCGGCCGCCGCCAGCGGGTGCTGCAGCGCCGCTTTGATCCGGCCCTCCAGGGGGCTGCCCCTTAAATTGCCCCCAACCTGTGCTTCACCCCGTAGCTGACCCGCATCCGTTCCAGGGCGCCCCTCGGTCAGCCGGAGCGCTTCGGCTCTCCCGATCAGCTCCGCCAGCAGGAACCGCGGCCCCGAAGCAGGCCGGTTCCCCAGCAGAGCCCACTCTCTCTTCCCCTCCTGCCCATCCGCGAAGTCACCGCCGCTCTCCCTATGGCCTCCAAGCCCCTCCACCTACTGCTCCTGGGCCCGTTGGCCGCCGTTCCTCTGGCGGCCGCACCGCTGGCTTTCGCCGAAAGCGAGGTGCCTCTCCAGCCGGCGGTGGCCCCCGAGCCCGCGCCCGCGGCGGCTCCCGCGCCTTCGTTGCCGTCGCCGGCCCAGGCCGCATCGACCCAGCAGGCGAGCCCCCCCCCGGTAACCTCGCCGCGGCAGCCCCTGGCGGAGTCCCCGCTGCGACCGTCGGTGAACGAGCGTGCCAACCTGCCTCCCCGGCGTTTTGATGCCTCTCTCGATGCGCTGGAGCGAGACGGGGTGATCTCTCCGGCTGAACGGGTGCGGGTCCATCGCGGTCTGATCGCGCCGATGAACGTCGCCCGCCAACAGGCCTGCAGCAGCGGAGCGCTTTCGGCCTTGGAGTGCGGCACCGGTGTGGTGGTGCGCGGTCGCGGCCGGCTCGATGGCATCGGCTTCTCCTCGGTGGACGGAGTCGCCGCCGGCCTCAGCGGGGGCAGCGGGGCCGCCGGGATGGGACGGTTCAGTTCCGATGCCCTGCCCCTGCCCCCCATCTCCGTGCCGGTCTCGGCCCTGCTCTCCGGTGTCGGTGGCACGTTCCGCCTCACCGATGTCTTCGGCCGCACCCCCAGGCCCGCGGCGATCGCCGGCAATGGCAATGCGGGGCTGTTGTTTCCCCTGATCGGTTCCGCCGTCGTCACCAGTCCCTTCGGCTGGCGTCTGCATCCGGTGATGGGCACCTGGTTGATGCACGCCGGCCGCGATCTGGCGGCCCCGGAGGGCACCCCCGTGGTGGCGGCCCTCAACGGCCGGGTGATGAGCAGTGGTCTGGCCGGGGGCTACGGCCTGGCGATTGAAATCGAGCACGATGGCCCGCGCCGCCGCACCCTCTACGGCCATCTCTCCGAGCTCTATGTCAAGGAGGGGCAGACGGTGCGCCAGGGGGATGTCATCGGCCGGGTCGGCAGCACGGGACTGAGCACGGGGCCGCACTTGCACTTTGAAGTGCGCATGCCCCAGGAGGGGGGCTGGGTGGCCGTGGATCCGGGCGACCTCAATCCCGGCGGCGGCATGCTGGCCGCCCTGTCCGGCATGCCTGGCCTGGCGGGAGGCCAGGCACCCGATGCCGTGGCGATGTTGATGGGCCAGCTGCTGCAGACCCTGGAGCGGCCCCGCGATCCCCTGGCCCTGCCGGGCGCCCCGGTGCAGCGCCAGCGGGGCTGAATTCCAGGAGGCCCCCCGTCCAGGTGCCGGCCGCGCCAGACCCTGCCTGACCACGTCGCCAGCAGCCAATGTCGCTGGCAGCCATCACCGGCGGTGGTTGCACGCTGGCCCTGCCCGTGCGGATCGTTGGGGTTCAACCGGTTCCGTCGGCGCAGCAGGCTGAGGCTGGCAGGCGGTGAGCCTGGCGCGATGGCCATGATCTGCTCACTGGGTTGATCCGCCGCGGGGCTGGCTACCCGGAGTCGGCGCCTCAGGCGCAGGGGTGCGGAACCGTTAGCCGCCGCGCCAGCTTCACTGGCAGCGTCCGGATCGAGGGCAGGCCGTGGGGGCTCTGTCCCATCTCCCAGCTGCCGCCCACCTTGCGTGATCGCCGGTGGGCGGCATGCTCCTGTTGCACCTGTCCGCTGGGCTCAGCCCGGTTCAGGTGTGGTGGATCCAGTCATCGAGCCCATCAACGATGTGGCCATCCTTGAACTGCAGGACCCGTTCGGCCCGATCGGCCACGTCGTGCTCGTGGGTCACCATCAGGATCGTCATCCCCTGCTGGTGCAGTTCATCGAACAGATCGAGCACCTCGCGGGTGGTGCTGGAATCCAGCGCCCCGGTGGGTTCATCGGCCAGCAGCAGGATCGGATGGTTGATGATGGCGCGAGCCACCGCCACCCGCTGCTGCTGGCCGCCGGAGAGCTGGTTGGGGCGGTTGTCGAGGCGCTGGCCGAGGCCGACGCGCTGCAGCGCCGCAGTCGCCCGCTCCCGGCGCTCGCGCAGGGGCACACCGGCGTAGATCATCGGCAGCGAGACGTTGTCGAGGGCGCTGAGCTGGGGCAGCAGATGGAACTGCTGGAAGACGAAGCCCAGCTCCCGATTGCGCAGGTCGGCCAGTTCGTCGTCATCGAGTTGCTCGACCGGCGTGCCATTGAGGCGGTAGGTGCCGTCGGTCGGGCGATCCAGGCAGCCCAGGATGTTCATCGCCGTGCTCTTACCGGAGCCCGAGGATCCCATCATCGCCAGGTATTCGCCGCGGTAGACGGTCAGGTTGAGATTGTCGAGGGCACGCACCTCGGTGTCGCCACTGCCGTAGATCTTGCGGACCCGGTCGAGTTCGGCGACCGGGAGAGGCGTGGAGCGCTCGGTGACTTGGGCCGGACTGCCCTGTCGTCGCGGTTCGGGCTCAAACCGCATCGATTCGACCATGACCAGGCCGGGTTCAGCCAAGGGAGAGCGCACCGGCGTTGGCGATCGCCTGCTGCAGAATCGGGGTTCCGGCCACGGTGGAGCTGGCCCAGTTGAACAGGGGGCTAGAAAGAATGCCGCCGACGGCTGTCACCACCACGCAGCCCACCAGGGCAGCCCGCAAAGGCTGCATGCCGGCCAGCTTCCAGCTGATCGCCGGATAACTCTTAACCACGTCGGAGGCTTCCTGAGGTTCCTTGACCACCATCATCTTAATCACGGAGATGTAGTAGTAGATCGAAACGACTGAAGTGACCAGGCCGACGACGACCAGCAGATACTGATGATCAGCCCAGCCGGCGAAGAACAGGTAGATCTTTCCGAAGAAGCCCAGCATCGGCGGAATGCCCCCCAGGGACAACAGGCACAGGCTCAGGCCCAGGGTGATCAGAGGGTCTTTCTGATAGAGCCCGGCATAGTCGGCAATCCGGTCACTGCCGGTGCGCAGCGAGAAGAGAATGATGCAGGCAAACGCCCCCAGGTTCATGAACAGATAGGCGGCGATGTAGAGCACCATCGCCGAGAAGCCGTCTTCGGTGCCGCAGACCAGGCCGATCATCACAAAACCCGCCTGACCGATCGAGCTGTAGGCCAGCATCCGCTTCATCGAGGTCTGGGCCAGGGCGACCACGTTGCCCAGGACCATGCTGAGCACGGCGAGCACCGTGAATAGAAACTTCCACTGGGCGTCGAAACTCTCGAAGCAGCCCACCAGAATCCTCAGGGCCAGGGCGAAGCCAGCCGCCTTGGAGCCCACGGACAGGAAGGCCACCACCGGTGTCGGCGATCCCTCGTAGACATCCGGCGTCCACTGGTGAAACGGCACGGCCGCAATCTTGAAGGCCACCGTGGCCAGCACGAACACCAGGGCCAGGGCGGTGATCGGCGTATCGGAACTGCGAAGGGCCACCGAAATGGCATCGAGGCTGGTGGCACCGCCACTGAGGCCGTACAGCAGGGAGGCGCCGTAAAGGAAAACCGCGGCCGCCGCCGATCCGACCAGGAGGTATTTGAGCGCGGCTTCGGAACTGCGGGCGTCCCGCTTCATGTAGCCCGACAGCAGATAGCTGGAGACTGACAGGGTTTCCAGGGAGATGAAAATGCTGATCAGGTCGGTGGCGCCACAGAGGACCATGCCCCCCAGGGTCGCCGCCAGAAGGATGGCGGCGTATTCGCCCACGGGCGTGCCGCTGCGCTCTACGTAACGCCAGCTCAGCAGCAAGGAGATCAGGGTGGAGGCTGCCACCACGGCCCGCATGGCGATGGCGAGGTTGTCGGCCAGGAAGGCCCCGAGAAAGGACGGCTCGAGCGGCCCGTTCCACTGCAGGGCGAGCAGCACCAGTGAGCCGCCAAGACCGCCGTAGCAGATCGGGGGAACCCAACGACTGGCGGCCTTCTCCCCGGCCAGGTCGACCAGCAGGCAGACCAGCAGGGCCACCAGGACGGCGGCCTCGGGGGCGATGCTCGCTGCGTTCAGCTGCAGATTGAGACTGCCGGTGCTCAGGCCCGAACCGATCGCGGCCGTGGCATCGGCTGCGGTGGAAGCGGCGACAGCGGCAGAAGTGGCGGCGAAAAACACGTCAGCCACGGCGCGAATAAGGCTTCAGTGCTCGGGACTGTAGCGGTCACGGCTGGATGCCGACCAATGGCTTCGGTGAGGGGCGGCGCACGGATCGGCCAGCGATGCGATAAAGAAGGATGAGGTTCAGCGCCTATCCGTGGCCCACACCCTGGTCATCGTCGAGAGCCCCACCAAGGCCAAAACCATCCGGGGCTTCCTGCCGAAGGACTTCCGTGTCGAGGCCTCGATGGGCCACGTGCGTGACCTGCCCAACAACGCCAGCGAGGTTCCGGCGGCTCACAAGGGTGAGAAGTGGGCCAATCTCGGCGTCAACACCGCCAATGACTTCGAGCCGCTCTACGTGGTGCCGAAGGACAAGAAGAAAATCGTCAAGGAGCTCAAGGAGGCCCTCAAGGGCGCCGATCGGCTGCTGCTGGCCACGGACGAGGACCGGGAGGGCGAGAGCATCAGCTGGCATCTGCTGCAACTGCTGGCTCCCAAGGTGCCTGTCAAGCGGATGGTCTTCCACTAGATCACCAAGGAGGCGATCGGTCGGGCCCTCGACGCCACCCGGGAGCTGGACATGGAGCTGGTCCACGCCCAGGAGACCCGCCGCATCCTCGACCGCCTGGTGGGATACACCCTCTCGCCCCTGCTCTGGAAGAAGGTGGCCTGGGGCCTTTCCGCCGGCCGGGTCCAGTCGGTGGCGGTGCGCCTGCTGGTGCAGCGGGAGCGGGCCCGTCGGGCCTTCCGCAGCGGCAGCTACTGGGATCTCAAGGCCAGACTGGAGCAGCTGGGCTCGGCGTTCGAGGCGAAGCTCACCCATCTGCGGGGCGAGCGCATCGCCGGCGGCTCCGATTTCGATGAGAACACCGGCGGCCTCAAGGCCGGCAGCAAGGTCAAGCTGCTGAGTGAGGCCGAGGCCCGCCAGCTACAGCAGGCCGTCGAGAGCGGCCCCTGGCGGGTGGCCTCGGTGGAGGAGAAGCCCACGGTGCGCCGGCCCGTGCCGCCCTTCACCACCAGCACCCTGCAGCAGGAGGCCAACCGCAAGCTGCGACTCTCGGCCCGGGAGACCATGCGCACCGCCCAGGGTCTCTATGAGAAGGGCTTCATCACCTACATGCGCACCGACTCGGTGCACCTCTCCGACCAGGCGATCCAGGCCTCCCGCGCCTGTGTGGCCGAGCGCTACGGCAAGGAGTACCTCAGCCCGGCGCCGCGCCAGTTCTCCACCAAGGCCCGCAATGCCCAGGAGGCCCACGAGGCGATCCGTCCCGCCGGCGAGAGCTTCCGCACCCCCAGCGAAACGGGGCTGGATGGTCGCGATCTGGCCCTTTACGAGCTGATCTGGAAGCGCACCGTGGCCAGCCAGATGGCCGATGCCAGGCTCACGATGCTGGCCGTCGATCTCGAGGCCGCCGCCGGCTCGGCCACCGGTCCTGCCCTGTTCCGAGCCAGCGGCAAGCGCATCGACTTCGCCGGCTTCTTCCGCGCCTATGTGGAGGGCAGTGACGACCCTGACGCCGCCCTGGAGGGCCAGGAGGTGCTGCTGCCGGCCCTGGCGGTGGGCGATGTCCCGTCCTGCAGGTCGGTCGAGGCCGTCGGTCACCAGACCCAGCCCCCCGCCCGCTACAGCGAGGCCGCCCTGGTCAAGACCCTGGAGAAGGAGGGCATCGGCCGTCCCTCCACCTACGCCAGCATCATCGGCACGATCGTCGATCGCGGTTACGCCACGCTGCAGAGCAATGCCCTGATCCCCAGTTTCACGGCCTTCGCCGTCACCGCCCTGCTGGAGGAGCACTTCCCCGATCTGGTCGACACCAGCTTCACGGCCCGCATGGAGTCGACGCTGGATGAGATCTCCACCGGCAAGGTGTCCTGGCTGCCCTATCTGGAGGGCTTCTACAAGGGCGACACCGGCCTGGAAACCCAGGTGCAGCAAAGGGAGGGCGATATCGACCCCGGGGCCTCCCGCACGGTGGAGCTGGAAGGGCTTCCCTGTGTGGTGCGGATCGGTCGCTTCGGCGCCTACCTGGAGACCAAGCGGGTCAACGAGGACGGCGATGAGGAACTGCTCAAGGCCACTCTGCCGGCGGAGATCACCCCCGGCGATCTCGATGCCGAGAAGGCGGAGCTGATCCTCCGGCAGAAGGCCGATGGCCCCGAGGCCCTGGGCACCGATCCGGAAACCGGCGAGCAGATCTATCTGCTGTTCGGCCAGTACGGCCCCTACCTGCAACTCGGTCAGGTGAGCGAGCAGAACCCCAAGCCCAAGCGCGCCTCCCTGCCCAAGGGGATCAAGCCGGAGGAGCTGAGCCTGGAGGATGCCCTCGGCCTGCTGCGGTTGCCCCGCCACCTCGGCGAGCATCCCGTCGGCGGCAAGATTCAGGCCGGGCTGGGGCGTTTCGGCCCCTATGTGGTGCACGACAAGGGCAAGGGGGAGAAGGACTACCGCTCGCTCAAGGCCGAGGACGACGTGCTGCTGATCACGCTCGAACGGGCCATGGAGCTGCTGGCGATGCCCAAGAAGGGTCGGGGCGGCCGCACCGCCCTCAAGGATCTCGGCATCCCCGCCGGCGGGGATGAGGCGGTCCAGCTGTTCGATGGTCCCTATGGGCTGTACGTCAAGCAGGGCAAGGTCAACGCCTCCCTGCCGGAGGGCACCACCGCCGAGACGATCAGCCTGGAGCAGGCGGTGGAGCTGCTGGCGGCCAAGGCGGCCACGGGCAAGACCAGGGGCGGCAAGGCAGCCAAGTCCCCAGCCAGCGCCAAGACCGGTGCTGCCAAGACTGCCGGCTCCCGCAGCACTGCCGCCAAGACGACCTCCAGGACCGCCGCCCCCAAGGCCGCGGCGAACCCCAAGCCCCCCGGCACCACCAAGACCGGCCGCCTGCGTGCCAGTGCCGTGCGGGTGATCAAGCCGGCGGGCAGTTGAGGCTCCCGCTGCCCTCGTTCGCCCGCAGCGGCGTTCTGGTGGCCCTGCTGCTGCCCCTGGCGTTGGCGGGCTGCAGCGGCACCCGTCTCGGCGATGCGCTCTCCCGCAGTTTCTCCGGAGCCCCCGCCGCCCCCAGCGCCGGTTCCCAGGCCTCCGGGACGGGCTCCCCTGCTCCTGGCGCTGCCGCTGGCCCGACGGCGGGCCTCGCATCCGGCGCCGCGACAACGACCTCCGCGGCCGGTGCGGCCAGAACGGCCGTCGATGGCCTGACTTCCGGCACAGCCGCGGGCAGGGACCAGGCCTCAGGGGCGGGCAAGACGCCGCCCGCCGCCCAGGCCTCGCCCGCTGGTCAGACCCGAGCCCCGGCCTCTGGGACCCCCGTGGCCGCTGCGACCGGTCCGGCAGCTTCTCCTGTGCCGCGACGGCCGGCCCCCTATCGGCTGACGATCCTGCTGCCCCAGGCCGATGCCTCGGCGCCGGCCGAGGTGGTGACCCAGGCCCTGCGGGCGGCGGGGGTGCCGTTCGAGGTCGAGACGATCGAGCGCATCGGCCCCGGCTCCAGTCCGACCGTCCCGGGGGTGGCCGCGGCTTCGCCCCAGGCCGCTCCCACGGTCCGCCCGGCCCCCGCCCCCCGCTGAGATGGCACGTCCTCCCCAGAGCCGTCAGCTCAGTGCGAGACAGGCGCTCCAGCTGATGGACACTGCCTATCTGGCCGCCGCCACGGCCCTGCTGTGGCTGGCGCTCTATTACCTGCCGGTGGGCAGCCCCCTGTTCCAGCTGGCCCTGCCCCTGCCCCTGGCCCTGTTGCAGCTGCGCCATGGCTGGCGCTGCGCCCTGGAGGGCGTGGCGGTCACCGCCCTGCTGCTGCTGGCGCTGATGGGCCCGATCCGGGGGCCGCTGGTGCTGTTCCCCTATGGGTTCCTGGCCCTCTGGCTCGGCTGGGGCTGGCGCCGCCGTCTGAGCTGGTGGATCACCCTGCCGGTGGGGGCCCTGATCGGGGCCGTGGGTTTCCTGGTGCGCGTGGCGGTGCTGTCGGTGATGGTGGGCGAGAACCTCTGGGTGGTGATCACCACCGCCGCCGCCGGCCTGCTGGAGCGGATTGCGGGGCTTTGGGCACTCGGTGCCGGGATTGACCTGCTGCAGGTACAGCTGGCTGCCCTGGCGCTGGTGCTGTTTCAAAATCTGCTGATCGTGCTCTGTGTGCACGCCGTGGCCTACTGGATCTTTCCGCGACTGAGGTCGCCGATCAGTGAGCCCCCGCCGGCCCTGCGTTCCCTGGTGGCTCTCGATCCGCTTTGAGGTCCCTGCGCCAGCTCGCCGGTGCCGAGGCCGCCGCCGAGCGCTGGTGTCGCCCCTGGCGGCTCGACCCCGCCGCCAGCGAACTGCTGCTGGTGTTGGCTGCCACCGAGACCGCCGCTGTGGAGGGCATCTCCGCGGCCGGGGCGACCCCGGCCGCGCGCCTGCAGACGGCGGCGGCAGATGCTGAACTGCTGCTGCAGGGTCCGGCCGGCGGGCGGCCCCACAGCCTGCCGCCGCTGCCGGCGGGGGTGTCCCCGGCCCTGATCAGCCAGGTGGTGGTGGCCGAGCTGGGCCTGGAGCCGCTGGTGGTGGATCTGGGCTGCGCCGTCGCGCCGGCGGTGCCCCATCTGCGGCTGGCCGGCCAGCGCCGTGCGGCCAACTGTCTCAGCACCGGTGGCGCCATGGCGGCGGAGCGGGTGGAGGCCTTGCTGTTGCAGGGAAGCCTCTGGGGCGAGCGGCTGGCCCGGGCCGGGAGGCCGCTGCTGATCGCCGAGTGTGTGCCGGGGGGCACCACCTCGGCCCAGGCGCTGCTGACCGGGCTGGGACTTGAGGTGGTGGGACTGGTCAGCGGCAGCATGCCGGGGTCGGTCCATGGGCTCAAAGCGGAGTTGGTGCGCCGGGGTCTGAGGGCCGCCGCTCTCCAGCCCGGTCGAGCGCCGGATCCCCGCGCCGTGGTGGCGGCCCTGGGCGATCCGATGCAACCGCTGACGGCGGCTCTGGTGGTGGCCGCCGCCAGCGCCGGGTTGCCGGTGTTGCTGGCCGGCGGCAGCCAGATGGCGGCGGTGCTGGCCCTGGCCCTGGCCCTGGCGCCACCCGGGCGGTGCCAGACGATCGCCGCCCGGGTGGCGGTGGGGACCACCGCCTGGGTGGCCGATGAACCGACCAGTGATCTGGGCCGGTTGCTGCGGCGCATCGGAGACCAGTGGGGCGTGGAGCTCCTGGGCTTCGCCGCCGATCTGCATTTCGGCCCGGCCTGCCATCCGGCCCTGCGGGACTACGAGCGCGGTTTTGTCAAGGAGGGTGTCGGCGCTGGCGGCCTGGCCCTGCTCTGGCAGCTGTCCGGCCGTTCGCCGGCGGCCCTTGAGCAGGCCTGTGACCGGGCCTGCCGCATCCTGCTCGCCGGCACCTGAGCCTCGCTGCGGTGCCAGGAACCCCAGTCCACGCTGGCGTTCCGCCGCTGGCGGCTGCGGGCGTCGGCCAATCGCTGCCAGGCGGATCGTGAGGCGCTCCCGGCGCAGGGCTGGCCGGATCGTCGAACTCGCTGAGAGGGGGCCGCCAGGGTTCATGCTCCGCAGGGCACCCTGTCGCAGGCCGGCTTGGGGCCGGGGGCAGGCGGCTGCCAGCACCTACGGTACGGTCCCCGGATGGCCGCTCTCGATCGCCCTTCTTTGTCCCCGCCGGTTACGCCCCTGACCCACTCGGCAGTCCCCGCTGGCGACGGCTTCGGCCGCCGTCAGCTGCTGCGACTGGCGGCGATCGGCGGCCTGGGCCTGCTGGCGGGCTGCCGGGGCCAGGGGCCCCAGCTGCTGGCTTGCCGCGGTGAGTTGCCCTCGGCCTGGAGTGCCCGCTTGCCGAAGCCGTGGCAGCCGGTGCTGCTCGACACGCCGGCGGCGGTGCTTGCGGCCCGGGCCCGGGCCTCCCTGCTGCAGCTGGGGGATGGCTGGGCTACGGACCTGCCCCGCGCCAGCTTGGAGCCGATCGGCACTCCGGAGTTACTGGCGCGGCTGGCGCCTCAGGCGGGGCCGGTCAGTCGCCTGTTCGCACCTGAGGGGGCTCCGATCCTGGCCTTTCCCTGGTCCTGTAATCCCTGGCTGCTGCTGCTGCGCGATCGCCCTGATCTGCAGCGCCGTCGCGCTGAGGGCTGGGATCTGCTGCTCGACCCCAGTCTCAGAGCCAAACTGGTGTTGCCCTCCAGTCCGCGCGTCGCCATCGCCCTGGTGGATGGCGATCCCGAGCGCCTGCGAAGGCTGCGGCAGAACGTTCTCGCCCAGGACGATCGCCACGGCCTCAGCCTGCTGCTCAGCGGTGCGGCGGAGGCCCTGGTGCTACCCCGGCCGCGGGTGGTGCCCCTGCTGCGCCGCGATCCCCGGCTCAGCGTGATCCTGCCGGAGCAGGGCGCGCCCCTGGGCTGGAGCCTGGTGCTGAGGCCCGCCGCTGCCGCCGGTGCCACGGCTGCCACTGTCTCGGCTGCCACTGGCGCCAGTCCGCCGCTGGAATGGCTGGCCGCGGCGCTGGAGCCGCCGCTGTTGCCCCTGCTGCTGGCCGGGGGCTGGGTGCCGCCGCTGCCGCGATCCGAGCTGGAGCGTGCGGTGGCCCCCTTCCCGCCTGCTGTGGCGCGTCTGCTGCTGCCGCCGGCACTGGTCCTGGCCCGCTGCCGCGATCTGCCGCCGCTGACAGTGACGGAACGGGCCGAGTTGCAGGCCCTCTGGGATGCCGCCGCCCCTGCCACCTAGAGGCGTCCGCTCCGCTTCAGCCCCACAGCCGCCGCCGGGGCGGGGCCGCCAGGCGCTGGTGGGTCTCGGCCAGCAGGTCGGGAATCGCCAGCCCATGGGGACAGCGGGGCAGGCAGTCGCCGCAGCGGTTGCAGGCACTGGCATCCCGTTGTTCCCACCAGTGTCCGGCCCGGCCGATCAGGGCATAGCGCTCACTGGCGAAGCTCTCCATGCCATGGCCGACGGCCAGGTTGCGCAGCCGCAGCAGGGCTGGAATTGGCACGGCGCTGGGGCAGGGTAGGCACTGGCGGCACTGGCCGCAGTGGCTGGCGTCGAGGCGACGGTGGCCCGCCAGCTCCAGCCGCTTCAGGGCCTTTTGTTCGCTTTCGTCGAGGGGATGGTCAGCGCTGGCCAGCCGCTGCGCCCAGACCAGATCCGAGGCCTGGGCGGCCCCCAGGGTGAGGCTGCTGATGCCCTCGGCCAGCAGGAAGCGATAGGCCAGCTCCAGCGGCGTGAACGGGGCACAGTCGGCCACCAGTTCGGGCGGTGGGTCGTAGAGCCGCCCCCCTTTGTCGGCCGGCGAGATCGCCAGCACGCCGAGTCCCGCGGTCAGGGCCTGCCTGGCCAGGGGCAGCCGTTCCTGGTCCAGCAGATGCAGATGCAGGCTGCAGAAGGAAAAGCGCGCTGAGGCCAGGGCCTCAGCGATCAGCTCGCTGGAGCCATGGCTGGAGAAGCCCACCTGGCCCACCAGTCCCTCGCCCAGGGCCCAGTCCAGCAGCTCCCTGCCGGGGCCTTGTAGGGCCCAGTGCAGATGCTCGCTCAGATTGAGACCGTGCACGGCCAGATTGTCGAGCCGCTCGATCCGGAGCCGGCGCAGCAGGGCCGCCAACTGCGACTTGCCCTCCGCCAGATTGAGTCCCGGCAACAGCTTGCTGGTCAGCACCAGCTCCCGGCGCCGCTGGGGCTGGCGGGCCTCCAGGTCCTGGAGTGCCCCGCCGAGGAACGATTCGGCCGGTCCGTAGGCGGGGGCGGTTTCCAGATGGTTGATCCCCGCCGCCAAGGCGGCCTCCAGCACAGCCAGCATCTGGCCGGGGCTCTCGACGCAGCGCATGGTGCCGAGCGTGAACAGCGACACCGGCCGCCCCAGGCCGAAGGGGCGGCGGTGGGCTTCAGTCATCAAGGTTGGGTTCGCCGTTCCTGGGGGAGCCTTTGGGTGGTTCTTCGCCCGGGGCTGTGGGTGGCTGCTCATCGGCTTCGCCTTCCCCAGCCCCTTCAGACGCGCCTGTGCCCTTGGAGAGATGGCGGATCAGTTCCGCCGGGCTGGTGCGCTCGAGAAAGCGTCGGAAATCGGCCTTTTCCTCGGCGTCAGCCTCCGCATCGACGGGGATCGAGGCATCGCCGACCACCTCCTCCAGCATCCAGATGCCACTGCCGCAGCGCAGGGCGAGGGCGATAGCATCGCTGGGCCTGGCATCGAGCTCCAGGGACTCACCGCCGCTCTTGAGCAGTTTCAGGACGGCCCGGAAGGTGTTGTCCTCAATGGCGTGGATGATCACCCGCTCCAGCCGCAGGTCAGCGGCTTCAATCAGATTCGCCATCAGATCGTGGCTGAGCGGGCGGATCGGACGCCGGCCATCGAGGCCGGCCAGGATGTTCTGGGCCTGGGCCTGGTCGATCCAGATCGGCACCTGACGGCGGCCGGAGGGATCGCGCAACAACACGATCGGACTGCGGCTGGCCGCATCCAGGCCGATCCCCGCCACTTGCATTTCGACCATGATCCGGGTTCGCTCCTGGCTGTCGCCACTCCCCGACATTGGATTATGGCCAGAAGAACCGCTGTAACGAGATGTTCACCGGACTGGTGCAGGCTATTGGCCGGGTCGAGCGCTGCCCCCATGGGGTCAGGGTCCATCTGGAGACCCCGGGCGCTCTCGGCGCCCTCGCCCTCGGAGACAGCGTGGCCGTCGATGGCATCTGTCTGACGGTCGCTGAGTGCCTGGGGGGGGGCGGCGCCGCGGCCGGTTTCCGGGCCGACGTCAGCGAGGAGACGTTGAGACGCAGTGGACTGGGGGCGCGGGCCCAGGGCGGTCAGCGGGTCAATCTCGAGCCGGCCCTGCGGCTTTCGGACCGCCTGGGGGGCCATCTGGTCAGCGGTCATGTCGATGGTCAGGGCACGGTGCGGGCGATTGCAAGGGAGCCGGCGTCCTGGCGGCTGGAGCTGGCCTGGAACGATCCGGCCTATGGCCGGTATGTGTGTGAGAAGGCCTCGCTGGCCGTTGACGGCGTCAGTCTCACCGTGGCCGGCTGCTCCCACGACGGCGCCGACCTCTGGATCGCCGTGATCCCGCACACCTGGACGAGCACAACCCTGCAGGATCGGCACCCCGGCGATGGCGTCAATCTGGAGGCGGATCTGCTGGCTAAATACACCGAGCGCCTGCTGGCGACAACCCGCCGGATCGGCGCCGATGCGGGCGGCGACCCGCCTCTCAGCTCCGGCTGGCTGGCGGAGCAGGGCTGGGGGGGCTGAGGCCAGGTCGTTGCCAGAGCTTTCTGCCGTTGGCAGGCTGCCGGCAGGCCCGCTCCATCCCGAGATCCCCCGCCATGAACACGTCCAACCCCCTGCAGCGGGTCGAGGAATCGCTGCGCGGCCTGACCATGGCCGAAGGCATTCTACTGGTGGTCCTCGGTCTGCTGGCCCTGATCTTTCCCCTGGTGGCCTCGGTCTGGGTCACAGCGGTGGTGGCGATCTCCTTTCTGGTCAGCGGACTGGTGGGCTGGATCAACACGCTGACCCGCTCGTCCCGGCTGCGGCGGCTGCTCACCTTCTGGCGGCTAGTGGTGTCCACCCTGTTTCTGGTGGCGGGCCTGTGGATGGTGCACCAACTGGCGGCCGGCCCCCTGGCGGCGGCGGTTCAGGTGGCGGGCCTGGCCCTCGCCCTCGGCGTCATCTTTCTGCTGGAGGGGGCGGTGGCCGTGGTGGTGGCCCTCAGCCATCGCCAGGTGCAGGGCTGGGGCTGGGGCCTTACCAACGGCATCGTCACTCTGATTCTGGGGGTGCTGATCCTGACGATCAGACCCGCCAGCCTGTTGTCCGTGCTGGGGTTGCTGGTGGGCATCAGCTTCATCTTCAGCGGCATCGACCTGCTCACCTTCAGCGCCAGCTTCCACGACCAGCGTCTTGGCGGTGGCAAGTCAAGCTGAGTTGTCGCCGTCCACGATCCAGGAGAGTTTCGAGAGCACCGCTGCGCTGAGCCGCTGCGCTGAGCCGCTGCGCTGAGGCCAGGTGGGCAAGAGTCGGGACCTGAGGGCCAGATCCGGGCGCTGCTTTGAGGGTGTCCGGTCCGCGGAGGGATTGGGGATCGCTGAATCCTCTGTTCACTTGCCTGATCAACAGCGCCATCACCGGCCCCAGAAGTCAGCAGTTCAGTCGGGGAGCGTGGTGTCTTCGAGCGGTAACAACCAGATCGCTCCGGTTTCCTTGTGGATCTCGATGCGGAATTCCTGGCCTGGCTCCAGACCCATGCGCCGGGTGTAAGCCTGGCCGATCAACAGATTGCCATTGCCGTGAACACGGGTGCGGAACTCAGCATGGCGTCCCTTGCTGAGGCTGCTGCCGCTGCCGCCGCCACTGGAAGGCAGGGAGTATCCCTTGGCCGCCACTAGGGCGCGATAAAAGCTCTTCTTGAGCAACCGGCCACTGGGACCCACATAGCCACAGGCCCGGGCAATCTGGTCTTCCGGGCGGTTGCTCAGGGATCGAGCCTTGTCGAGCAGCTCCTTGCCTTCAAGCATGGGGCCCGTTCCCTCCGTTGCTCTGGCAGAACCCATCGGGCCGATGTGCAGCATGCAATGAACTGATTCTGACGAAGAAGTCGTGGTTAAGGCAATAGGGTCTGATCTCAAAGGAGATAAAGAATCCCGTACAGCACCACCCAGATCCCATCGACGAAATGCCAGTAGAGCTCCGCTGCCTCCAGGCCGAAATGCTCGTCCTGATTCATGCGACCCCCCTGGCGAGCCTGCCACCACACGATCAGGATGCAGATCACCCCCAGGGTGACATGCAGACCGTGGAAGCCCGTCAGGGCATAGAAGGTGCTGGCGAACAGGTTGTCGGTCAGGCCGAACGGCAGATTGAAGTACTCGACCATCTGCCCCGCCAGAAAGGCTCCACCCAGAACCACGGTGCCCAGCAACCAGTTGCGGCAGGCCGCCTGATTGCCGCTGCGCAGGTTGCTGCCGGCACGATGGAAGGTGATGCTGCTGATCAGCAGCAGGGCGGTGTTGATCGTCGGCAGGATCAGTTCCAGCTCGTAATTGGAGTCGGGGGGCAGGGGGTTGACGGCCCGGAACGTGAGGTACGCGGCAAAGAAGCCGGCGAATGTCATGCCATCGGCCACCAGGAAGGTGGCCAGTCCGAACAGGCGGACATCGACATGGCCGCCATGGTCATCCCCGACATGGGCAGCGGCGGCATGGTTGTCCGTGGATGGTTCGATGGCCTGGGCTGGAAGCGGAGCTCCAGCTGGGTTAGCTGAACCTGGGGCAAGACTGGTCATCGTTTTCCTCCAAACCAGAGATCGGCACCGCTGGCGACACGTAAATCGATTTTGCCCTCCGGAATCCCGTAGTCATAGGGATGGGTGACCAGGGGGGCTTCACCCTTCCAGTTCTCGACCGGGGGTGGTGAGCTTGTCAGCCATTCCGGGGTAAGAGCATTCCAGGGGTTGTCACCGGCCTTCTGGCCGGCATAGAGGCTGAAGATCACATTGAACAGGAATGGCAGCGTGCTGATGGCCAACAGCAGGGCTCCCACACTGCTCACTTGATTCAGGGTGGTGAAGGAGGGGTCGTATTCAGCCACCCGGCGCGGCATGCCGTTAAGGCCGAGCCAGTGCTGGGGGGCAAAACAGAGATTGAAGCCGATGAAGGTCAGAAGAAAGTGCAGACGACCCAGATCTTCGTTAAGCATCCTGCCGGTGAACTTCGGATACCAGTGGTAAACAGAAGCGAAGATCACGAAGACAGTGCCTCCATAAACGATATAATGGAAATGGCCGACCACAAAATAGGTGTCGTGCACATGGATGTCAAAGGGTACCTGGGCTAGGGCGACGCCAGTGATGCCTCCGAACACAAAGTTGATGATGAAGCCGCAGGAGAACAGCATCGCACTGTTCATGGCCAGTTTGCCGCCCCAGAGAGTGGCCAGCCAGTTGAAGAATTTGATGCCGGTCGGGACGGCGATAAAAGACGTGGCAATGGTGAAAAAGAGGCGCATCCAGGGAGGCGTACCACTGGTGAACATATGGTGTGCCCACACGATCAAGCCGAGAACCACAATCGCCAGGATGGAATACACCATGGTGGTGTAACCAAAGAGCGGTTTGCGGGCGTGCACTGGCAGGATTTCGCTGACCAGCCCGAAGGCCGGCAGAACCATGATGTAGACGGCTGGATGGGAATAAAACCAGAACAGGTGCTGGTAAACGACCACATTGCCGCCCAGGGCAGGATTGAAGAAACCCGTATGGGCAATGATGTCGAAGCTCAGCAGGATCAGAGTGCCTGCCAGAACAGGCGTAGAAAGCACCACCAAAATGCTGGTGCCGAGCATGGCCCAGCAGTACATCGGTAGTTGCATCAACTTCAGCCCGGGTCTCCTCAGCTTCAGGATCGTGGCGATGAAGTTGATACCCCCGAAAATCGAGCTGCCTCCCAGCAACAGCACACTGAGGATCCAGATCACCTGGCCGATGGCGGGGGTGGAGAGACTCAGGGGGGGGTAGGCGGTCCAGCCGGACTGGGCGGCTCCTCCGGCAATGAAGTAGCTGGCGATCAACAGGATGCCTGCCGGAGGGATAAGCCAGAAGGCCACGGCGTTGAGCCGGGGGAAGGCCATGTCACGGGCGCCAACATAGAATGGGATCAGGTAATTTCCGAAAGCGCCATTGACCACTGGCACGATCCAGAGAAAGATCATCACCGTGCCGTGCAGGGTCAGAACTTCGTTGTAGGTCTCGCGGCTGACAAAATCACTGATCGGGCTGATCAGCTCGGTACGGATCACGCCGGCGAGAGCACCACCGATGAAATAGAAGATGAAGCTCGTGACCAGATATTGGAGCCCGATCACCTTGTGATCAAGGCTGAAGCTGAAATATTTCAGCCAATTCTGGGGTTGTAACCCCTGAGGTTCAAAGTCCGATGGTGAGGCGACGGTCATGGCTCAGGTGGGTAGGGCTGGAGCTGCGAAGGGAATCAGGCAGTGGGGGTGACGGAAGTACTGGCGACAGTCGCCGGTGCGGGCCTGGCGGGCGCGTTGGTTTCAAACCATTGGTTGAAGGCTTCTTGCTCATGGACCACCACGGTGGAACGCATACCCCCGTGATAAGGGCCGCACAGCTCGGCGCAGACGATCGGATAGCTGCCGGCGCGGGTGGCCGTAAACGAGAGCACGGTCGGCTGACCTGGGATCACGTCCTGTTTGAGGCGAAACTGGGGCACCCAGAAGGCGTGAATGACATCGTTGGCCTTCATGCGCAACTCGACGGGACGGTTCACCGGCACGTGCAGCTCGCCGCTGGTGATGTCACCTTCGGGATAGTGGAAGATGAAGGCGAACTGCATGGCTGTCAGTTCCACCGGCAAGCTGGGACCGCCGGCTGCGCTGCTGCCGATTCCGGCCCAGACCTTCGATGGGTCGGCCGAATCGCCGGAACTGGTTGAGCCGGCGCCAGTGGAGGCTTGCATCACCATCTCTGAATGATGCATGGCGCTGTGATCGTTGAGGGAGGCCATGCCACCCATGCGTTCGTAAATGTCGTAGCTGTAAATGCCGACGAAGAGCACCACAATCGCCGGAATTGCGGTCCAGACAATTTCCAAAGGTAGATTTCCTTCGATGGCAACACCGTCGGCGAGGTCTCCTGGCCGTCTGCGAAATCGCACCAAGCTGAAGATCACTAGGCCAACGATTCCGAGAAAAAGAATCGTGCCAATGCTGAAGAGAACCTGGAAAAGCGAATCGTAAACAGGGGCATTGCTGCTGGCATCGAGCGGCAGCAGCTGAACGTTCTGGCCCACCCAAAGGCCCGTCAGCACGAGGCCCATGCCGAGCAACAGGGTGAGCAGGGCGGAAGGGATGGCCAAGCGAACGTATCGATCGGATCCCACCTTATGGATTTCGTTCGCCGATGGCGAGCCAGCTTGTAGCGAGAGCGGCAATTACCAATAAACTTTGCATTTAGTCCCTGAGATGTGCGGGATCGCTCATTTGCTCAAACTCGCTAAGTTGAGCCCCCGATCTGATGGCGGTGGTGTCTCTGCAGTCTCCGCTCCACAGTCCAGTCACCCTTGCTGAGGGCTCGCCATCATTGTTTCAGGGGAACTTGCCTCGCACCGTCGCGGCGCCTTGTCGGTCCTCCGCCGTACCTCCAGGCCTGAGGCGGGCTCTGCTCCTGCTCACAGGCCACCTGGTGGTGGCTCTTGTGGCCCTGGTGGTGATCGGCGGCACCACCAGGGTGATGGAGGCCGGACTGGCCTGCCCGGATTGGCCGCTCTGCTACGGGGTGCTGCTCCCCGGCCGGCAGATGAATCTGCAGGTGTTCCTCGAATGGTTCCACCGCCTGGATGCCTTTCTCGTCGGGCTGGCCCTGCTGGTGTTGAGCGGCCTCTCGCTGGCCTCTCGCTCCCGTCTGCCCCGCTGGCTGCCTTGGCTCTCGGCTGCGGCCCTGGCGCTGGTTGCGGTCCAGGGCCTGCTCGGGGCTCTGACCGTGATTCAGCTGCTGGATGCCTCCACAGTGACGGCCCACCTGACCACGGCCCTGCTGCTGGTGCTGCTGGTCAGTGCTCTGCATCAGCGCCTGGTGGTCTCCTTTGCTGAGCCTTTCTCCGCCCCCTCCGCTGGTGCCAACCCGCAGGCGGCCGTTCCGCTCTGGTGGCAGCTGCTGCTGCCCCTGTCGGTCCTGATGGTGCTGGGCCAGTGCGTGCTGGGCGGGGCCATGGCCAGTCAGTGGAGCGCAAAGCTCTGCTTTGCGGCCGGGCAGGCCTGCTCCTGGCTGCTGGCCCATCGCCTTGGCGCTTACCCGGCGGCGGTCTCGGTTCTGCTGTTGGGTCTGGCTTCTCTGGCCCTGCCCGCTCCGGCTCGCGGCTGGCGGGCCTTGGCGCTTGCCGGCAGTGGCCTCGTGCTGCTGCAGGTGGTTCTCGGGATCTCCACCCTGCGCCTGGCGCTGGCGATGCCTGCGATCACCGTGGCCCATCAACTCACGGCGGCCCTTCTGGTGGCCGTCCTCGGTGCCCTGCTCGGCCGTAGCTGGCCTGGCTCAGTCCCTTCTGTTCAGCCCACTCTGGAGGTCGATCATGGTTAGTACCACCGTCCTGGCGCCGCAGTCCCTGCAACCCGCCGCCGCTATCGCCCCGAGCTCGATCCGCCCCTCCGTCCGGCTGCCGGCCTGGCTGGAGGTGGCCAAGCCTCGCCTGATTCCTCTGTTGCTGGCCACCACCCTGGCCGGCATGGCCGTCACACCGGAGTGGCCGCCCAGGCCACTGACGATCAGCTGCACTCTGGTGGGAGGGGCGATGGCCTCGGCCGCAGCCGGGGTCCTCAACTGTCTGTGGGAGGAGGAACTTGACGGCCGCATGCAGCGCACCAGCCGCCGGGCCCTCCCTTCGGGCCGTCTGGCGAGCCGGCAGGCCTTCGCCCTGGCGATCGCCCTCACCCTGGCTTCCATTGCCCTGCTGGTCTTCGGCGTCAATCCGCTGGCGGCCAGCCTGGCCCTGCTCGGCCTGTGCAGCTACGTGCTGCTCTACACCGCCCTGCTCAAGCCCCGCACCACCCAGAACATCGTCATCGGCGGGGTGGCCGGCGCCATTCCACCGCTGGTGGGGGCCGCCGCTGCCAGCGGTGGCCTGGGCTGGTCGGCCTGGTGGCTGTTCAGCCTGGTGATGGTCTGGACCCCGGCCCATTTCTGGTCCCTGGCCCTGTTGCTGCGCGAGGACTATCGCTCCGTCGGCATTCCGATGCTGCCTGTGGTGCGGGGGGTGGTGCTGACGGCCCGGGAGATAGGCCGCTACACCTGGGTCACGATCGCTCTCAGCCTGCTGGGCCTGCTGGTGGTGCCCAGCGGTGGCTGGCTCTATGGCCTTCTGGTCCTGCCGTTCAACGGCCGGCTGCTGCAGCTCAGCCAGCGGCTCAGCCTGGAACCGGAGGACCCCCGCATGGCCCGCAGCCTGTTCCGCTGGTCGATCCTCTATCTGTTCGGCATCTGCCTGCTGCTGCTGCTGGCCCGCACACCCCAGGCCGCGGCTGTTCAGCTGAGCACCCTGGTTGATCTGGTGTCCGCGATTCCCACGCTTGGTGCCCCCGGTGCTGCCTAGATTGCGCTGCCATGCGTTCCCAGGGGAGATTCGGGCTTGATCGAGCTCCAGCACCTCAGCAAACGGTATGGCGGCGGCTCCAGTCTGGCTCCGGTCCAGGCCCTGAACGATCTCTGTCTGAGCGTGCCGGAGGGCAGTCTCTACGGATTGCTCGGGCCCAACGGCGCTGGCAAGACCACTGCCCTCCGCATCCTCTGCACCTTGCTGGCCCCGGATGCCGGCGGCTTCACTGTCGCGGGCGTCGATGGCCTGGCCGACCCTCGCGCCATCCGGCGACTGATCGGCTATGTCGCCCAGGAGGTGGCGATCGACAAGATCCTCAGCGGTCGGGAGCTGCTGGTGCTCCAGGCAGACCTATACCACCTCAGCGCCGCTGATCGTGACGGTCGCATCGAGGAGCTGATCGACTTGCTCGGCATGGCGGAGTGGATCGATCGCCGCTGCGGCACCTATTCGGGTGGCATGCGACGCCGGCTCGATCTGGCGGCTGGCCTGCTGCACCGCCCGCGCCTGCTGGTGCTCGATGAACCCACGGTCGGCCTCGACATCGAGAGCCGCGCCGCTATCTGGCAGGTGCTGCAACGGCTGCGCGATCAGGGCACCACGGTTCTGCTCAGCAGCCACTACCTCGAGGAAGTGGATGCCCTGGCGGATCGACTGGCGATTCTGGAGGGCGGCCGCGTCATCGCCGAAGGCACGCCCGCAGCGCTCAAGGATGCCCTGGGCGGTGATCGGGTCACCCTGCGTGTGCGCGAGTTCAGCGATGCGGGTGAGGCGGCGCGGGTGCAGTCCCTGCTGCAGGACTGTGCGGGCGTGCGCCAGGTGGTGGTCAACCGCTCCCAGGGCTACTCGCTCAATCTCGTGGTGCAGGGCGATGATGTGATCGAACGCCTGTGCCGCCAGTTGGCGGAGGCTGAACTGCCGGTCTTCGCCCTCGCCCAGAGCCGTCCCAGCCTCGACGATGTCTATTTGCAGGCCACCGGTCGCACCCTGATGGATGCGGAGCTTTCGGTGGCCGGCCTGCGCGATCCCAAGGTCGAGCGCAAGCAGTCCATGCGCTGACCTGCGCCGCCCGCCTTCCCGTTCCCCCACGATGACCAGCGCCACCCCCTCCCTGGGCCCCGTGCGGGCCGCATCGGTAGAACCCTCGGCCTTTGCCGAGATCCGTCAGGAAACCCTGGCCCTGACCCGCCGACTGTTCGTGCAGCTGGTCAGGCGGCCCTCCAGCTTCGTGGCGGGAATCCTGCAGCCCCTGATCTGGCTGATTCTGTTCGGAGCCCTGTTTGCCAACGCTCCGGAGGGGCTGTTGCCGGGTGGTGGCAGTTACGGCCGTTTTCTGGGTGCCGGCGTGATCGTCTTCACCGCCTTCAGTGCGGCCCTCAATGCCGGTCTGCCGGTGATGTTCGATCGGGAGTTCGGGTTCCTCAATCGGTTGCTGGTGGCGCCGCTGCGCTCCCGCAGTTCGATCGTGCTGGCATCGGTGCTCTACATCACCAGTCTGAGCCTGGTTCAGAGCCTGGCGATCATGATCACGGCGGCCCTGCTGGGCTACGGCTGGCCAGGAGCCGCCGGCCTGCTGGTGGTGCTTGTCACCCTGCTGCTGCTGGTGTTCGCCGTCACGGCCCTCAGCCTCGGCCTCGCCTTCGCCCTTCCAGGCCACATCGAACTGATCGCCGTGATCTTCGTGGCCAACCTGCCCCTGCTGTTCGCCAGCACGGCTTTGGCCCCGATCTCGTTCATGCCGACCTGGTTGGGCTGGCTAGCGGCGCTGAATCCCCTTACCTTCGCGATTGAACCCATCCGTGCCGCCTACGGAGGGACGTTCCACCTGGCCAATGTGGTGCTGAACGCTCCCTACGGCGACGTCACCGCCGCCACCTGTCTCGGGATCCTGGCGGCTCTGGCGGTGGGTCTTTTCCTGGCGATCCGTCCCCTGCTGGATCGCAAACTCACCTGAGTCATCGTGTCCCAGCCCGCTCCCGGTCTCTCCCCGTCCTGGCCCGGTCGCCCCGATCCTGAAGCCGAGCTCCTCCAGGCTCTGGGGCGGCGCGATGCCGCACTCTGCCGGTCTCGACTGCAGCAGCTGGTCCATCGCCGCGGTGTCAGCGCCCTTGAGAGCCTGCGCCGTCGCAGTCTGGCGCTTGAACCGGATCAGCAGGGCTGGCTCTGGCTGAGCCAGCTGCTGAGCTCCGAACCGATCGGCTCCCTATCGGCGAGCTCCGGGTCCTCTGCGGCGGTGACCAGCTCTCCGCTGCCGGGCTCGCCCCTGCCTGTGGCGGCGGCACTCCAGGAGCGTCAAGGCGGCGTTGATCTGGACCTCAGGGTCGGCGCGGCCGTCGATGCCGCCTTTGAGGCCCTGGCCGCCGAGTTCCCCGCCTACGCACTCTCTGCTTTCGCCGCACCCAGCGCGCCGGGACCGGACGCTTCCGCCTCACCAGCGGCCCAGCTTCCCGCTGAACCGCCGCAGCCTGCGGCCAGGCTGGTCCGGGATCTCCAGCTGGATTCATCGCTGGCAAGCTCCGCCCAGAGCCGTTGCTCGTTTGTGATTCCTCAGCCGCCCCAGGCGGATCCGCTGGACTCGGAGCAGGCCGAAGCCAGGCAGGCGGACCAGCAGGCCATGGAGCTCCCCCAGGATGGCGCTGGAAGCCTGCCGGCAGGCCCGGTGCCATTCCTGGCGGCTGGTTCTGAGCCGGCGGGCTCCCGTTGGGCTACCGGTTTCTGGAGCCGGGCAGAAGGTCGCCTGGCCGGCCTGAGGGATCGCGTGACCAGCGGTCTATCCCTCAGTCGGGTCAGGGCCCTGGTCCGCGATTGCGTCGAGGAGGCGGTCTCCAGCCTGCACGGGCCAGCAGGCGATACCGACGTTCAGCGCCAGGACAAATGGGCTCAGCGGCTCCCGGCCGAGGAGCCTGAGGTCACGGCAGCGGCTCCAGCGGCGTTCTGGTCCCTGGAGCCGACGCCCCAGCCTCGTCCGGAATCGTCAGCCGGCTCAGGCCATCAGGCGCCGGTGGCGGCGTTTGGACCGCCGCTCAGCGGCGAGTCCTGGGCTGCGAGCACCGCCGCGGCCCAATCGCCGCCCCGCCTGTCGACCGCCCAGCAGCTGCGCCAGACGCTGCTGGGTCGCAGCCAGGGCAAAACCGCACCGGCGCCCTCCCCCCAGGCCCTGTCCGATCTGCGGGCCTGGCTGCCGTCTGACGATGATCTGCCCCGCGCCTCCTGAGCCCAGCCCCCCATGTCCGTCTCCCGTTCTGCCCGTCTGGGCCGTCCCGCCCTGGCTGGTGGTCTGATTGTTTCGGTGCAGGCTCCTGAGGGCTCGCCGCTGCGCGATCCCGCCGTGATCGCCGCCATGGCGGAGGCCAGCCTGGCCAATGGGGCTGTGGGGGTCCGGCTCGAGAGTCCCGAGCACATTGGGGCGGTCCGGCGCCGTTGCCCCGAGGCCCTGATCATCGGGCTCTGGAAGCGCGGCTTTGACGACAGTCCCGTGTACATCACACCGGGCTGGACGGAGATCCAGGCTGTGTGGGCCGCCGGGGCTGATGTGGTGGCGATCGATGCCACCGACCGACCCCGTCCCGCTGGCCAGCGCCTTGAGACCCTGGTGTCCCGAGCCGCGGCCGAACTGGGGGCGCCGTTGATGGCCGATATCGACAGCCTCGCCAACGGCCTGCGGGCCGCCGAGCTGGGCTGCGCCTGGGTGGGTACCACTCTTTTCGGCTACACGGAGACCACCGCCGGCCTCAGACCACCGGCCTGGGAGCTGCTGGGCCCGCTGCGTGCCCAGCTGCCCGCTTCAATCCCGCTGATCTGTGAGGGTGGTATCGCCTCAGCGGACCAGGCCAGCCGTGCCCTCGGCGGCGGGGCCGACGCGGTGGTGGTGGGCACGGCGATCACGGGTGTGGATCTGCAGGTGGCGGCCTATGCGCGGGCGATGGCTGCGGTCCCAAGGCCCTGAACGGCGGCTGCTTCCTGCTAAGGCCAAGGATTTGTATCGCAGTTTCTCCATGGACGCCAGGGATGGCCACCATGGAAAGACGTTGTTGGCCAGCCCGGACGGACACAACCTTGAGCGTCCACGGCTGGGGAGGTCGTCATGCGGTTCGCCAATCCTCTGAGCTGCTCCCTGACCTGCGGTGGGTTTGCCCTGTTCGGCTCCGTGCTCTGCGGCCTGCCGATGATCACCGATCACCTGGCCCAGATGCAGTCGCTCAACCGGGAGCTGGGGAAGTTGTGCAGCGACCCACCCCAGAAAGCCCTCAGTGTCTGCCGCTTGCATGCGCGCCTGCTGAAGGATCTCTGAGATGAGCCGCTTCGTGAACTCTCCGCCCGGGGGGCTCACATCATGCCGGGCATGCCCATCCCGCCCATGCCGCCCATCCCGCCCATGCCACCCATGCCGCCATCGCCGGCAGGAGGGGCAGGGGGTTCGGGCTTGTCAGCGATCACGCATTCGGTGGTGATCAGCAGCGAGGCGATCGAGACCGCATCCTGCAGGCCGAGGCGCACCACCTTGGCGGCATCGAGAATGCCTGCGGCGAGCAGGTCTTCGCAACGGCCGGTGACCGCGTTGTAGCCCAGACCCGTGCGGCGGATCTCCTCGATCACCACATCGCCATTGACGCCGGCATTGGCGATGATCTGACGAACCGGAGCGGCGAGCGCTCGCTGCACGATCTCGACGCCGGTGCGCTCATCGCCGTGAAGCTCGGCGGCCAGGCTGCTTAAACCATCAGCGAGCTGCAGCAGCAGGCTGCCACCACCGGCAACGATGCCTTCCTCGACGGCGGCCCGGGTGGCATTCAGGGCATCTTCAATCCGCAGCTTGCGATTGCGCAGTTCGGTTTCCGTGGGGGCCCCCACCTTGATCACGGCGACGCCACCGGCCAGCTTGGCGATGCGTTCGCTCAGCTTTTCGCGGTCGTAGTCGGAATCGGTGGCCTCCAGTTCCCGTTTGATCGCTGCGACTCGCTCGCTGACGGCAGGTTTGCGGGCCTCATCAGCCACGATCGTGGTCTGATCCTTGGTGATCGTGATCCGGTGGGCCCGGCCCAGATCCTCCAGGGTGGCGCCTTCCAGACTCATCGCCCGGTCTTCCGAGATCACCTGGCCGCCGGTGAGCACGGCGATGTCCTCGAGCATGGCCTTGCGGCGATCGCCGAAGCCGGGGGCCCGCACGGCGGCCACCTGCAGCACGCCGCGGGTCTTGTTGACCACCAGGGTGGCCAGGGCTTCCCCTTCGACCTCCTCGGCCAGGATCACCAGGGGGCGGCCACTGCGGGAGACGGCCTCCAGCACCGGCACGAGATCGGCCACTGCACCAATCTTGCGATCGGTGATCAGCAGCAGGGGATTGTCAAAGACGCATTCGCGCCGTTCCTGGTCGGTGACGAAGTAGGGGGAGGAATAGCCGCGATCAAAGGCCATCCCCTCGGTGACCTCCAGCTCAGTGGCGAGGGACTTCGATTCCTCGACCGTGATCACGCCATCGGCGCTCACCCGCTCCATGGCCTCGGCGATCATCCGGCCGATCTCCTCGTCGTTGCCGGAGCTGACTGTGGCCACCTGCCGGATCGCCTCCCCTGCCACGGGTCGTGCCTGGGACTGGATCCCCGCCACGATCCGTACGGTGGCTTTCTCCATGCCGCGGCGCAGGGCGACAGGACTGGCGCCGGCCGCCACGTTGCGCAGGCCCTCGTGCACGAGGGCCTGCGCCAGGACGGTGGCGGTGGTGGTGCCATCACCGGCGCTGTCCTTGGTCTTGGCGGCCACCTGCTGAATCAGCTTGGCGCCGAGATTCTCGAAGGGATCCTCCAGCTCGATCTCCTTGGCGATGGTGACGCCGTCATTGACGATGTCGGGAGCACCGAATTTCTTTTCGAGCACCACATTGCGGCCCCGGGGCCCGATCGTGACCTTGACCGCATTCGCCAGCGCATTGACACCCCGCTCAAGGGCGTCGCGGGATTCATCGGCAAAGCGAATCAGTTTGGCCATCGGGTTCAGAAATGAGCAAGCTGGCAGAAGGCTCCCACACACGGCCCTTGCAGGTCAGCGTTTCAGGGGTGGGGAAAGCCGAATGATCCCGGGAGGATCGCCAGCCTGCGCGATTGCGGATGCCTCGATAAGGTCCGGCCATGGATGACCTGCTGCAGCAGACGATCGACACCGCCGTGGCCAGTGCTGCCGCGGAGGCCGGGCTGGGCCCGGCGACCACGGCCAACGGCATGGTGTTCCTGCTGATTGCGGCTCTCGGCCTGCTGATGGCCCTGGTCTATGTGCCGGTGCGACTGTTCCTGACGATCACCGCCCGCAGCCGCCGGCTGCGCCTGCTCCAGAAGATCCGGCGGCTGCGGGACGATCTCGGCCAGCCGATGACAGTGGAACAGCCCTGATCCGGCTTCGCCGAAGCGATTCGCCAGCCTCAGCGCATCACCATGCCGCCATCCACCTGGAGCACTTGGCCGGTGATATAGGCGGCGGCGGGATCGGCCGCCAGGAAGCGCACCGCTCCGGCCACCTCGGCCGGATGGCCCATGCGGCCCAGGGGAATGGCCCTGAGGATCAACTCCTTGTCGAGTTTTTCGGTCATGTCGCTGGCGATGAAGCCCGGGGCCACGGCGTTGACCGTGACACCGCGGGAGGCGAACTCGGCGGCATTGCTGCGGGTGAGCCCCAGCAGGCCGGCCTTGGCGGCGCTGTAGTTGGCCTGACCGGCATTGCCCATCAGGGCCACCACCGAGGTGATGTTGACGATGCGGCCACGGCGGGCCTTGAGCATCACCTTGCTGGCGGCGCGGCTACAGAGAAACACGCCGGTGAGATTGAGATCGATGACGCTCTGCCAGTCGCTGGTCTTCATGCGCAGCATCAGGCCATCGCGGGTGATGCCGGCGTTGTTGACCAGCACATCCAGGCGCCCCTCCCGCTCCAGCACCGCCTTGAACAGACCGTCCACCTGCTCCTCTTCGGCGACATTGGCCTGATAGCTCCAGGCCCTGCCGCCGGCCGTCTCGATCGTTGCCACCACCTCGGCGGCCGCCGCGGCGGAACTGGCGTAGTTCACCACCACGGTGAAGCCGGCGGCCGCCAGGTCCTCGGCAATGGCGCGACCGATGCCCCGGCTGGCGCCGGTGATCAGGGCGACCGGTGCGCCGCCAGCATCAGCTTGACCGCCGCTGCTGCTGGCCTGATCGGAGGCTGAGGGAGCGCGGGACATGGGGAGGCGAGACGGGCGCCGGTGATCGTATGGCGCCGCCTTCAGGCGGTCATCGCATCAGGAGGTCATCGGGCTCTCCTCGACCACCGCCGCGCCCAGCAGGGTCCGGAAGCGGGCGAGCTGTTCCTTGCTGCCCAGGACGACCATCAGCTGGCCCGGGATCACCTGCACGTCTCCGCCGGGATTGGCGATCAGCTCCGGGCCGCCCCTGTGGTAGGTGCTGCCGCGATAGGCGTAGGGATTGCTGAGCTTCGGCTCTGGATTGCGCACCGCCAGCACCAGCGCTCCGGTGCGGCGGCGCAGATGCAGATCCTGCAGGGTGCGGCCCAGCAGGTCGCCCAGTAACGCCGGGTCCTCGCTGAGCTGAAACTCCTCCACCTCGCAGTCGGATCCGGCCAGCAGGTCCATGAAGTCGACCGAGAGCGGCCGCAGAGCCGTGGCTGCCATGGTGCGGCCACCGGCCACGTAGGGACTGATCACCCGATCAGCGCCGGCCTGCCGCAGTTTGCGTTCGGCCTCTTCACTGTCGGAGCGGGCGATCAGCCGCAGTTTGGGAGCCATCGCCCGGGCGCTGAGCACGACATAGAGGTTGGCGGCGTCGTTGGGCAGGGCCGCCACCAGGCTGCGCGAACGGAGGATGCCCGCCTCAATCAGGGTCTCATCGAGCGTCGCGTCGGCCAGCAACACCGGCAGGCCTTTCTCTTCGGCGGCATCGCGGCGGTCCGGATCCAGCTCGACGATCAGCAGGGGGATTCCCTCCTGGCCCAGCTGGGCGGCGATTTCCCGGCCGATCCTGCCGTACCCGCAGAGGATCACGTGGTCTTGCATGGTTCGAACCCAGTCGATGAAGCGTCGTTGGCGCAGTTTGCGGAAGTAGCCGGTCTCCGAGAGGGTCACCAGGCTGCGGATGGTCAACTGGACGACGATCACGCCGCCGATGATCGAGAACACCGTGACCACCCTGCCGGTGGCACTGAGGGGGTGCACCTCGCCATAGCCGATGGTGGGAATGGTGATCGCCACCATCCAGTAACAGTCCCCCCAGTCCCAGCCTTCGCTGATGCGATAGCCGATGGCGCTGGCGTTGATCACCAGGGCCAGAGCCAGCAGCGGCATCAACCAGGGTCGCATGGAACGGGAGGTGGGCGGGGCCCGGCGCAACCAGGGACGGGACCACATCGCCATCAGGCAGCTGCCTGCGGGGACTCAGGCCAGGCCCAGGGCCGCGAGCACGTCGTCAGGGGTGAGGGCATCAAGGCCGCTGGAGGCTGTGAGTCCTTCTACTCCGGGTCGCCGCGGCAGGCTGTCGGAATCGCGTCCGAGCGCCACCATCGGCATGCCGCAGAGCAGAGCCAACTCTTCGGTGAGGGGATCGCTGGCCAGCACCACATCACTGGCGGCCACCAGGGCGGCCCGTTGCAAGGTATGGGCGGCATCGGCGGCCGGCACCTGGAGGCTGCGCAGAGCAGGCAGGCTGGTGCGGATCCGATCAGGCAGGTGCTGCCAGCGCTCGCTGGGCCAGTCGCCGGGCAAACCCGCGGGGCTGAGGAGCAGCATCGGCCCATCGCCGCTGGGTAAAAGGTCGGCAGCTGCCTCCAGGGCGCTCTTGGGCAGGGTCAACCGGAAGGCATCGGCGTCGAGAGAGACCCCGATCGGCCTCAGATAGGCGGCTAGAGCCTGGCTGGCCCAGCCGCCGCTGGGGGGGCTGACCTTCTCGGTGGCGGAGAAGCCGGCGGCGGCGATGCGGCTGGGGATGTGGCTCATCGAGAGCAACAGATCCACCTGGCGGCCGCCGGCCAGGTTGATGCAGAGCTGAAAATCCGGTTCGCGCACCGATCCCAGCAGGTTGGCCCAGTCCGCCAGGCTGGCGTCTGCGAAGTTGAAGGGGATCAGCTTCTCCACCGCCGGCAGCAGCTTCCAGACCCCGGCGACGGCCGGAGCACAGGCCACCTGAATGGCGAAGTTGAGCTGCTGGGCCACAGCGGCCACAGCCGGCAGGGCCTGGACTTGGTCGACCGCATCACCCGGAATCAGGAACAGTGCTCGCATCGGATCGATGGGCCGGGCGGCCTGATTGTATGGAGCGTGGACCTGATCGACCGACCCGACCTGGAGGTGCTTGTGCATTTGCTGATCGCCGCCGCCGGCAGTGGCCGTCGCATGGGTGCCGCCGGCAACAAGTTGCTGCTGGAGGTGGCAGGTCGGCCGGTGTTGGCCTGGACCCTGGATGCGGTCCTTGCCTGCAGGGCCATCACCTGGATCGGCATCGTTGGTCAACCGGTGGACGCCGAGGCGATCGCCGCCATCGTGGCGGCGGCCCGAGCGGATCGGCCCGTGCAGTGGATCGTTGGCGGAGAGACCCGCCAGGACTCGGTCCGTTGCGGCCTGGCGGCCCTGCCGGCGGCGGCCGAAGGGGTGCTCATCCATGACGGTGCTCGCTGCCTGGTGAGGGCCGAGCTGCTGGAACGCTGCGTGGCGGCGGTGCGCGCCGGCGAGGCGGTGATTGCCGCCACCCCGGTCACGGACACGATCAAGGTGGTCGATGACCAGGGCACGATCACCGGCACCAGCGATCGCAGCCTGCTCTGGGCGGCCCAGACTCCCCAGGGATTCCCGGTGGATCGGCTGCGGCAGGCCCATGGCCAGGCGGAGGCTCAGGGCTGGAGCGTCACCGATGATGCGGCCCTGTTTGAGCGGCTCGGCTGGCCGGTGCGTGTGTTGCCGGCCTCCCCGGCCAACATCAAGCTGACAACGCCGTTTGACCTGACGATCGCCGCGGCGGTGCTGGCTGGAGCGCCCGTTTAGCGATCGGCTGAAAAAACAGGCAACGGCTTGGCACCTCATGGGGAGGCTGCTCAGCCCAGTGACAGGAAAACTTTGATCGATGCCAGCCTAAGGTTCAGGCCATTTCAGGAATTTTTCAGTTGCTGCGCCCTGGGGTTTCAGGGTCAGTCTTCGCGATTCCCACGGCTATGCATCACAAATGCAGCGCGCGTGATGTACACTTGCGTAAGATTGGACATTGCTGTGAAAATCCTATTGCGTCGCGGTTACCGCTTATTAAATGCTGAAACCAGTATCAATCTATACACAAAAGTTTTTCGTGGTGCAAGGGCTCTGGCTGGCTTGCCCGTGATCGCGGCGTTGGGTTTAGGCACTCTGCCGGCCCGGGCGCTGCCGGTGGCGTCTGTGGAGATCATTCACGTCGGTGGTGACGGGGTGCAGGCCATGCCGGCGATCGGGAAGGCCTTCGCCCAGCTGCGGCTCCAGTCCCATGACCTTGCCAAGGCATCTCAGGCTCCCCAGGCAGCCAGTTCGCCGCTGAAGCCGGAGCTCCAGAGCGATCTGGCCCAGAGCGATCTGGCCTTGAAAAGCTCCCTGTCCAGCTACACCCAGACGTTTTTATCGCCGCTGCCCGGCAACCTGTCCGGCAAGCTCAGGCTGGTCTCCATCGATCCCGGCACCGACAGCATCGGCCAAGTGCTTGAGGAGATCCCTCTGGATGGACCCAGCGTCGTCATCAGCCCTGATCGGTTGCAGCTCACCGTCAAGCCCCAGCTCTCCAGCGTGATCCAGCCCGGGCAGATCGTGATGCTGCAGCTGCCGTCGATGACCCTGGCCGGCGATCCGATCGTTTACCCCTACCATCTGGCCACCACGCCCTGCAAGTTCCCGATTGCGGCCGCGTCCCCCACACCTACCTTGGCTGCCGCCGCTCCCGCGGTTTCAGCGACGATCTCACCCTGGGTGATTGTCGGGGGCGTGGCTGTGTTGGGTTTGATTGTGGCCGCCGCAGCCGGCGCCTTCAATGGCGGCGGTGGGGGCACCAATCAAGTTTCCCAGTGATCTGCAGCTCTCGTCCGTCCTGAGCGACCGAAATCGTTTCCCGCACCCAGTCCCCGTTCGTTCGATGCACAACCTGTTCGCCTCATCCCTGCGCTGCGTTTCAGCCTCTGGCCTATTGATCGGTCTGGCGGCTGGTGTCGATCCGCTGCTGCCTGCTTCGTCCCTGGCGGGTCAGGCCGCCGTACCCCCCTGTCAGACATCGGTTGCTGTCAAGCCAGCGGCCGAGACTCCAAGTCGTGCCGCCGGTTCGATGAGCGCCCCGCTGCTGCTGGCCCAGGCCCTGCTGCCCAGCCTTCAGAGCCAGTCTTTCGGCGTCGCGCCCGGCTTGCCTGCTTGCACCTATGACCCGGTGCTGCCGAATATGCAAATTCGCGCTCTCTGGTGAGTCTGTCTTCCTGCTTCGGATCGCCATCGGTGCAGGACCCCAATCCGTTTGCCAAGCTGGCACCCCAGCGGTGCAATCCTCGGCATGTCCATCCCTGCGCTGGTGCCTGGGTTGCTGGCTGGCGCTGAGTCCCTTCATGGCCCGGCTGATCCGGTTCGTGGCCGTCCTGCCAGGTTGGCCCGGAAGACGGCGGGATCGCAGCTCCGCTCGCCAGCTCCTGCCGCAGCCGTTAGAGCCCTGGCGGCGGCCCTGGCATCCCTGCTGCTGCTGATCACGCCGGCCCGTCCCGCTGCGGCCTCGGCGCCACCCTTGATCGTGGCTACGGCTGGCGGGCCGGCCCCTATTCATTCAGCTGGCGTGCCGGCCCCCGACCTGGATCCGAATCAACCGGCACCGGCCTGGGTCACCCTGGAAGGGCGGCGGGTGATCGAGATCCGTGCCGCCGCAGGCGCCCAGACCCCCGACCGGTTGGCACGGCGGGCCACGGCTGAGTTGCGTGCCCTGGCGGACAGCACGGTGGATCCGGAGCAGTTGCAGGTGCGGGAGATGCCGCCTTACACGATGATCGGCCTGGTGGCGAAAGACGGTCGTTTCACCCCCCGGCTGGCGATCGATGATCGGGCCGCGGTGGCCTTCGCCATGCCCCGCGCCCAGCTGGGCGATCTCTATCGCGACCAGTTGCGCGGGGCGATCCGTCAGTACCGCAGCAGACACACCCCCCTCAGCTGGCTGCGGGGGACGTCGCTGGCCCTGCTGGTGCTGGCCGTTTATCTGCTGTGGATCCGGGGGCAGGGCTGGCTCAATCAGCAGCTGGCCGTCCAGCTCGAACGGCGGGCCCGCCTGGGCGGCCTGGGCCTGCGGCTGGGGGGCGCCCAGGTGCTCGATTCCCAGCAGGTGCAGGGGACGCTGCAGCTGCTGCGCCGGCTGGGGCACTGGAGCCTGTTGCTGCTGATCAGCTATCTGCTGATTCCCCTGTTGCTCGGCCTGTTTCCCCCCACCCAGGTGATCGCCGAAGGGTTGCGATCGCAGCTGCGGCGTGTGCTGGAGGGGCTGCTCAACGGCCTGTTCGGATCGATCCCCAGCCTGCTGACTATCGCGTTGATCTTGGCCCTCACCCGGCTGGCGATGCAGGGCTGTCAGGCCTGGTTCCTGGCAATCGAACGGGGCCGGCTGCAGTTTTCCGGTTTCTATCCGGAGTGGGCGAAAACGACGGGACGGTTGGTGTCGGCGTTGATCTTGATGGTCGGTCTGGTGATTGCTTTTCCCTATGTGCCAGGCTCCGGCAGCAAGGTGTTCCAGGGGGCCGGCCTGTTCGTGGGGGTGCTGGCGGCCCTGGGATCCAGTGCGGTGGCCACCAACGTGATCAGCGGGCTGATGCTGATCTACACCCGGGCCTTTCAGGAGGGCGATCGCGTCGAGATCAATGGCGTGCTGGGACGGGTGCAGGACCGGGATCTGCTGGTCACCCGCATCCAGACCCCCCGCAATGAGCTGGTCAGCATTCCCAATGCCACCGTCATCGCCTCCTCGATCATCAACTTCAGCTTCTCCCGCCGGGAGATTCACCGGCCGGTGGCCGTTGCCACCACGGTCACCATCGGCTACGACGTGCCCTGGCGCCAGGTGCAGGTGCTGTTGCTGGAGGCGGCCCAGCGGACGCCGGGCATCACCGGCGATCCGGCGCCCTTCGTGCTCCAGACCTCACTCAACGATTTCCATATCAGCTACGAGCTCAACGCCCATGTGCAGGAGGTGGATTGCTACCGCGAGATCCTCTCGGCTCTGCTGGCGGCGATTCAGGACGGCTTTGCGGCGGCCGATGTCGAGATCATGTCGCCCGGTTATCACGCCATCCGCGACGGCAACCGCCGCACCGTGCCACCGCCCAGCTGAATCCTGCCGCGGCCTGGCCTAGTTCAGCAGGCTCAGTCGGCCCCGGCCGCCGTCGAGGCGGGCCCGCACCCCCAACGGCAGAGCCGCATTGCCGCTGTGGTGGCCGACGGGCAGATGGGCCACCACCGGCAGCCCCAGATCGAGGCTGCGCTCGCGCAGCACCTGGTCGAGGTCGAAGCGACGCTCAGGCGCCTGGTCAGCGCGGCCATCGGCCTCCCGCCAGCCCTCGAAGCTGCCGAAGCCGATCCCCGCCAGCCGTTGCAGGGCTCCGCAGAGGCGCCAGTGGGTGAGCATGCGCTCGATCCGATAAGGGGCTTCGCCCACATCCTCCAGGATCAGGATGGCGCCGTCGAGCCTGGGCAGGTGAGGCGTGCCCAGCAGATGGGTCGCCACCGTGAGATTGGCCACCAGCAGCGGGCCTTCGGCGCAGCCGCCATGCCAGCCGACCCCCTCCAGATCGGCCACCGGCGCCCCGAACAGCAGGTCATGCAGGCGCTCCTGGCTCCAGGCCGGTTCCGCCGCCAGGGTGGTCAGCATCGGCCCGTGCACGCCGCCGCCAACACCCCGGCAGACCCGGTCGAACAGCAGGGAGGTGACGTCGGAGAAGCCCAGCAGCCAGCCAGGGGGCTGCGGCAGCGGGTACTCCAGCAGCCGGGCTGAGCCCCAGCCGCCCCGCACACAGGCCAGCAAGGCGGCGGGGGGCTCGTCGTCGCCACCGGCTGGCGTCAGATCGGCCAGCCGTTCCGGATCGCGGCCGGCCAGATAGCCCCAGCGGCGCTCGCAACAGGCCAGGGGATCGCCGTCCACGCTCAGGCCCCAGCTCTCGAGGATCGCCAGGCCCGCTGCCAGCCGGCTGCTCTCCTCCAGGGCCGAGCTGGCGGCCACCAGCCGCAGCCGATCGCCGCGGCGCAGGGCGGCTGGCAGGGGCAGGGGCGCCCAGGGGCTTGCCATCAGAGCTGCGGCAGGATCAGGGCCAGCAGCAACAGCCCACCGAGCCGGACCTGATGGGCGAAATGGCGGCCATAGGCGCTGCGGGGCAGGTCGGGGCGCCGCAGTTGATGGGCCTCCCGAAGCATGCCGGCACTGGCCGCGGCCCAGGGCAGCCAGAACAGCGGCCCACCGATCCCCTGAAGGCTGGCCGCCAGGGCCAGGGCTGCGGCTGTGATGCCGTAGCAGAGGGCCACGGCCTGGGGGGCCAGCGATCCGAGGCTGAGGGCGCTGCTGCGCACCCCCAGCGTCCGGTCGTCGTCCCGGTCGGCCATGGCGTAGACGGTGTCGAAGCCGAAGGTCCAGCTCAGCGTCGCCAGCCAGGTGAGGGCCAGGGGCCAGCCCTGCAGAGAGCCGCTGGCCGCGGCCCAGGGAATCAGCACCGCGAAACCCCAGCAGAGGGCCAGCACCAGCTGGGGATAGCCGAACCAGCGTTTGGCCGAGGGATAGAGCAGCACCGGGGGCAGGGCTGCCACCGCCAGCCGCAGGCAGAGATCGCGATGGACCGCCGGCAGGGCCAGCTCCACCAGCAGGGCGGCCAGCAGGCAGAGCACCAGCAGGATCACGGCGCTGGCCACCCCCAGGCGGCCATCGGCCAGGGGGCGATGGCGGGTGCGTTCCACCAGCGGATCGATGCGCCGGTCCCAGAGGTCATTGGCGATGCAGCCCGCGGCGCTCACGGCCAGGCCGCCGAGCACGATCCAGCCCACCAGCTCAGCGGGTGGCGGCGACAGGGGCTGCAGCCACAGGGCCCAGCCGGCGGGGATCAGCAGGATCAGCCGTCCACTCGGCTTGTGCCAGCGGACCAGCTCCAGCCAGGCACGCGGGCCGGAGTGGAGGCAGCCGACGGTCTGGGCCCTGGCTTCCGTCATCGGCTTCGCATTAACCGGTTCAGGCTAGGTCGGCCCGGGAGCGCTTCCGATGGCAAAGTGACGCCGCTTCCGGCCGCCGCCCCCGCCCCATGGTCCAGTCCTCCGCCGTGGTCAGGCCTGTGGCTGAACGTCGGGTGGCGGCCATCGACATCGGCACCAACTCGATCCATCTGCTGATCGCCGCGATCGATCCGGCGCTGCACAGTTTCAGTGTGGTGCTGGCTGAAAAGGCCACGACGCGGCTGGGGGAACGGGATCCCGAGACCGGCGATCTCAGTGCCGACGCCATTGAGCGGGCTTTTCGCACCCTGCGCCATTGCCGGGATCTGGCTGCCAGCCACGGCGTTGAGCAGATCGTGACGGCGGCCACCAGTGCGGTGCGGGAGGCCCCCAATGGCCGCGATTTCCTGCTCGCCCTGCAGGAGCAGCTCGATCTGGACGTGGATCTGGTGAGTGGACCGGAGGAGGCCCGCCTGATCTACCTCGGTGTGGTCTCGGGGATGGCCTTCGGTGAGACGCCCCACTGGATTCTCGACATCGGTGGCGGCTCCACGGAGCTGGTGCTCGCCGATGGCCGCGATGCCCGTGCCCTGACGAGCACCCGCATCGGCGCGGTGCGGCTGCAGCGGGAGTTCTGTCAGCAGGACCCCTTGAGTGCGTCGCGGCGCACGTTTCTGCAGGCCTACATCCAGGGGGCCCTCGATCCGGCCGTGGCCCAGGTCCGGCGGGCCCTCCGGAGCGGCGAATGTCCGGTGATGGTGGGCACCAGCGGCACGGCGATGGCCCTGGCGGCCCTGGCGGCGGCCGAGGATCCCAAGCCGCCGCTCAAGCTCGGCGGCTATCGGCTCAGCCGCGAGCGGATTGACCAGCTGGTGGAGCGGCTGCTGCTGCTGACGCCCGAGCAGCGCCGGGCCCTGACGCCGATCAACGATCGGCGGGCCGAAATCATCGTGCCGGGATCGCTGATCCTGCAGACGGCGATGTCGATGCTCGGCGCCAAGGAGCTGGTGGTCTGCGATCGGGCCCTGCGCGAGGGCTTGATCGTGGACTGGATGCTGCGCAATGACCTGCTCGGCGATCGCTTCGCCTTCCAGAGCACGATCCGGGAGCGCACGGTGCTGCATCTGGCCCGCAACTACGGGGTCGATGCGTTGCGGGCCGATCGGGTGGCCAGCCACGCCCTGAGCCTCTATGACCAGACCTATGGGCTGTTGCACCATGACGAGGGGGAGGGGCGGCTGCTGCTCTGGGCGGCGGCCCAGCTGCACACCTGCGGCAAGCACATCAACATCGCCGCCTATCACAAGCACACCTGGTACCTGATCCGGCACGGGGAGCTGCTCGGGTACTCCGAGACCGAGCACCTGATGGTGGCGGCCATGGCCCGCTACCACCGTCGCGGTCTGCCGAAGAAGCGGCATGAGTCTTGGCAGCTGATTGAAGGCCGTCAGGAGCGCCGCACCGTGGCCAGCCTGTCCCTGCTGCTGCGCCTGGCGGCCGCCCTGGATCGCCGGCCGGAAGGCGTGATCGCTGCGATCCGGGTGGATCCCGAAGGCCCGCGCAGCAACCCCACCGGCTTCAGCGTCAGCCTGCAGCCGCTGCCCGGCGGCGAGGGCCGGGAATCGGCGGATCTGAGTCTGGAACGCTGGAGCCTGCAGGCCTGCACCGATGTGGTCAAGGAGTCCACCGGCCTGCAGATGCGGGTGCCGGTGGCCGGCGCCGTGCTGCCCACCACCCTGCCGACCGCCGGCTGAAGCGACGCAGGCACCAGGACGGCCGCTCGCTGCGGCCCGGCTGTGGCCCCCAGCGCCTGCTGGCTGGCCGGGTCGCAACGGCTGGGACGCCAGCAGGGCGCAGGCACCCCGTGCTTCAGCCCTGAGCTTGTGCGTGGCCGCGTCAGCGCGCCTCGCGGTGCATCCAGCTGATCCAGTCGGCGGAGATCTGTTTCGGGCAGACCGCCTCGCACTCCAGGTTGCTGCTGCAGCTGCCGAATCCTTCGGCCTCCATCTGCTGCTGCATCGACCGCGCCCGTCGCTGCCGCTCCGGCTGGCCCTGGGGCAGCTGGCCCAGGTGAGCCAGTTTGGCGGCCACGAACAGGCTGGCCGAGGCATTGCGGCAGCTGGCCACGCAGGCGCCACAGCCGATGCAGGTGGCGGTGGCGAAGGCGGAGCTCGCCTGCTCCTGTCCGACCAGATTGGCGTTGCCATCCGGGGCCTGGCCGGTGTTGACCGAGCAGTAGCCGCCGGCGGCGATCAGGCGATCGAGGGCTGAGCGCTCCACCACCAGGTCCTGGATCGGCGGGAAGGCGCGGCTGCGCCAGGGTTCCAGGGTCAGGGTGGCGCCATTGGCGAACTGGCGCAGATAGAGCTGGCAGACCGAGGTGGCGGCGCGGGGGCCATGGGCCTGGCCGTTGACCAGAAAGCCGCAGCTGCCGCAGATGCCCTCGCGGCAGTCGTGCTCGAAGTGCACCGGCCGCTCGCCGGCGGCGATCAGCTGCTCATTGAGCTGATCCAGGGCCTCCAGCAGTGAGAGATCAGCGCCGACCCGCTCCAGTCGGTAGGTCCGGAAAGCCCCCGGCTGCCCGGGATTGTCCTGTCGCCAGATGCGCAGGTTGAGCGAGAGGCTGCGGCGGTTGGCGCGGCCGGCGAAACCCCCACCGAGGGCGGAACCACCGGGGGCGGGAAAGGAGGTCATCGGTAGCTGCGGGTGCTGGGCTGGAGGGTCGTGAAGCGGAGGGCCTCGGCATGGCGCCGGGGCTCGGCGCCATCGCCGCGGTGCTCCCAGGCGGCGATATGGGCGAAGTTGGCATCGTCGCGGCGGGCCTCTCCTTCGGCGGTCTGGTGTTCCTCTCGGAAATGGGCCCCACAGGATTCCTCCCGGGCCAGGGCATCGCGCAGCATCAGCTGGGCAAGCCCGAAGAAATCCGCCAGCCTCAGGGCCTTCTCCAGCTCCGGATTGGGCCCCTCGGCCGTACCCGGTACGCACACCTCGGTGTGGAAGCGTCCCTGCAGCGCCGCCAGTTCCTCCAGGCCGGTCCGCAGAGCGCCGGCTTCGCGGCTGATGCCGCAGCGCTCGATCATCACGGCCCCCAGTTGCCGGTGGAAGGCATCCACCGGCAGGTTGCCTCCCACCTGCAGCAGGGCGTCGCAGCGGCTACGGGCCCGTGCCACGGCCTCACGGCAGGCGGGAGCGTCGGCGGCGATGGTGGCGCCGGGATGGCCGGCCAGCCAGGCGCTGACGGTGGCCGGGGCGATGAAGTAGCCATCGGCCAGCCCCTGCATCAGGGCACTGGCCCCGAGGCGGTTGGCGCCATGTTCGGAGAAATTGGCCTCCCCCAGCACAAACAGCCCCGGAATCGAACTCATCAGATGGTAGTCCACCCAGAGCCCCCCCATCGTGTAATGGGGGGCCGGATAGATGCGCATCGGTGTGCTGGTGGGATCGTCGCCGCTGATGCGCTCGTACATCTCCAGCAGGTTGCCGTAGCGGGCCTCGATCACCTCCCGGCCCTCTCGGGCGATCGCATCACGCAGATCGAGGTAGACCGAGCGACCGCCCGCACCGACGCCATGGCCGGCGTTGCAGAGCTCGCGGGCACGGCGCGAGGCCACATCCCGGGGGGCCATGTTGCCGTAGGCCGGATACTGACGCTCCAGGAAGTAATCCCGCTCGGTCTCCGGGATCGCCGCCGGCGGTCGGTCGTCGCCGGCTGTGACCGGCAGCCAGACCCGCCCGTCATTGCGCAGGCTCTCGCTCATCAGCGTCAGCTTGCTCTGGTAGGCGTCGCCACTGGGGATGCAGGTGGGATGGATCTGGGTGAAGCAGGGATTGGCGAACAGGGCCCCCTGTCGGTGCGCCTGCCAGATGGCACTGGCGTTGGACTTGAGCGCATTCGTCGAGAGGTAATAGACGTTGCTGTACCCACCGGTGGCCAGCAGAACCGCCTGGGCTGTATGCACTTCCAGCGCCCCCGTCAGCAGATGGCGGCACACCACGCCGCGGGCCACCCCGTCGACCGTGATCAGCTCCAGCACATCGCGGCGACACAGCAGCTCCACCCGGCCGGCCGCCACCTGGCGCATCAGCGCCTGGTAGGCGCCATACAGCAACTGCTGGCCGGTCTGGCCGCGGGCATAGAAGGTGCGGCTCACCAGGGCACCGCCGAAGCTGCGGGTCGCCAGGGTGCCGCCGTATTCGCGGGCGAAGGGCACGCCCTGGGCGACACAGTGATCGATGATCGCGCTGCTGATTTCCGCCAGCCGCTGGCAGCCCGCTTCGCGGGCGCGGAAATCGCCGCCGCGCAGGGTGTCGGCGAACAGGCGGCTGACGCTGTCGCCATCCACCGCCTGGGCCCGGGCGGCATTGATGCCCCCCTGGGCCGCCACCGAATGGGCCCGGCGGGGACTGTCGTGAAAGCTGAGCACCCGCACCCGGTAGCCCTGCTCCGCCAGGGTGGCGGCGGCGGCGGCGCCGGCCAGGCCTGTACCGACCACCAGCAGGGTCAGGTCCCGCTTGCGCAGCGGGCTGATCAACGGCAACGCCTCGCGGGTGCGCCGCCAGCCCTCGGCGATCGGGCCGGCCGGCAGGCGGGGATCGGGCAGCCCGCTCATGGCTGTCCTCCCAGGGGCAGTGGTGAAGCCAGGCTCACCGCCACCAGGACAAAGCCGCCACTGACCAGCAGGGCGATCAGGCGGGCTCCCCGGCGGATGCGGCCGGCATTGGCCGGATCGAGCAAGCCCAGGCTGCGGTGGGCCGCCTCGCCGCCATGCCAGAGGTGCAGGCCCAGGGCCAGCGCCCCGCCCAGATACAGCGCCAGGCTCAGGGGCTGACTGAGCACCGCTTGCAGCGCGGTCAGCTCGGCTCCCGCCGCCGGTCGCGGCCAGCGCAGCTGCCGCAGGTGAATTCCTAGAAACCCCAGCAGCAGCAGGCCGCCGATGGCCTGGCTGCGGGCGGCCAGGGCCGCCAGAGGGTCGGCGCGGCGGCTGATCAGGACCGCCGTATTGCCGGCGCGGCGGTTCAGCAGCCATTTGCGCAGCGCCAAAGCGGCGTGCAAAGTCGCGGCGACCAGCAGGGCCAGCTCCGCCAGCGGCAGCCAGGAGCTGTGGTGCAGGGCCGTGGCGTAGGTCTCGAACTGCTGTGGATCGAGGACTGCCAGCGAGACGCCGGCCAGGTGCAGCAGCAGAAACAGCACCAGCAGCAAACCGGAGGCTGCCGGCAGTTGAAGGATCACAAGCGGGACGGGTCCAACCCTGATTCTGCCGTGAGTCGGCCAGCGGCGAAAACGAGGACGCCCCTGCTCCTGGGCCGAGGTCGTGGTCGTGGTCGTGGGCCGTGCCGAGCAGAGCGATGCAGAGCAGGGCGACGGCGGACCGGGCGCTGCAGCGCTGGGTGTCCTCAGGACAGGGAGCGCCAGCGCCCCTCGCCAGCCGGCCTGGCGTGGGAGTCGGCGCCAGCCAGGCGGTTGGTGCTCGGCTGGCCCTGGGGCATCGTCCGGTTCGCGGCCGGTCGATCCGGCGTCGCGGGGCTGGGGCGGTTCTGCCCCGGCTGATTCCCCCAGAGCGCGACGACGACGACGGCGAGGGCCGCCAGGCAGCCCATGGCGACCGGCAGGGTCGCCGGCCCTGAAGCGCAACGGTTCGCCCTCCCGGCGGCGGCCGCCGCCGGGCCCTGGCC
>JBAPUA010000153.1:0-3893 GCA_049282435.1 Cyanobium sp. | reverse complement strand
ACCTCCGAACGGGCCCGAGGGAACAGCACAACACTTCCCAACACATGAGGAACCAACCATGGACCAGAGGACCGTCGGCAAGACTGAAGAGTTCTGGAACTAAAGCCCATCTACCCAAGGCTGGATGGGCCCCATAACAAAAAAGAGCGCAAGCAAATTAACCCGAGAGCCTTTATAGAGTGAGTCGATGAGAATAGAGCCTATAATTAAATACATTGCTTCCCTCAATCCCGGCATCGCTCGTCCCGCTTTTTTCATCCCCTCTAGCAGAAGCGAGCAGCCGTCAAAGCCAAGGGCAGGCGGGAATGATCAGATGCGCCTGATTCCACAACCCGCTTTTTGTCCAATCCAACGTTGTATCCCGTGGCCCATGACTTGGTTTAGGTTGGTGGACGCCGAGAGCAGGAGTTATGAAACGCGCCATCCTGCAGACCATTCCGCTGTTGATCGCCGGACCAGCCGTGGCATCGGTGCCTGGTGAGAACACATCGGCAACACAACTTCTGGCGGCACCCCCGCTCGCTTCAGAGCCATTGAGGACAAAGCCGCAAGTATTGACCTCGCCCGAGAAGTTGTGGGTGAAGGTCACGAAGACCACCACCATCAACGAACTTTCTACCCAGCTCAACCTCAACGAAAGCCAGCTCGCCAGGCTCAACCGGGTTGCCAAGGACCACCTGTTCCATCCCGGGGACCTGTTGGCCCTGCCGGAAAGCTTTGACCAGCAACGGGTTCGCATTCCCTCCATCGATCCAGCCGGCGCAGGCCTGGCCAACCCCCTTCCCTCCTCACCTCCGCCAACGCTGAGTTGGGGGGTCGTTCGCCTCGGCGACACGTTGATGATGCTGGCCCATCGCTACGGCCTGACCCTGGCGGAGTTGCTGCGGTTCAATCCCGGCCTGGAGACGGCCCGGCTGGTCGTCGGTAGCCAGGTGCGTCTGAGCCAGTCGTCAGCGGCGCTCCGCCAAACCATGCCTGTGGGTAGGAACCCTGTGGGCAGTGGCGGCGCCAGCTGGCCCGCCCCCCCCAGCCCCGCAGCCCAGCCCTCGGCAGGGATATCCCTGCGACCTTCAGCGGAGGAGCGGCCCCATCGGGCGCCCCGCCGCCTGAACGCCCCCCTCGATGCCCTGGAACGGGATGGGGTGAACGCTCCAGCCGAACGGGTCAGGGTCCATCGCGACCTGATCGCCCCGATGGGCGCCATGCGCTGGGAGGGTTGCGAAAGAGGTTCCCTTTCGGCGTTGGAATGCGGCAGTGGCGTGGCTGTGCGTGGTTCCGGCGGACTGAATGGCATCGGCTCCCCTACGGGTGGCGGGGCTCTCAGCGCCACGGAAGGGCTTGTAGCTTTGATGCGGCCGTTACCCCCACCCTCCAAACCCTTGAGTCCGAAGGAGCAGGCGCTGCTCGACAGGATTCGCAGCAACTCAGATAACGCCTGGCGCCGTTATGGCGTCTGCAATTACGACTGGGGCGGCTGGAAGCTGGCCGGCAACGGCGTTCGCACCACCTCGGCTGAGTGCGGCGGCAGCGACAACCACTGGATCGTCGGCGTCAGCTGCGCTCGGCTCAAGGTCAACCGCTTCCGCTCTGACAGCGGCTGGCAGGTCTGGGAGAGACCTTCAGGCCCCGAAAACAAGTTCCGGGCCGGCGAGGACGAAATGATGGCCGCACTCTGCGCCAACGTCCAGGAGACCCCCTGACGAATGCCTCTGGATGAACGCATGGCTCCACGACCAGCGGCGGCCTGCCCAGATCGGCTGAAAACCATGCAGCACCTGCATGGGTACCGATCCCTGGAGCGGTTGCAGGCGATCGGGGGATGCCCGGGAAGCGCTGATCGCCCCTGAGGCGGTGCGCACGACCTTCTTCACCTACCAGCGCCTGGTGCAGATCCTGCATTCCGCGGGGAAGCCCGATCCCCTCGCCCAGGAGTTCAACGCCCCGTCGCCGCCCTGGCCGTCATCGTCTCCGCCATCGGCGAGACGCTCACCCCCAAGCGGCCCGATCTCCGTGCCGTGATGGCGGACATGGGCGGCAGCAAGGGAGGACATGCTGCAGGGGATCAATCGGCTCGGGGCCACCGGCCAGGGGAGGTCTGGAAAACCCGGGTCAACGTCAATGGAGCCTTGATGCCTCAAAGGTTCTCGGGTGGCAGGGCAGAGTCATGGACATGGCGGTTGTCCCGAGCCTCCCTAGTCGGCGGCTGGTCGGCTTTAGCTTGATTTGGCGGATTTTCACCCACGGTGCTGCACAGATGGTCGTCCCCCGCCGTTGGCCGCTGTGGGTCCCGCTGGCGCTCCCGTCGCTGCTGTTTGCCCTGATCACCGTTCCTGCCGCCGGGCTGGCTGGATCCCTGGAGGGGACAGCCACCCTCAAGGTGATGTTGCCGGTGCCGGAGGACGCCCTATTCGAGGCCCAGCTGCAGGAGATCGGCGCCGCCGACACCACCGCCGTGCTGCTGGGCAAGGCCCGGCTGAAGCCGGCCGGGTTGGCGCCGTTCCGCTTCCGCATCCCCTATGTCGATGGCATGCTGCGACCCGGCCATTTCTACAGCGTGCGGGCCGTGATTAGCGCAGCTGGCCGTCTGCTGTTCACCACTGACAAGGTTCAACCGGTGTTTCGGGAAGGCGGTACCCCCTTGCAGCTGCAACTGGTGCCGGTGGGCGATGCCCCCCTGCGCGGGGTGACCTGGCTCCAGGCTCCCGCCGCCAGCCAGCCGGTGTCGCCCCAGGCGGCGCGGCAGGAGGTGAAGCTGCGGCTCGATCCCCTCACCCCCATGGTCACAGGCAGTGCCGATTGCAATCGCCTGCAGGGCACCTATCGCCTGCAGGGGGATCAACTCAGCTTCAGCACGATGGACAGCACCATGCTCCAGTGCGAACCCGAGGTGATGGCCGACGAACGGCGTTTTCTGGCCGATCTGCAGCGGGTGCGGGGCTGGCGTTTCGTCGATCGGACCTTCGAACTGCTGGATGCCTCCGGCGCCGTGCTGCTGAAGCTGGAAACCCGGCCCCTACCCTCGCCGCCGGCGGCAACCAGCGGCGGTTGAACGCTCAGCGCAGCTCGTCGTCGCCGACCCTGGGAGAGTCGCGGCAACCGAGGGCCGCTTCGGGGTCGCGGTAGTGCTTGAACTCCAGCCAGTTGCCGCTCGGATCGATCAGAAAGAACGTGTGGTGCTCGAGCTGGTCGCCCTCAAAGCGGCAGCGGGGCTCAACGCCGAAGCGCAGCCCCCGCAGCCGCGCCCGTTCCAGCAGCTCCTGCCAGGCCTGAGCCGTTGCGAACACCAGCCCGAAATGCCGGGGGTAGATCCCCGGCTGAACCGGTTCGCAGCGCTCCGGCGGCAGCTGCTGGGCCACCAGCTGATGGCCCCCCAGCTCAAGAATCAGCGCCTGGTCGCTGCGGCGCCCGGCCGTGCAGCCAAGGCCCTCCACATACCAACGCCGGGTGACCTCAAGATCGTGGCAGGGAATGGAGAGATGGAACCTCACCAGGTCCATGGCCCAGCCTTGATCGGTCTGTCACTGTAGAAGTCTCGCGCCGACCGCCTGATGGGGCGGGTGGGGTGTTCGGGAGCCATGCACTGGCTGGGCCCCGACCGGATCGGACCGGCGCATCCTGGCTCTGGGCTGCCAGCCATTCTGTTGCTGGTCTGGCCAGCTGGCGCCGTTCCTCCCCATCATGAAGGCCATGGTCTGCCTCGAGCCTGACAACCTCCTGCGGCAAGGGCAGGGCACGCTGCAGGGCTGGGGTGATCGTCCCCTGGCCTGCCGCTTCTGGCGCCCGCTGGATCAGCCCCGGGCCGTGCTGGTCTGTGTGCATGGAATCGGCGGCCATGGCGGCACCTTTGAGGGGCTCGCCCAGGCCCTGGTGCCCCATGGCTTTGCCCTTGAGGC
>JBAPUA010000152.1:0-3077 GCA_049282435.1 Cyanobium sp. | reverse complement strand
CCTACAACAAAAATACCGCTCCATTCATCTGGACCGCCACAGCGGACTCGATCTTTGAAAAGCTACAAAGACTTTGCTCGCGCATCTCCGGGACGGTACACTAGCGGCGGCATTGGGCGACCAACTGCCATGGAACGACTCCCCTCAAGAGAGACTCCTTATTTTAGTTGTTATTTCCGGGACCGCACACTGGCGGGCCTGTTGCGCAAAGATCGCGGACGTCAGCGGACACACGCAGCAGACCCATTCCAGTCATCTTTTGGCGCAAGTTTATCCGAGCGAGACTGAGCTGACAACGAGAATCAGCTCAATTTGACTAGAGTGACTGCGTTTTGCGGGCAAGTCAGCGAAGCGCCGCCGGATCCAATCTCAGCATCAGCCCGCACTTGTCTCATCATTTGTTAATTTGCCCATAACAAATCTATGCGCAACAAACTCCTAGTTGACAGGACTTTCAGGCAGTCCTGGGGGGCTGGGTGAGTGAACTGGCGCAGCGGCGATCCCGACTGGTCTGAGGCCCGGGTCCGGCCCTGGGAATGCTGACAAGGTCGTTGCTTTCCCTTTACTGCCATGACGGCTCGCCCTCATCGAAGCCTGGGGATGCCGGCGGTCTTCAGACCCAGGAGCATTCCGGCCACTGGTTTTCTGCTGCCGCTGGCATCGCTGGCCTCCCTGCTGCTGTTGCTGGGCTGTTTGTCGATGCAGACCGTGGCGCTGCAAAGCGCCCAGCGCCTGGCCGCGGTAGCGCGCATGAGGCAGGCGGAAGACAATCTGATGTCAGCGGCGCAGCAGCTGGTGGCCTCTCTTCAGCGCCAGTACCCGTGTCTGTTGCCTCTTGCTCTGGACCAGTGGTCTGGGGCCGCTTGTGTCAATGCCACCCAGCTGACCAGTCTGGCCCGGGGTGATGTGAACGCTATCCCCTATCAGCTTGTCGGCTGGCGGCCGCAGGCGGTGGCGGCGGATCCACTCGGGGCTGATCCGGTGGCCGGTGCGGAGATGCTGCTGGAGCTGCGGCCCAGCGATGGCAAGCCGCCGCTGCGTTCGGCCTTTGCGGTGGCCCTGCAAGGCCTTCCTCCCCAGGTGCGGGATCTGCGCCTGCTCGGCCTGAGGGGGATCGCGCCATGACGCTCACGGAAACGGTCACCGCCTCCCTGGTGTTCAGCTTGGCTGCAGCAGCCTCGCTTCAACTGCTGGATCGGGTCTCCGCATCGGTGCTGGAGCTGGAGCGGCGGCAGCAGCGCTCCGACCTGCTTGAGGCTGAGATGGTGGCTTTCGAAAGTGTGTTGCGCAGCGAGGTTCGCCAGACGGCCCCGATGGCGACCTGCGAGCTGGCTGCCGGACGCTGGTTGCTGGTGCTGCAGGCGACCACACCAGCAGCACCAGAATTGCGCAAGGAGCTCTCTCTGGTGCCCTCCGGCGATGCCCTGCAGCTGCGGCTGGCGGTCGAAGGACTGACTCAGACTCGGCAGCGGATCTACCATCCCGCCGCTTTCGGGCTCTGTCCGCCGCCGTCGAGTCCGGAGGTGCCTCTTGGATTCGCGTGAGCGCCGGGCAGTGGCTGGTTTCACCCTGGCAGAGCTGCTGGTGGTGGTGGCGTTGCTCGGGATTGTCACCACGGTTGGCCTGCTGCAGGCGGGCCGGGATTTGGCCCGGGAACAAGTGGAAAGCGCCACTCGCCGCCTGGTTGTGGGCCTGGAGCTGGGCCGGGCGGCGGCCAGCCGGCAGGGGCGCCCCTGTGCCCTGCGGTTCAGGGATACTGGTTGGCAGGCACCGCAGGCGGGCAGCCTGCCGGCTTGCCAGGACGAGCGCCTGGGCCTGGGTGAAGGCATCGCTGATCCGGTGGTGCGGATCGAGCACAACCTGCCCGACCCGATCCGCTTCAGCAGCAATGGATTGGTGCTCGATGGCGGCACCGTCCGCATCGCCGCGGCAGGCACGGAGCTAGTGCGTTGTCTGGTGATGTCCCTGCCCCTCGGGGTGGTGCGGGTGGGGCGCTGGCTGGACAGCACCTGCAAGCCGGATGCCGCTCTTTAAGTCGTGACGCCGATGACCGGAACGAGGATCCACAGACGAGCGATGGCGGGATTTTCCCTGGTGGAGCTGCTACTTGCCCTGGGACTGGGATTGCTGCTGTCCACCTTGATGCTGCAGGCCCTTTTGGCCCACGGCACCACCAGCGAGCGGCTGCAACGGCTGCTGCGGGAGCGCACGCTGCAACGCCGCACCCTGGAGCTGATCCGGGGAGAGTTGCAGCTTGCCAAACGGGTGGAGCTGGGTGCCACCGGCACAATCCTGCCCAGTTGTGCCCTGGCGGGAAGGCAGCCCCTGCTGCGGTTGCTCACGGCCCAGGGCACGATCACCTACTCGCTGGGTGCACCCCCGAGCTCGATCTGGCGGGGCTCGGTACTGATGCGTTGCGGCCCAGCCTTTGGGCTCGATGGTCAGCTCAGCACTGGAGCCCCCCAGAACCGGGTCGTGATCGACGGCCTCACCAGCGGCGGCCTTGTCACCACGATGACAGGTGCGGGAAGGCTGCATTTGCGCCTGACGCAGCAGTTCAAGCCCCTGAGCGGCAGCCCTCAGACCATCGTCACAGAGGCCCACATGGCGGCCGAGCTGGGGATGACGGAGGGGTGATCCAGAACTGCGGAGACCCTGACCAGCTGGGCAATCGAGACAAGCCGGCTACGCAAAGTCAGCGGCGCTTCAGCAACCGTTGGCCTGTTCGCTCCAGAAGAGCAGACAAAAGACTCAAAATAGCCTCAGCTGGAATTGCATGGGCTGCCCGCCCGCGTAGAACGCCAAAGCAACGTCCCTGTAAGCGGTGTAACTCGGGAGGATCAGCCGTGGCAAAGGGCCAATCAGTGACCCTGTTCGGAGAACCACCACTAAACTAACAATTATCACTCCAGCACAAAGAAATGCATAAAAAAGCTGCCTGGCCTGATTTGCCTTGGCAGCCTTTCGTGGATTTGACTCGAAAATATAACTTAAACTTTGCCGAGCTTTCTACTGAGATTGCAATAAAATCTATGAGTTCTGATTTTCACTGATGAGGTAAAATGCTTGTTCTGAGC
>JBAPUA010000151.1:0-4676 GCA_049282435.1 Cyanobium sp. | reverse complement strand
GGTTGGAGCCGTAGTGCAGCACCGGGGTGGTGTCCCAATCCCCATGGGGAATGACGGGATGGGGAGCCACCTGCTCGCTGGTGCCGTGATACACCCAGGCGGTGCTGCCATCGCTGAGCTGCAGCTCACTGCGGTCGTAGAAGCCGGGATAGCCCTCCAGCTGGTCGAGGCGGCGCAGGCCCGCATCGCTGACGCGGAAGAGCTCGCCATGGATCACGGCATCACTGCCGCCGGTGAGCAGGGCCATCGGGTAGGGGCCCCGGTCGTGAAGCTGGGCGCCGATCAAACGCCGCCGGCCCAGGTAGGTGCTGCCGCTCAGGCAGTCGTGGTTGACCTGGCCGCGCTTAAGCGTGCCGTACACAAAGACGTTGTGACTGTTGCTGGAGGTTGGTTGCATCGACGTGGGCATGGCTGTGGGTGGAGAGGGGGATTGACCGCAGGAACGGATGGTGAACGCCGCGCTGTTGCTCAGCTGTTGAGCAGCCGCTGCAGCTGGCGTTCGACGCGGCGACGGCGCCTCTGCGCATCGAGCTCGGGCTCCATGGCGTGAATGCGGCTGGCGATGCGCTCCAGCAACTCGGCACGGGCGTGGGCTGGAAGGCCTTCTGCAGCCAGCTCCTCGCTGACCGCGCGAACGGCGCCGGTGATCTCCGGGTGAAGGGAGCGATAGGGCTGGACGCTGCTGCCGCGCAGGCGGCAGGCCTCAAGGAAGAAACCGGTTTCGTAGGGGCCCATGGCTCTGTGGTGTGGGACCCATGCAGTGAAAAGTCTCCGTTGTTGCTGAGGTGTTGATTGCGGCTGAGTCCACAGAAGAAGCGCTCTTCTGGGCCTCAGCGGAAGCTGTCCACCACCACGGCCCAGCCCATGCCGGGTGCATAGCGATAGGCACCACCGCCGATCGGCTCCACCATCCAGCGCTTGCCGAAGTTCAGCCTGCTGAAACTCAGCCCCATCCCTTTGGCATTGAGGGTGGTGCCGTGGATCAGATCCGGCTCACCCCAGGGATCGTTCACCACCACATGGGTGGGGGTGTGGCCATAGACGATCAGCCAATGGCCTGAGCCAGTGGGCCGATCGACAGGGCCCCGGTGGATGTAGCCGCAGGGCACCGGGATGCCGCGGCTGATCTGCTGCTCGATCAGCTGGAAATCCGCGTTCTGCACCAACCGGGCTATGAGGCCGAAATGGGCAAGGGCACGCAGCTGGGCGTTGGCATCGGTGGTGTCACCAAAGCGCTGCACCACCGCCAGGTACTGGTCGTCGCCATTGGCGCCCTTGAGCGTGCCGGGCTTGATGGCCTCCAGGAGCATGGCGCAGCTGGAGGAGAAGCAGCTGCGGTCGCGCTGGGCCAGCTGGGCGGAGTCGCGCTGACTGAACCGGGGCACCCCCACCAGCGGGTTGAGATGGCGGATCACGCCTTCCCCTGCCGGGGGGGTGCTGATCACCCGAATGGGGGATGCGCTCCAGAGCGCGGCCTCTGCCTTGCGGCGCCGCCGCAGGCCGGCCTCGCTGGGGCCGCCGGGGTTGACGTAGAGCATCAGAGCTGCGGGCACCTGCTCCAGCTCGCCGGCCTGCAGCTGCTTGGTGAGCGTCGCAAAACCCTTGCTGCCGAACCAGCCCGGGCCGCAGTTGTAGGTGAACGACAGCAGGGCAGCCTGTTGGTTGGTGCCCAGCTCCACCCAGCGGGGAATGCGCTGGGTCAGCAGGTGATGGTCCCGCTCCAGGCGGCCGGCCAGCAGGGCATCGGCCTGCTCCTGGCTGATCCGATCGCCGCGTTTGACCGGTGAACCGTCGCCGTAGGTGGTGCTGCCCCAGCCGATGGTCCAGGGCTCAGCGCCGGTCTCGGGATCGGGGTAGGCGGTGAGCCGGCAGCCCTCGAACTCCTTGACCAGCGGCAGGGCCACTGCGATGGCCGCCGGGAACTCAGTGGTCGTGGCCGGTTTTTCCGGCCACGCCTGCTGCGCTTTGGTCTCCACCGCTGCCTTCCACAGGTCCCGCAGTTCACTGCCCTCAGCCAGCGCGGCTGGATCCAGTGCTGTCAGCTGATCCAGCACCGCCTGCAGCCAGGCGCGGTGATGGCTCTTGGCCGGGTCGTAGTGGCTGACGTAGTTGGCGGTGGGCACCGCAGCCTTGCTTTGCCTGCTCATGGCTGCCACCGCTCCAGCTCCTCCGGCGACGCCCCGTCCAGCCAGGCTGAGAAGGCCTCATCGCCCATCTGCCCGAGGGCATGGTCGGCTGCTGCCCGCGGGTCAAACAGGGCAAACAGCGGCCCCAGGCCGTCACTGGCCCAGCTCTCACCGGTGAGGGCCTCCAGCTTCTGGCGCACCACCTGCTCCAGCTCGGCGCCCGAGCAGCGCTGCAGCAACCCCGGCAGCAGGGGATCGAGCTGGCGAAACAGCAGCGGCGCAACACTCAGGATGCGGCGCTGCACAAACCGCCGCGCCAGTGGTTTCACCACGGCCTCCAGCACCCCCAGTGCCAGGAAGGCGATGGCCAGATCAAGCAGCCAGCGCATCGTCCCCGTCCTCATCGTTGGCGCCACTGCGGAACTGCCCGAGCCGGTTCCTTGGCGGCAGGTGTCGCACCACGCCAGCCGGGATGCCGCCATCGGGGCCGCCGCCACCCGGGCCAGGACCCTGGCCAACTGGGCCCCTGGCCCCGGCGCGGCCGGAGTCCATGAAGTAGGTGGCGGCCGACTGGCCCGCCAGGGCAATGGCCGGCAGCGCCAGGGCCCAGCGGCTCTCACACAGGGCGATGTCCTTGGCGCGGACCTCGCAGACCCCCACAAAGGCCATCAGCGAGAGGATCTCAGCCCCGACCAGGGCAAGGATCGGGGCGGTGTTGCTGCTCAGTTGCGGTGGTGCCATCGGCATCAGTGGGGCCGCCGCAGGCAGATCGGCCAGCCCTCCATGGGCCATTGCCAGGCCAGCCCACGGCCCAGCTGCAGGGAGGGGCCTCAGCCCCCACCAGCGAGCTGCTGGCACAGGGCAGAGATGGCCTTCTTCTGAGCCCGCTGCACTGACATGGCGCTGATCTGAAGCCGCTCGGCTGCAGCCCGCAGCGACAGGCCCTCAAGGAGCGTGAGCCTCAGGGCCGTGGCCTGGGGGGCAGGCAGCTGCTCGACGAGCTGCTCCAGCGCCAGCTGCTGCTCGGCCTCGCTGGAAGCGGGCTCGGGCTCAGGGGAAGCCAGCTGATCGAGCAGGCACGGCTCGCCCTCGGCATGGGCATCAAGGCTGAAGTGCCCCAGCGGGCATTGGCCCTGCTCATGCAGGCGATGGGGAATGCGCACCAGCCGCACCCGATCGCGCAGATGATGCTGCAGGGCGCCGGTGATGCAGCGGCGCAGATAGGGAGCTGGCGGCTCGCCAGCTCTGCAGCGGGGGGCGGAGCGAACCAGGGCCTCACGGGCCACCTGCATCAGATCCGCGCGCTCCACCAGCGGAAACAGGCGCCGGGCAGTGGCTGAGGCGATGGCATCGGCCAAGGGCAGGTGCTCCAGCACCAAGGCATCACGGGCCTTGAGGGCAGACCGGCTGAGGGCTTGGCCTGCCGGCTTCTGGCGGCGGGAGGGGGAGGAAGAGAGGGAAGCCATCTGGGAGACGGCGAAGAACCCCACCCCCACCGGCCGGCCGCAGCGCCGGGGCAAGGACGCCCGACGCAGGAGGGCGCACGGCCTGATCCTTGACGCGGCGCGAGGACCGGCCGAGGGATGCGGTGGGTGTGCGCCGGTCCGGTGACCAACCCCCTCTCCCACTGCCGGTGCTGCAGGATCACAGCCCATGGACCACCCAATCGAACTGTTAGGCGGACGTGAGCCGAATCGCTGATGGACCTGAATGCACCCGCTCGCCGAGGAGGGAGGCGATCCATTGCTCCGGCCACTGCTGGGCCCGGTAGCGATCCCTTTGGAGCCAGAGGGCGCTGAGCTCCTTGGGGCTGTATGAGCGGAAGCGGGAGAGCACGGCATAGAAGTCGCGGCGGAGCTCCTCGCCCGCCAGTTGCATAAGGGCAGCGAGGGCTCTGGCTGGATCGACGCGGTCACCAGCTCTGGGAACTCCGCGAAAGGCCTCTGAACGGATGTTGGATAGATCCGGCGGTTCTGATCAACCGCAGAACTCAACCAACGGACTGCAGGAGACCCTGTTGGATCAGGCGTTCGAAATGATCCCAGACGTCATCAGCATGGGCGGAACTGCCGAGATGGAGGCCCAGCTCGAAGTTGGAGAGCTGGGCGGCATCGGTCAGGTTGGCGCTGGTGACGAGCAACTCTTCATCTGCCACCACTGCCTTGACGTGACAGACAGCTTTCTCTCGTTCAAGTGATAGGGAACGGGGGTCGAAGAACACCGCAGGAGCAGGCGGTTCAGGCCAAAGGCGCGACCAGGTCTGCTGCTGAAACTTGCGGATCAAGGTCTCAGGGCTGGAGGTGTCGCCACGATCCCGGTGGATGTTGCAGACCATGCGCACGTGCAACGTCGGGTGAGCCACCATGCGCGTGCGGATCAGCTGGAACAACTCTTTGATGAAGGGCCCGTTGTAGAAGGCGTAAGTGGTGAGCAGCAGGCGCTGTTCGGCGCGCTCTACCAACTGACGAATCAGCACCGACTGATCGCGGGTGACCGACCCTGCTCCCGCATCAGGGCCTGACCACACCAGTTCGATCGAACGCGCTGCAG
>JBAPUA010000150.1:0-9513 GCA_049282435.1 Cyanobium sp. | reverse complement strand
CCAGATACCAGGTCATGGAATCAGAACCCCTCCGGCTGGAGCCGCCACTGACCTTGACGGAGGAGAGAGTCATGAAGAGTTGCGGGAAACTCGAAGATTTTTACACGCATTTGATTTTCCTGGGAATAGGCTCAATATCCTTTAAGGTTTTAATCACATGACAACGCAAAACCATCAAAATCACTGCGTACAAGGGGCAGAAAAGCCTGCTTTGGTCTCGAAATGACAACTTCATCCCGACATTGACGGGATTTTGACCCTTGATACCTTCAGGGCAGCGATCGCCCTGACTTCAGAACTGCCGCAGATCTGATGCCACCGCCTGAGGACTGGCCCCGCCGGCTCCATCGCGTTCAACACAACGAAGGCCTGCCTGGGCATGGGCCAGGGCCACCGCCGCCAGCAACGCGGCATCCGCCGCCACGCAGGCATTGGTCGACCCGCCCTGGCCCATGCCATGAGCCAGGGCCTGGGCCCCACGCCCCGCCGCATAGCCGGCCAGCACGTCGCCGAGACCGGCCCGGGCCGCCTGAGGAGCCGCCTCCAGCAGTTGCCAGCAGCGCCCATCCGCCGCCGCCACCACACTGCGAGCTCCCTTCAGCAGCACCGAAGCGCCACTACTTCGAGCCGCCTCCGAGGCCGCCTGCAACGGCTCCAGATCCTGCAAGGCTGGAAACAAGCGTGCGAACTCCGCCGCATGGGGCGTGATCCAGGTGGGGCCGAGGCGACGTCGCAACCAGCCCGCAGCGTCCTGCCCCCCTCCATTCGCGGAGCTGAGTTCGCCGCCGTGACCAGGGCTGCGACCAGGGCTGCGACCCGAGCTGGGATCCAGGCCGCCATGTTCAGCCTGAGCCTGGCTGCAGCGGCGAGCCAGACGGTTGAGGCCATCGGCATCGAGCACCAACAGCCCCGGGAACACCTGCAGCCGGCTCCAGAGGCTGGCCTCGCCGCTGGCGGATCCCACCAGGACAGGCCCCAGCTCCGAACCCTCGGCTCGCAGAGGAGCGCGATCAACCGCCACGTCACTGAGACCCTGGCTCCCCTCGCTGGCCTCGCTTGCATGCAGCGGACTGAGGCCTTGAATCGCCTTCGGGCCCTGCGGCTCCGGAGACTGATCGAGACCGCCCAGGCCTGGACCCAGCAGGATCGCATCGAGACGATCGAAATCCTGGGCCGCCAGGGGAGCCAGATCCAGCCCCGCCGCCGCCGTAGCCCCCAGTTCAGCTGCCAGCACCACCTCGGGGTGAGCCATCCACAGGCTTGCCGCCAGCTCCCGCGGCACGGCCGCCCGCAGGCTGCCGCAGCCGGAGGCACTGGCTCCCGCCAGCGCCAGGTGGGTGGCACCACGGAAGCGGCGGCTGCCGGCCACCACCAGCAGGCGACCGCGTCCGTATTTGGAGGCAGCGGGATCGATTCGCGGCCGGGGGGACAGGGGGCCATCGCGGCCCGACAGGGCCAACGGAGCAGGAGCGGGCAAGCAGGCCAGCAAGACCTGGGGCAGCCCCAGGTCGATGCGCTCCAGCTGTCCCACCCGCGCCAGGGCGACGTCCTGGATGAAGCCGCGCTTGATCAGGCCGATGCTCCAGGTGAGTGCTGCGGTAGCCCCGCCCCGGCCCAGCAGGCGACCGCTGTCCGCACAGAGACCGGTGGGTCCATCCACCGCCAGCAGGGACCCTGGCCGCAGGGACTGCCTCGTCTCCAGGAGCGTCTGCAGCGATTCGGCAGGCGCTCGGCTCTGACCGATGCCGAACAGGGCATCGATCCAGAGCTCCGGATCGGCGGGATCGGGATCAGCCTCGAGCCGGGGAATCCCCAGCCAGAGCCCATGGCGCAGCTGGGCAGCGGTGAGCGGCTTGTGGCGCTCGAACGGGCTCCAGATCCGCACCCGGATCCCCGCCAGCTGCAACTCCCGGGCGATCACCAGCCCGTCCCCCCCATTGTGACCGGGGCCCACCAGCACCAGCACCGCCTGTCCCGGCGCGATCAAGCCGACCCTGTCAGACCCTGCGCGCGCCAGCAGGCGAGCACTGATGGCCAGGGCCGCCTTCTCCATCAGGGCCTCCACCGGCAGGCCGCTGGCGAACAACTGCGCCTCCAGAGCCGCCATCTGGGCCGCCGTCACCAGCAGGTGGTCGGCATCGGCGGCGGGCCAGGCGAGGGAGGGGTGCACGACGGCGCGGCAGGGCAGCTTCCATGATGGGGGCATCTGTAGGGGACATCCAGGGATGTCCGTGAGCGTGCCGGTCACTCCCTCCCAGCCAGGGTTGGCTGATCAATCCCTTGATGCCCCCAGCGTGCAGACCGCGCCCCAGCCACCTGGACCTCGCCTTCCCGATGAAATGGCAGCGGTGCCGCTGACGGCGGCCGGCAGCGCGACCCCGGCTGGGGCAGCCGCTCTGGAGCGCCTGCGCAGCTGGCCCGGTGAGCATCGACTGGCGGTTGGGCTCTCCGGCGGGGTGGACAGCTCGCTGACAGCGGCGCTGCTGGTGGCCGCCGGTTGGCAGGTGGAGGGACTGACCCTGTGGCTGATGAGCGGCAAGGGGGCGTGCTGTGCCGAGGGACTGGTGGATGCGGCCGGCATCTGCGAGCAGCTGGGGATCCCCCATCACATCGTGGACAGCCGGGAGCGCTTCCAGGCCGAGATTGTCACGTTTCTGGTGGAGGGCTACGCCGCCGGGGTGACGCCCCTGCCCTGCTCGCGCTGCAACCGCGAGGTGAAATTTGGCCCGATGCTGGCCTGGGCGGAGGCCGAACGGGGCATCGGCCGCCTTGCCACGGGGCACTACGCCCGGGTGCGGCACGCCCGATCCGGTGATTCCCTGCCCGTGCCCGGCGATGCCAGCGGGCGCCACCAACTGCTGCGGGGATTGGATGCACGCAAGGATCAGAGCTATTTCCTCTACGACCTGCCCCAGACGATCCTGGGCCGGCTGGTGTTTCCACTCGGCGAACTCAGCAAGTCCGACACCAGAGCGGAGGCCTCGCTCCTGGGGCTGCGCACCGCCACGAAACCGGAGAGCCAGGATCTGTGCCTCGCCGATCACCACGGCTCGATGAAGGCGTTTCTGGATGCCTATCTGCCGCCAAGGCCCGGGGAGATCGTGCTCAGCGATGGCACGGTGCTCGGGCACCACGATGGCCTTGAGCATTTCACGATCGGCCAGCGCAAGGGTCTGGGGGTGGCCTGGAGTGAGCCGCTGCACGTGGTGCGGCTGGATGGGGCCATGAACCGGGTGGTGGTGGCACCGCGGGCTCAGGCGGCCCGCCAGCACTGCGAGGTCGGGGCCGTGAACTGGCTGTCGATGGCAGCGCCGACAGCGCCCATCGAGGTGATGGCCCAGGTGCGCTATCGCAGCGAACCCGAACCAGCACGGCTGACCCCCCTGCAGCCGACAGAGCGCGACCGGGCCAGTGGTCGCCCCCACCGCTGTCGCCTGGAGTTTGCCGAACCCCAATTCTCGATCACCCCCGGTCAGGCGGCGGTGTTCTACGCCGGCGAGGTGCTGCTGGGGGGGGGCTTGATCACAGCGTGATCAGCCCAAGGAGGCCTGCCCCTCAGCAGCCGTCAGGATTGCCAATCCCCCAACGAACCAGCCCATTGGCCCGGCACTCTCGACAGCGCACCGAGCCTTGATCCCCCAACCGCGCTGGAGGAGCACAGTCACATCCAGCGCGGTGCCAAGGGCGGGCTCACCAGTAGGGATCGCTGATCACCTCCACCTGCAGAAGCCCCTGCTTGCAGCCGGGCACGGTGGCGATGCAGGCCCGCACCACCTGGCCATTCACCTCGATTTCGCAGGCGCCACAGCTGCCGCCCAGGCAACCGGTGGGGATGGTGACGCCGGCCTCACGGGCGACGAGCAACCAGTCGCGGCCGGGGGGGGTCTCCGTGGTGCGGCCATCGGGCCAGCGGATCACAACCGGGGACTTGGACACGTCTGAGCTCCGCCTTTGAAGGATTGGGCAGGATGCTGGCAGCTGGCACTCGCCGGGCCCGGAGAGTCAGACGAGCAGCGGCCCCAAATCCACATACTGCTCCAGCGCATCCGCCAGCCGATCCAGCAGCGCCTCCCGCTGGCGGGCGTGGTGCGGCTGGTTTTCGCTGAGAGGCGGCAGATCGCGACGCTGGCGCAGCTGGTTGAGCCAACGCCGTCTCCAGGGGCCGTTCTCAAACACCGCATGCAGATAGGTCCCGGCCACCAGGCCGCCCTGCACCCCGGAACGCCGCCACCAACCCAGCCCTTCCTGGCTGCTGAAGGGCTGGGCGTCCGCCTGCGGAAGGCTGCCGCTGGAGGGGTCATGGCCGGCGCTCCCGGACCGGACCAGGCGGCTGACGCCGTGATGCAGTTCAAAACCTTCGAGCTCCAGGGCCGCTCCGGCGGGCCAGAGCGCCTGAGCACGGCACTGGCGCAGGGTTTTGTTGCCGGCATAGAGGGTTTCAAGCGGCAACAGGCCCAGACCCCTGCTCTGGAGATCGCAGACATTCAGCTCGCCTGATTCGGGGTCCAGGCCGGCCAGTCGATTCCCGTCACGATCGTCCTGCTGGCGACCCTCCAGCCCCTGGGGATCCTGCAGCGAAGCGCCCAACATCTGCAGGCCACCGCAGAGCCCGAAGACATGGCCGCCTGCCGCTACGTAGGTCCGCAGCTGTTCATCGAGACCCTCGGCCTGCAGGGCCGCCAGATCGCGCCGGGTCTGCTTGCTGCCGGGCAGGATCACGGCATCGGGCCGGCCCAGCTCCTCGCCCGGCTTGAGCCAGCGCAGCTGCACGGTGGGTTCGGCCTCCAGGGGATCGAGATCCGAGAAGTTGCTCATCGAGGGCAGACGCAGCACGGCGATCGTCAGCTCGGCCCCCTGCTTGCGGCCCCGGCGCTCCAGCAGATCCAGCGAGTCCTCCGGCGGGAACAGTTCCTCCAGCCAGGGCATCACCCCCAGCACCGGCACGCCGGTGTGGTGCTCCAACCAACGGCGCCCTTCGTCGAACAACTGGCGGCGGCCGCGGAAGCGATTGATCAGGATGCCCCGGATCAGGGGCCGCTCCACCGGGCGCAGCAACGCCATGGTGCCCACCACCTGGGCAAAGACCCCGCCTCGCTCAATGTCCGCCACCAGCAGACAGCGAGCGCGCAGGTACTGGGCCAGGCGCAGGTTGGTGAGATCGCGCGGCTGCAGATTCACCTCCACCGGACTGCCGGCCCCCTCCAGCACCAGCCGCCCCGCCGGATAGCAGTCCTGCAGCTCGACCAGGCCGGAGCGGATCGCCGCCCAGCCCGGCTTGAACCAGTCGCGGTAATAGTGCTCGGCTCGGACCGTACCGACCGAACGGCCCAGATGAATCACCTCACTGGTGCTGTCACCGCGCGGCTTGAGCAGCACCGGATTCATCGCCACCTGGGGCTCCAGGCCCGCCGCCCAGGCCTGCAGGGCCTGGGAGTAGGCCATCTCGCCGCCAGCCTGATCCACCCAGGCATTGAGACTCATGTTCTGGCCCTTGAAGGGCAGCGGTGTCTCGCCGCGGCGCTTGAGCACCCGGCAGAGGGCTGCGGTCATCAGCGTCTTACCGGCGCCACTGCTGGTGCCGAGCACCATCAGTGGCGGCAGGCTGCCGGAGAGGGGGAGGCTCACAGGCGAGGCCAATGGCGCAGGACTGTTTCGCGGATCACCTGGCGCAGGCCGGCCCTGGGAATCTCGCCAGGCCAGCGACTGATCACGGTCCTGCCCAGCGGTGTGAGCCGCACCCGCTCGGTCAGGCCCTGGCCATCCACCTCGCGCCTCAGCACCCCGAGCCGGATTAACCAAATGAAATGATCCTCCGCCCGCTCCACGGCGAAGGGCACAAACACCAACAACGCGGCGTCGGCGCGGGCGCCCAGTTCAGTGCTGCTGATGGCCCGGGCGCTGAGCTCTTCATAGAAGGCCCTGCGGAACGGCAGGCAGGTCAGGGAGCGGGCGGCCCGATCCCGGGCCCAGCGATCGTCAGTGTCCTGGGTGGGTTCGGGCCCGCCCTGAGAATCAGCAGTCACAGGCGAGGTATTCAGTTGAACAGGCTGTTCAGCAGCCCCTCGAGCGTGTTGACGGTGGGGGCAGCGTGCTGGTCTGGACCGCTGCGGCCGTAGCCGGGACTGGCGCCATGGGGATTCCCCCAGGGATTGCCGCTGCCCCCACCACTGCCGTCGCCACTTCCATAGCCGCGGCTGGCCTCCAACCGCAGATCGGACCAGCGGAACGCCAGGCCATTGGCACGAGTGGCGTAGGCCACCGGCCAGGTGCCGGTGGCGTCGCGCAGCACCAGCTGGCCATTCCCCTGCTTGTAGAAGCTGTAGAGGCGGCCGTCACGGGTTTCGACCACATAGGCGCTACCGGCGAAACCCTGGCGGCGACTGAGACGACAGCCACCAGTGAACACGCTTCGACCCCTCTGCAGCAGCTGGCAGGTGCTCTCTCCGGGGAGATTGCCGCCGCCAGCTCCGCCGCCGCTGTTGCCGAACAGCTGGCGGGTGAGGCGGTTGCTGACATTGAGCCGTTGCCAGCCATCATCCCAGCAGGTGCGGCGATTGATGCTGCAGACCTCACCGCCACTGAACTGGAAATCCTGGACAGGCGGCCGACCGGAAATCTGGCGCAGCAGATCCCGCTCCGCCTTTTCTCCATAAGTCCGCCGGGTCTGGCTGACGGACGCCCCCTGGCTGTCGTAGCAGATGCGCTGACTCTTGTCGCAGACCACGCCAGGACGGGGCATTTCCAGGGCCAGCCCGGCACTCTGCAGTGAAGCCACCCCCAGCACCCCGAGCAGCGGCCGCAGAGGGTGGAACCGGAGGCGTGGACCCATGTCGTTTGATCTGATCAATGGGGTCAAAGGTAGCCAAACCGTGGGATGGTGGCTGAAGACTCCATTGGCTGATGTTGTTGCTGGCCTCGGCCTCGCCGGCCCGACGCCGCCTGTTGGAGCAGGCGGCCATCCCCCATCGGGCCCTGGTCAGCGGGGTGGACGAGGAGACGATCCGCGACCCCGAACCCCGACGGCTGGTTCAGCTACTGGCCCAGGCCAAGGCGGAGGCTCTGGCCCTCGACAGCAATGCCGGAACCACGTCGATCGAGCGGCTGAATCAGACCTTGCCGTGCGTACTGGGCTTTCAGTCTGGGCAAGGCTGTCAGGCGGTGCTGGGCTGCGATTCGCTGCTGGTCCTGGAAGGCCAGGTGTACGGCAAACCCGCCGACGCCGAAACGGCCCGCCAGCGCTGGCGGCTGATGGCCGGTCGCTGGGCGGAGCTGCACACCGGCCACTGCCTGATCGGCGCCGATGGTTCCCGCGTGCTCGAGACCGTCACCACCCGCATCCAGTTCGCCGCCGTCGACAAAGCCACGATCGCAGCCTATGTGGCCAGCGGTGAACCCCTGACCTGCGCCGGTGGCTTTGCCCTGGAGGGAAGGGGCGGCCTGCTGGTCGAGCGGATCGAAGGCTGCTACAGCAACGTGATCGGCCTGAGCCTGCCGCTGCTGCGCCGCTGGCTGGCGGCCCTGGCCTCTTCGGCCTGAGGCGCGCTCCAGGAAACGATCGGCGGCTCTGAGGCAGCAGCTTGTCTTGACGCCAGTTCTGAGCGCCCTGCAGTCAGTCGGGGGGTATCAAACGTGTGGCCGCCCAGCCAAACCTGCTCCCGGACAACTGCTGCTTCACAAACCGCAGGCCAGCGAACCGTCAGCCGGGAAATCATTAGCCGGCAACTCGCTAGCCGGCAAACCGTTAGCCGACAAGCCGTTAGCCGCCAAACCGCTGGCCAGCAAAAAGCCCCCACTTGCATGGGGGCTGATGGAGTGTCGATGACACCAGGGCTGATCGCGAAATCAGTCGAGGTCCGGCATCGCCAGGGTGGGCTCGGCCTGACGGTCGATACCCTTTTCAAAACCGGCAGCGGCGGCGCGAGCGCGGCCGGCGTGCCAGAGGTGACCCACCAGGAAGAAGAAGGCCAGCACGAACTGCGTGGAGGCCAGCCACTGGCGGATGTTGACGAAGTTCACTGAGTTGGGCTCAGTGATGATGCCACCCACGGAGTTGAGGGAGGCATTGGGGGCGTGGGTCATGTACTCGGCCGCACGACGCACCTGCCAGGGCTGGATGTCGTTCTGCAGCTTGTCGAGGGACAGACCATTGGGGCCACGCAGGGGCTCCAGCCAGGGACCACGGAAATCCCAGAAGCGCATGGTTTCACCACCAAAGATGATCTCACCGGTAGGGGAGCGCATCAGGTACTTGCCCAGACCGGTGGGGCCCATGGCCGAACCGATGTTGGCACCGAGCCGCTGGTCACGCACCAGGAAGGTGAAGCTCTGAGCCTGGGAGGCTTCGGCGTTGGTGGGGCCGTAGAACTCCGAGGGATAAGCGGTGTTGTTGAACCAGATGTAGGCCGAGGCGATGAAGCTCATGAAGCTCAGGGCGCCGAGGCTGTAGCTCAGGTAGGCCTCACCATTCCAGATGAAGGCGCGGCGCACCCAGCCGAAAGGCTTGGTGATGACGTGCCAGATGCCACCGAAGATGCAGATCAGACCAATCCAGATGTGGCCGCCGATGATGTCTTCCATCGAGTCGACGCCGATGATCCAGCCCTCACCGCCAAACGGAGCGCGGGTCAGATAACCAAAAATCACACCGGGGCTGAGGGTGGGATTGGTGATCAGTCGCACGTCGCCACCACCGGGTGCCCAGGTGTCATAGACACCGCCAAAGAACATGGCCTTGAACACCAGCAGCAGTGCACCGACGCCAAGCAGGATCAGGTGGTAACCAATGATGTTGGTCATCTGATTCTTGTCACGCCAGTCCTGGGAGAAGAACGAGGAGTAGTTCTCCAGGATCTCAGGACCACGAATGGCGTGATACAAGCCGCCCAGTCCAAGCACAGCCGAGCTGATCAGGTGCAGAACACCGACCACAAAGAACGGATAGAGATCCGTGACCTCGCCGCCGGGACCCACGCCATAGCCAAGGGTGGCGACGTGGGGGAACAGGATCAGTCCCTGTTCATACATGGGCTTATCGAAGGTGAAATGGCTCACCTCGAACAGCATCATCGCGCCGGCCCAGAACACCATCAAACCGGCGTGGGCCACGTGGGCACCCAGCAGTCGGCCGGAAAGATTGATCAGACGGGCGTTGCCGGCCCACCAGGCATAACCAGTGGAGTCGAGGTCCTTGCCCCCGACCGAAATGAGACCGGAATTAAAGGGCGTTTCCACGGGGCAGAACCTCTTCAGGGAAGACGAAGTTTTCGTGCGGCTGGTCCGCAGGAGCCATCCAGGCGCGCAGACCCTCGTTCAGCAGAATGTTCTTGGTGTAGAACGTTTCGAATTCAGGATCCTCCGCCGCGCGGATCTCCTGGCTCACGAAGTCGTAGGCGCGCAGGTTGAGCGCCAGGCCGATGATGCCGATGCTGCTGGTCCACAGACCCATCACCGGCACAAACAGCATGAAGAAGTGCAGCCAGCGCTTGTTGGAGAAGGCGATCCCGAAGATCTGGC
>JBAPUA010000149.1:0-10409 GCA_049282435.1 Cyanobium sp. | reverse complement strand
GCTGAGCAGGGGCCCTGCCCCCTCTGCACCAGCCTGACGGGTCCGCCGTCGGGGAGTTGGGCGAACGCGGTGCAGGCCAGACTGGAACCGATTGCTGCCGAGCCATGCTTCGACCCCATCCCGTGATCGCCATGGTCTGCGCGGCGGGCCTGGCGGCCCTGCAGCCCCTGGCCCTGCCCCAGCGCAGCCTGGCCCAGGCCTGCCCCTGCGGCTGCGCCCAGCCTTCGGTGGGTTATCTGAGGCCGGATGGAGGCTGCCAGTGCCCCTGCACGCTCCTGCCCAGCCCAGGCATGACCGAGGAAACCCTCGGTGGTCCACCCAAGCCCCCCAAGGCCGGTGGCGGTGACGACGTGCACTGGCAGTTCGAGGACGTCGACGCTGACGACTGGCCGTTCTGGGGCCTGTGGTGAAACCGCAGGTCTCGGACAGTGGTGCCGCATGGCGGAGCCGGACAGGGGCGCCGAACAGAGGCGCTGGGCAGAGGCGCTGGGCAGAGGCGCTGGGCAGAGGCGCCGGGCAGAGGCGCCCAGGCCACAGGGGGCGCAGAGCGGAGGATGCCTGGACCGCCGCGCCGATGTCGGGGACGCCGCAGCGGCCGATAAAGTTGGTCCATGGCCTCTGAAGATCCCCGCCACCAGGCCCTGATTGCGTCACTAAAGCTTCGCTTTGCTGAAGCGGTGCGCCAGCGGGATGCGGCAGCCAAGCAGGCCCTGTTCAAAGAGGCGGTCTACCTGGGCATCCAACCGGAACTTCTACAGCTCCCAGGGGAGGTCGGGAGCGACCCTGGTCGCGGCGATGCCGGCTGAGCCGGGGCGGCAGCATCGGTTGCTGGAGTGGGTCTGGGTCCCGGCAGCGCCTCAGAGCAGCTCCAGAAAATCCCGGTAGAGAGCCTGATGGTGCAGGATTCGGCGCTCCAGGCGATGGGCTGGTCCAGGCCGGAATGGCCATAGGCCAGGCCAGTCCGTCTGCTCCTGGCCCTGATCAGCGCAGCCATAGCCCCGTTGGGCCGCTTCCACCAGTCGCTGGTCCTCCACCAGGAAAGCCTCCAGCTCCTCCATCAGGCCATTGGCACTGGCCGCCTGCAGCGGATCACCCAGCAGCCACAGCTCCATCAGGCAGCGATCCGGCGCCTGGGGCAGAAAGCTGAGGACGACGAGACGGCCATCGGGCCAGAGCAGCAGATGGGTCCAGGGAGGCAGACCGAAGGTGAGGAACTCGGCCGCGTCGCCGTCCGGATCCGCTGCCCCGGCCCCATGGCTGACCAGCCGGTTCCGCCGGCTGGCTGGAATCGGCGTGGCCAGCAGATTGGCAAAACGGCCGAAGCGATGCCGGTAATGGCGCACCGGGCCCTGATCCCAGTGCAGCGTGGTCGGGTGGGCCACCGCCACGTGATAGTCGTCGAGGGTGTTGTCGTGGGCCAGTTTCCAGTCGCAGGCCAGGCCGCGGCGGCGCTGATCCAGCAGTTGGCGCGGGCGCTCCAGCAGCGGCCCGGCCTCCGCCAGCACCAGATCCAGTTGCTGCGCCAGGGGGATGGGATCAGCCGCCAGGGCCACCCAGATCAGCCCGCCGAGCTGTTGCACCGGCAGGGCCTGCAGGGGCCAGGCGCCGCGCTCCAGGGGCTCCACAAACTCCTGCTCCCGCGCCGCGGCCCGCAGCTGCCCGTCAAGGTCGTAGGTCCAGCCGTGGTACGGACAGATCAGACGACGGCAGGCTGTGGACCCCTGAACCGGCTCGAGCAAGGCCACGCCGCGATGGGGGCAACGGTTCAGGAATGCCCGCAGGGGTTGCCCCGGGGGGTGGCTGAGCAGCAGGGGCAGGTCCAGCAGCTCCACAGCGCGCACCTGCCCCTCGGGCAGAAGGCTCTCGGGCAGCAGCGGATGCCAGAAGCGCGTGCTCCAGAGGCGTCGTTCCCGGGCCGCCTGCGCTGCAGAGCCGTAGAGCTCCGCGGCCAGGAAACCCCCGGCCGGGGGCGGAGCGTCGGCGCCTGCAGCCGGAGTCGACGACGTCACGCCATCAGGCTGCCGTCGAGGCTGCGCAGGCTGCGGGCCAGATCCTGCCGCAGCTCCAGGAACAGCGGCGAGACCCGCAGCTCGGCCAGGTTGGAGCGGTCCGAGGGCAGCTCCAGGCTGCGGACGATGCGGCCGGGTCGCGGCGCCAGGATGTGCAGGCGCTGGGCCAGCAGCATCGCCTCCTCAAGATCGTGGGTGATCAGCAGGGCCCCCAGGCCGGTGCGCTGCCAGAGCTGATAGAGAAACTCCTGCATCGATTCGCGGATCTGCAGATCGAGGGCGCCGAAGGGCTCATCGAGCAGCAGCATCTTGGGTTCGGCAGCCAGGGCCCGGGCGATCGCCACCCGCTGCTGCATGCCGCCGGAGAGCTCCCGGGGATAGAGCGAAGCCGAGCCCTCCAGACCCACCACTTCCAGAAAATAGGCACTGCGCTCGCGCACATCGGCCCGGTTTCGGCCCTGCAGTTCCATCCCAAAGGCGACGTTCTGGGCTGCGGTCAACCAGGGGTAAAGGCTGTATTTCTGGAACACCATGCCGCGATCGGAGCCAGGGCCACGCACCCGCTGACCGTCGATCAGCACCGCCCCGGCACTCGGTCGCTCCAGGCCGGCCACCAGCCGCATCACGGTGGACTTACCGGAACCGGAACTCCCCACCAGGGCCACGAATTCGCCCGGTTCGATGCTGAAGCAGATGTCCTCCAGCACCAGGTTGCGGCTGGCCCCTTCACCGAAGACCTTGGAGACGTGATCGAGCTGGAGGTGCATGGTTCAGACAGCCCAGCGGCAGGTGCGGCGCAACAGCAGGCGGAAGCTCAGATCGATCACCAGGCCGATCAGACCGATCACGATCAGACCGAGAAAGATTTCATCGGTGCGCAGAAAGCGCTGGGCCAGGCTGATGCGCTTGCCAAGGCCCTCCGTGGCGGCCACCAGCTCGGCCACGATCACCAGATTCCAGGCGGAGGCCATATTGATGCGGTAGGCATCGATGACCTGGGGAATGATGCAGGGAGTGATCACCCGCATCAGCACCTGATCGCGACGGCCACCCAGGGTGAGAGCCGTTTCCACCAGCTCGGAGGGAACGAACTTCACGGCATCCATGATCATCAGGGTGTTGAAAAAGAGAGTGCCGATGAAGATCAGCAGCACCTTCGGCAACTCCCCCAGGCCGAAGTAGATGATCAGCAGGGGAATGAAGGCTGGAGCCGGCATGTAGCGGATCAGGGCCAGCAGCGGCTCCAGCAGCCTGCAGAGGATGCGGTTGGCACCCATGGCGATGCCCAGGGGCAAGGCCACCAGGGCTGAGAGGGCGAAGCCGGTGCCCACCCGGGTGACGCTCGCTCTGATATCGGACCAGAGCACCCCTGTGGCGGCCTCCTGCTGGCCCGCTTGCCAGACAGCCTCTGGCGACGGCAGGAACAGTTGGTCCACCGTGCCGCTGGCGCTCACCAGGGACCAGATGATCACAACGGCCAGCAGCCCCGCCAGCCCCAGGAACCAGGGATGGAGCAGGGCCAATAGCAGCCCGGACCGGAAACGGGGGTGCATCGGCTACTTGGCGGCGTTGATGAACTGGGGATTGAGCAGGCCCTCCAGCTTGGGCGGGGTCTTGGCCAGGCCCACCTGCTGCAGGAAGGTGCTGATCTGCTGGGCGGCGAACGGCAGGGACTGCATCGTCGAGCCGGGCTTCATCGCCTGCTGGTTCTCGGCCAGCGTGAAGATGCGTGTGCCGGCGTCATAGGCCTGGTACTCCGCCTCGCTGACGCCGGCGCGCCCGGCCAGGATCGCCAGCGACGGACCCGGTTCGGCTTTGATCTGCCTGAGGGTGGCGAACCAGCTGTTGACGATCTTCTGGATCTTCTCGGGGTGCTGCCTGACGAACTCGGTGCGGCAGACCAGGTGGTCGCTGATCGCGCCTGGGAACTGTCTGGAGGAGAACAGGGTGGTGCTGCCGCGCCGTTTCAGGGCCTGGCTGGTGAACGGGGCGAAGACTCCCACCGCATCCACCTTGCCGGCGACGAAGGCGGCGGCGGCGGCGCCGGTCTCCAGCGGCACGAAGCTGATGTCGCCGGGAGTCATGCCGGCCTTGTTGAGGCCCAGCAGCAGCAGATAGTGGTCGACCGTTCCCTCCTCCGCCGCCACCTTCTTGCCCCTGAGGTCCTGCACCGACCTGATACCCGGCGCCACGATGATCTGGTCATTGCCGGTGGAGTTGTCATTGGTGAGCACCACCTGCAGATCAGCCCCGCCGGAGATGGAGCTCACGGTGTCATTGAGGGTCTGGCTGTTGCAGTCCAGCTGCCCGGCGTTGAGGGCCTGGATCGAATCGAGGTAGCCATCGAACCACTGCAGCGTCACCGGCACCCCGGCGGCCTTGAACAGGCCCTGGTCTTCCGTCACCTTCCAGGGGAACCAGCCGGGCCAGGCGCTGTAGCCGATGCGGACCGGAACGTCACCGGTGGGGGCCTTGCCGCAGGCGGTGAGGGCTGGGGCGGTGAGGCCCAGCAGCAACAGGCAGGCCAGCAGACGACGGGGCTGGGGACGGAAATGGCGGGCGGACATGGCGGCAGAAAGGATGGCGGTTCGGGGAGGCTGGCAGCAGGGATCAGGGAGGCATGGGCGAGGCGGGATCAGAACAGTTCCAGATAGCGATCCCGCTCCCAGGCGGAGACACTGGCGTGGTAGTCCTGCCATTCCCGGCGCTTGAAGCTGAGGAAGGCCTCGCTCATCGCCGCTCCGAACACCTGACGCGGCAGAGGATCAGCCGCAAACGCCTCCACCGCCTCACCGAGGGTGCGCGGCAGGGTCGAGAGGCCCCGCTCCAGGCGCTGTTCAGCGCTGAGCCGATAGGCATTGGCCAGGTTGGCGGGTCCGGGGTCCAGGCCCTCGCGGATCCCTTCCAGGCCCGCCGCCAGTAACAGGGCAGAGGCCAGGTAGGGATTGCAGGCGCTGTCGGCGGCCCGGCATTCGACCCGACCTCCCGCGGCAGGGATGCGCAGCATGTTGGTGCGGTTGTTGTGGCCGTAGCAGATGAAGACAGGCGCCCAGGTGAAGCCCGACATGCTGCCCTGGACCACCAGGCGCTTGTAGCTGTTGACCGTGGGGGCGATCACGGCGCAGATCGCCGGCGCATGGCGCAGCACCCCGGCGATGAAGGAGTGGGCCAGAGGGCTGACACGGCCGCTCTGTCCAGCCTGCGATTCGAACAGGTTGGCCCCCGTGGCCGCATCGGCGAGGGACATGTTGAAGTGGGCGCCGCTGCCGGTGCGATCGGCGAACGGCTTGGGCATGAAGCTGGCGATCAGGCCATGGCGCCGGCAGATCTCCCGGGCCATCAGCCGGAAGAAGGTGACCCGATCGGCGCTCACCAGGGCATCGGCGTAGCCGAAGTCGGTCTCGAACTGGCCGTTGCCATCCTCGTGATCGAAGGAATAGACGCCCCAGCCCAGATCGTTCATGGCCTGCACCAGCTCATCCAGCCAGGAGAGGTTGTCGAGCAGGCCCCGCAGGTCGTAGCAGGGCTTCTCCAGGGTGTCGCTGGCGCTGGCCGGTTCGAGACGGCCATCGGCGCCGCGCCGCAGCACAAAGAACTCGGTCTCAACGCCCAGCTGGAAGCGAAAGCCCAGCGCCTCGGCCTGCTCTAGGACACGGCACAGAATCGAGCGGCTGCAGGCTTCGAATGGGGCTCCGTGGAGTTGCAGGTTGCTGGCCAGCCAGACCGTGTCAGGGCGCCAGGGCAGCACGGTGGCCGAGGCGGGATCGGGCAGGGCCGCCACCTCGTCATCGCTGACCTCCTGAGGCACGCCGTCGAGGGCCGCCCCGGTGAACAGCTCCGAGCCCGCCATCATGGCCTCGAAATGGGCGATCGGCACGGCCTTGGCCTTGCAGACGCCGTGCAGATCGACGAAGCTCGCCAGGGCATAGCGCACCTGGCGGGACTCCAGCAGACTTCGGGCCGCCGCCGCGCTGATCCCCTCGGGCCAGAGCCGCTGCTGGCTGGGGGGAAGGGCGGTATTCATGGCACGAGCAGCGCTTCCGGCAGACCTGCGCCCAGCTCCGTCCGGGTCTGCCGCAGCCAGCCGTGCCAGGCCTCCAGGCCCAGGCCCGTGCTGGCGGAGAGCTGGAACACGGCGCAGCGGGGATTGACCTGGCGGATGTGGGCTTCGATCCGCTCCACCTGCACGGGCAGATAGGGCAGCAGATCGACCTTGGTGATCAGCACGCAGTCCGCCTCGCGGAACATCACCGGGTACTTGAGCGGTTTGTCATCCCCTTCGGTGACGCTCAGCAGAGCCACCTTGCGATGTTCGCCGACCTCGAACTCAGCGGGACAGACCAGATTGCCAACATTTTCGATCCAGAGCAGATCGAGGCTGGCCGGATCGAGGCGCTGGCGCAGGATCCTGAGACCGCCGCTGACCATCGCGGCATCGAGATGGCAGGCCCGTCCGGTGGTGATCGGCACCACCGGCACACCGACCGCCTCCAGGCGCTCGGCGTCGAGCTGAGTGGTCATGTCCCCCTCCAGCACGGCCATGGCGAACTCGGGCGCCAGGGCCGCCAGACTGCGCTCCAGCAGGGAGGTCTTGCCGGCGCCGGGACTGCTCATCACGTTGAGACAGAGCAGGCGCCAGGCATCGAAGTGTTCCCGGTTGTGCTGGGCCTGGTGTTGGTTGGCGGCCAGGAGATTGAGCCCCAGGCTGTCCTCAAGAGGCATGTGCATGACAGTCAGGATGCGGTGGCGGCGAGGGAGGACGGGGGACTGGCTGGAGCTTGTGCGGGCAGGCTGTACTCGACCGAGCGGATGCGCAGTTCACGGCCGCTGACGATCTCCTCCATCGGCTGATCGCAGCAGGGGGAGCGGTAGGCCGTGGCCGCATTCGGGGAATAGGTGGCGTTGCACTGCAGACAGCGACCCACCAGCGGCACGGCTTCAATCGTCAGCGTCGAACCGTCCAGCCAGCTGCCCTGCACGGCGGCCCGCCAGGTGAACACCAGTTGATCGGGCTCCACACAGGTGAAATCTCCCACCTGCAGATGTACGGCCTTCACGCTCGGAATCTGCGGTTCGTGCTGCTGCCGCCACTGCCGCATCGAGAGCAGCAGGCACCTGGTCATGTCGACTTCATGCACGGATCACCTCCACTTCTGGTCGACGTGCATGTTGCACTCCGCATGCAGCCAGGCCGGAGGTTGCCTGCGGGGCAGCTGCCCGCTCACCACCAGATGGGCCATGGTGTCGCAGATCACCCGGGTCGCCATCAGGGAGGTCATGTCACTGATGTCGTAGGGAGGGGAAACCTCGACAATCTCCAGACCGCAGACCGGCACATTGCGCACGATCAGCTCCAGCAGTTTGAGGGCCTCCCGGGGCAGCAGGCCACCGGGTTCGGGCCAGCCGGTGCCGGGCACGAAACCGGCATCAATGCAGTCGATGTCGAAGGAGATGTAGACGCAGTCCGTGCCGTCGGTGGCCCGCTCAATCGCGAACTGGGCGGCAGCCTCCAGGCCCATGTCGCAGATATCGGTGACCGTGAGCACATTGGTGCCCCGCTCGCGGCAGACCTTCACCCCCTCCCGGGGCACCTGCCAGCCCCCGATCCCCAGCTGCACCAGGTTTTCGGCCGGGGCATTGGCCATGTTGGTGGCATGGAACCAGGGACAGGTATGCATGCGTTCATCCAGGTCGATCTCCTGGGTGTCGACATGACGATCGAAATGGATGATGCCCACCTTCTTATCTCCCAGATGTCGGCAGACACCCCGCAGTGTCGGGAAGCCGATCGAGTGATCGCCGCCGAGCATGATCGGGAAGGCACCACTGGCAAAGACGTGGGCGACACCCTTGGAGATCTGATCGAAACTTTTCTCGTTATTGGCGGGAATCGTGAAGATATCGCCGACATCACATAGCCTGATCTGCTCGCGCAGATCAACTCCCATCTCGTAGTTGTAGGGGGTGTAGAGGGCGGAGATGCGGCGAATACCCTGGGGCCCGAAGCGGGTGCCGGGCCTGTAGGTGGTGCCGCTGTCATGGGGGACACCGATGATCGCCACATCGAATTCACCGACGCGGTGGACGTCTTCGATGTAGGGCGCCTTCATGAAGGTGTTGATGCCCGCGTAATGGGGCAGCTCCCCACGCGAGAAGGTGGAGATGCGCCGATCGACGATGCTTTCGGCCGCCTCCAGGCCGTAGCGGAGGCCCTGCTCCACCTCCTGCTGCCAACCCGTGAGGGGCAGGGCCAGCTCCTTCTGCAGGGCTGCCTGACCTTCTGAGGGGTTACGACGCTCGAAGGCGTCGGAGGGATCGCTCATGGCAGCGCAAGGGAGGAGGTGGGCTGGGGCGGTCTCCCGGGCTTTTATCCCTCCGTGCCGCCGGAGCCCTCGGGCCCGGCGCGTTTCTCTCGGACCAGGCACCCTGCCGCACCCGCAGGTGAGCAGGGCCGGAACCCTAGAAACGTTGTCCGCCAGGCGATGGTCTCGCCGCTTCCCGGGGGCCGTTGTCGCGATCACTACCGATGAGCGACCCGCTGGCAGAGAACAGTGATCGGGGCCGGCTGGCCCGGGGTCCGTCGAGGCTGGATGTGTGGAACTGGTGCTGTTGCAGAGCCTCTGGGGATTCCAGGGCTGCCTGAGCGAGGCGTTCGCCCGGGCCCGGCAGGGCGGCTTCCAGGGAATCGAGGTCAACCTGCGGCATCCGCTGTTGGCGCCATGGACTCCATCCCAGCTGCTCGACCAGCTGGCGGCGGCGGGGCTGGTGCTGGTGCTGGAGCTGGTGACCGGAGGGGACTACGTGCCGGACCTGACCTGCAGTCCGGCTGAGCATCTGCACGAACTGGAGTGCCTGCTGGAGGACGCCAGGCCCCTGCGGCCGCTCAAGGTCACGGTGATCACCGGCAGCGACAGCTGGCCCTGGAGCCAGCAGCAGCCCTTCTGGCATCGGGCCCTGGGCCTGGCTGCCCGCAGCGACCTGGCGGTCAGTTTCGAGACCCATCGCTCCCGCAGCCTCGCCAATCCCTGGAGCATCGGCTCCTATCTGGAGGCTTTTCCCCAGCTACGGCTCACCGCCGACCTCAGTCATTGGTGCGTGGTGGCCGAACGGCTGATGGAGCCCAAGCTGGAGCCGATCCAGGCGATGGCGCAGCGGGTGGATCACATTCACGCCCGGGTCGGTCATGCCCAGGGGCCCCAGGTGAGCCATCCCTTCGCACCCGAGCACAGCGAGGCCCTGGACGCCCATCGCCGCTGCTGGGAGCTGTTCGTCGCTGCCCAGCGCCAGCGCGGCCTGCGTCGGATCACGTTCACGCCCGAATTCGGGCCCGACGGCTACCTGCCGACCCTTCCCTTCACCAACCAGCCTGTGGCGGATCTGCAGGAGATCAATGGGACGATGGCCCGCTGGCTGAGGCAGTTGTTCGATTCGACGCGGAGCGCAGCCCACGGTGCCAGGCCCGGCAGCGGCGACTGAGCTGGCGGCGACCGCGATTCCCTCCCTGCTTTCAGCCGGCGTTGGTGCCCGGCGCCGGGCGAGACGCACGGCCGTTCCTGATGCGGAGGCGCAGCCGCCGGCTCCAGGCGAAGGCGGCGGTGACGCCGGCCACGGGCAGGGGGCCAGGGATGTCGACTGTGGCGGCGTAGAAATTCTGGCCGATCAGGCGCTGACCGGCGGTGGTGGGATGGAAGTCGTCCCAGAACAGGTACTGACTGGGATTGGCACAAACGGTGTTCAGAATCATGTTCATGCAGGCATCGGTCACGTTGGTGAAGCCGAAGCTGCTCGGGCTCTGAATCATCTGGGCAAACAGATCGTCGGTCTGGAAGCGGGTGATCTCCACCCCCGGCAGGCTGGCCTGAAGGCTTTGCAGCGCCGGGTCGAGATTGCTGTTGAAAGCGGTCGTCAGCCCTGAAAGCAAGGCCGCTGACCCCGGGTTGCCGCGAAACAGCGGCGTCTGGCCCAGGTCGGGCATGTTGGGCACCAGGAATTGGGTGCCACCTTTTGCGGCCAGGGCAGTGATCATGGTGGCGATGTTGGTGATGCCGTTGGCGATCAGACCTGGCGCATCAACCGTTTGGGGGGCACCGCCCGATACCGTGCCGGCATCCTGGCCAAGGCCGGTGGAAAGCCAGGACAGCACGTCGTTGGGGAAGAGCCAGACCATGAACAGGCTCGTGCTCGGATTGAAGCTGGGGTTGTCGCTCAGGAAGGCGCTGAGCTGGGGGGCGGCACCTTGATTCTGGAAGACGCCATAACTGGAGCCTCTGAAGTAATTGAAGTTGACCAGGCCCGTGCTGGCCCCATTCATGGCGTAATTGGTGCCGCCAGAGCTCGATGGGGATGGCCCCGTGCTGCCGGGATTGAAGAATTGCCAGAGGTATTCGGGTGAGACGGGGC
>JBAPUA010000148.1:0-5044 GCA_049282435.1 Cyanobium sp. | reverse complement strand
AAACAGGTCCCGCACCGCTGCATCGCTGTCGTCGCAACGGTCGAAAGACCTTCCGACAGCTCCAGCAGATCCCAGAGCAATTCCGCCGCTAGCCGGGGGAGTGGTCGGCGATCGGCCCGGTGATCGCCTGGCGCTGACGATCGAGATCGCGCAGCAGCTCATCCCGTTGGCGGTCGTCCAGGAAGCTGCCGGAACGGGCGATGGTCGCCAGCCGCTTGCGAACTTCCTGCACCATCTCGGCGGGGCCTCCCTGTTCCGCCGCCGCCAACCGCAGGGCTCGCTTGGCGGCGGCATTGCCCTGGCAAAAGCTGATCAACAGCTCCGCAAGGCGCGCCGCGCCCAGGGCCTCCAGGTTCTTGGCATTGAGCGTGGTCTTGCTGACCATCGCGCTGGATCCCTTGGGCAATCAGGAATTTCCCGCCTGATCCTCACCCCAGTTCCGCCAACCGCCCCCGCACCAGCTGCGCCTGGGCCTCGGCCTCGGCCAGATTCGCCTGGCACTCCGCCACCACCTCAGGCGGCGCCTTGCCGGCGAAGTTGGGGTTGGCGAGGCGGCCGGCCAGGCCGCTGATCTCCCTGCCGATCTTGGCCAGGTCTTTTTCGAGCCGCTCCCGCAGGGCGTCCAGGCTCTGCTGGGGCACGGTGATGCCGACCTGGGCGTCGCTGTCGACGAGACCCAGCAGCTGGCCTGGAATCGGCTCCGCCGGCCACTGCAGCGTCGAGGCGTTCACCAGGCGCTGGATCTTCTCCTGGTTGGCGGCCACAAAGGCCTGGCGGCACGCATCGGCTGTGTGAATGCCCACGGGGATCTTCTCGCCGGGTTTGACACCGGAGAGGGCCCGCAGATTGCGGATCGCCCGCACGGCATCGATGCCGAACTGGAAGGCTGTTTCATGGGCTTCATCGACCCAGGCGGGATCGGCCTGGGGCCAGCGCTGCAGGGCCAGAAAGGTGCCGGCCTTCGCGCCGCTCAGCGCATGCCAGAGCTCCTCGGTGAGATGGGGCATCAGCGGATGCAGCATCACCAGCAGGGACTCGAGACTGCGGGCCAGGACACGGCGGGCGGCGGTGCGAACAGCTTCGTCATCACCGAACAGGCGCGGCTTGGCCCATTCGATGTACTGATCGCAGAGATCATTCCAGGCGAACTCGTAGAGCAGCTTGGCGGCTTCGCCGAGGCGATAGCTGCTGTACAGCTCCGCGCCCTGGCTGCTGGCGCGCGCCAGGCGCGAGAGGATCCAGCGGTCCTCGCTCTCCAGCTCCGCCGGATCGGGATCCCCCAGGCTCGCCGGCGTCTCCCCGCCCAGATTCATCAGCGCAAAGCGGGTGGCGTTCCACAGCTTGTTGGCGAAGTTGCGCGAGGCCTCCACCGTCGCGGAACTGTCGGACTTGCGGTCGTAGTCGAGGCGGATGTCCTGGCCGGCACCGGCCACCTCGCGCACCAGGGCGAAGCGCAGGGCATCGGCGCCGTAGCGCTCAATCAGCAGCAGCGGATCGATGCCGTTGCCGGCCGACTTGCTCATCTTGCGGTTGTTCTCATCGCGCACCAGGCCGTGGATATACACATCCCGGAACGGCATCCAGCTGTCGCGGCCGCCGACGGGGCGCTGATCCGCGGGGTCGCCGGGGTGATCGGGGTCGGCTTCCTGCAGGAAGGCGCCGGCCAGCATCGTCATCCGGGCCACCCAGAAGAAGATGATGTCAAACCCGGTCACCAGCACGCTGGTGGGATACCAGGTGGCCAAATCGGCGGGCTCCTGGCCGGCCTCTCCTGGCCAACCGAGGGTGGAGAAGGGCCACAGTCCGCTGGAGAACCAGGTGTCGAGCACGTCGGGGTCCTGCTCCAGCTGCAGCTCCCGGCCGGCCGCCCGGGCCGCCGCGCCGTAGTCCGCCTCCGCCTTGGCCCGGGCCTCGGCCTCGCTGCGGGCCACCACGTAGGGCGTGGCCTCCGTGATCACGCCGCCCGTTTCGCTGACCACGAACCAGGCGGGGATGCGATGGCCCCACCAGAGCTGGCGGCTGATGCACCAGTCGCGGATGTCGGTGAGCCAGTCGCGGTAGACCTTGCTCCAGCGCTCCGGCACGAACTGCGGCTCCCCCCGCTCCAGGGCCTGACGGCAGCGGGCGGCCAGGGGCTCGGCCTGCACGAACCACTGGGTGGAGAGCAGGGGCTCCACCGGCACCTTGCCGCGGTCGGAGTAGGGCACGCTGTGGCGGTGGGGCTCGGTTTTGACCAGCAGCCCCTGGGCCTCCATCGCCGCCACCACCGCCTTGCGCGCCTCGAAGCGATCCAGGCCGGCGAAGCGGCCGGCGGCTTCGTTCATCGTGCCGTCCTTGGCCATCACCGTGATCTGGGGCAGGCCGTGGCGCGCTCCGATCGCGAAGTCGTTGGGGTCGTGGGCGGGGGTGACCTTGACGCAGCCCGTACCGAAGGCCGGATCGACGTGCTCGTCGGCCACGATCGGGATCTGACGGCCCACCAGGGGCAGCTCGATGGTGCGGCCCACCAGCTGGGCGTAGCGGGGATCGCGGGGATTCACTGCCACGGCGGTGTCGCCGAGCATCGTCTCGGGGCGAGTGGTGGCCACCACCAGATGGTCGGTGCCATCGGCGGCGGCGCCGCCGCTGAGGGGATAGCGCAGGTGCCACAGCGACCCCTCCACCTCTTTCATCTCCACCTCCAGATCGCTGACCGCCGAACCGGAGGCCGGGCACCAATTGACGAGGTATTCGCCCCGGTAGATCAGCCCCTGCTCATGCAGCCGCACAAACGCCTCCACCACGGACCGGTTGAGGCCGGGATCGAGGGTGAAGCGCTCCCGCCGCCAGTCCACCGAATAACCCAGCCGCCGCAGCTGGCCGACGATCGTGCCACCGCTTTCGGCCTTCCAGGCCCAGGCCCGCTCAAAGAAGGCATCGCGGCCGAGGTGATCCTTGCTGGTGCCTTCGGCCTTGAGCTGCTTCTCCAGGATCGTCTGCACGGCGATCGAGGCGTGGTCGGTGCCGGGCAGACACAACACATTTTTGCCCTGCAGGCGCTGGAAGCGCACGATCGTGTCGATCAGGGCCGTGTTGAAGGCGTGGCCCATGTGCAGGCTGCCGGTCACATTCGGGGGCGGAATCACCACCGAGAAGGGTTCACCGGGGGCCGCCGGATCGGGATGGAAGGCACCGCTGGCCTCCCAGGCGGCCTGCCAGCGGGCCTCGGTGCCGGCCGGGTCGTAGGTCTTGGCCAGGGCGTCGCCGTGGTGGCTGGTCTCGGGGGGCACAACCTCAGACACGGAATCCCTCAGCGATGGTTCCATGGTCTCAAAAGGTGCCGCCCGCCTTGCTCGCTGCCCGCCATGCCCGCCGCCGCCCCCCTGGAGTTCCTGCCGCCGCAGCTCGATCCGCGGGTGCTGAGCCTGAGCCGCCGGCTGCTGCCCCTGTGGTTGCAGCGGCAGAGCGGCATCACCGGCAGTGACTTGCGCCAGCCCCAGCGGCTCGTGCAGGCGATGGATCGCTTCCAGGCGGGCGAGAGCCGGCTGCTGCTGGCATTTCGCCATCCCAGCCTCGATGATCCCGCCTGCCTGGCCCAGCTGCTGTGGCACGACCTGCCCCGGGAGGCCCGCCGGCGGGGGCGGCGCTGGCGATCCCGGCCCCACGCCCAGTTCCTCTATGACCGGGGCATTCCCCTCTGGGCGGGAGCACCCACCGGCTGGCTGCTGTCCCGCCTGGGGGGCTGCTCGATCCAGCGCGGCAAACTCGACACGGCGGCCCTGCGCACGGCCCGGCAGCTGCTGCTGGAGGGGCCCTATCCGCTGGCGGTGGCGCCGGAGGGGGCCACCAACGGCCACAACGAACGGGTGAGCAGCCTGGAGCCGGGCGTGGCCCAGCTGGCCTACTGGACCGCCGATGACCTGGACAAGGCCGGCCGGAGCGAGGCGATGGCGGTGCTGCCGATCGGCCTGCAGTACACCTTCAGCAGCCCCGTCTGGCAACCCCTCGAGGCCCTGCTCAGCCAGCTGGAGCAGGACTGCGGCCTGGCACTGGACCCGGGCCACGACCTGGATCCCGACCGGCTCTACGGCCGTCTGTTCGCCCTGGCCGAACGGATGCTGACCCTGATGGAAACCTTTTACAGCAAGGCCTATCGCCGCCCGCTGCCGGCCGCCGCGGACGAGCCGGCGGCGGCGCAGGCTGAGGGAGAGGCGTTGGGGCAGGTGAGGGGTCAGGCAAGAGGGCAGAGGGACAACCAGGTGCTCGCCTGGCGGCTGCGCCACCTGCTGGAGACGGCCCTGCAGGAGCTGGAGCAATCGCTGGCGATCGAAGCCCACGGCGACCTGGCCAGCCGCTGCCGCCGACTCGAGCAGGCGGGCTGGGAGCGCCTGTATCCGAGCGGCAATGGCAGCGGCCAGCGCTCCAGGCTGGAGCGGGGTCTGGCCGACCGCCTGGCGGAGGAAACGGAGCAGCGCATGTGGCACATGCGGCTGGTGGAGTCGTTCGTGGCGGTGAGCGGCAGCTATGTGCGACAGCGCCCCAGCCAGGAGCGCTTCGCCGACACCCTGCTGCTGCTCTGGGACACCCACTGCCGCATCCTCGGCGGCAATCCCGGCGAGCGGCCGCGGCTGGGACCAAGGCGAGTGCTGATCAGCATCGGCGAGCCAATTGAGGTGCGCCGGCGACTGGCGACCTACCGAACGGACCGGCGGCGGGCCGTGGCCGACCTGACCGCTGAGCTGCAGGCGAGCCTGGAAGCCATGGTCGTGCCGTCCGGAGATCCGGGCCGCTGAAATGATCAGGCATCGTCGGCAGCAGCGCCCGTTCAGGCCACTGCTGCTGGGACCACTGCTGCTGGGACCACCGCTGCCGGGACCACCGCCGCCGGGACCTGGCGCGATTCGTCCACGAGCACCTGCAGGCGGGAGGCGGCGGCATTGAGCACGGCCAGCGAAACATACTCCGCCGAATCCGGGTCAGCCAATCCAAAGGAGTTGTCAATATCGTTGATGAGATTTAGCAGAAAGGTCAGCAGAAATGCAACTACAAAGATAAAAAATCGACT
>JBAPUA010000147.1:0-4932 GCA_049282435.1 Cyanobium sp. | reverse complement strand
GTTCAACAGCGGCATGGGCGGTCTCCAGGTCTGCAGTGAAGGCTCCGCAGCGCCCTTGGCCGTCCCGGAGCCAGACTGCCGCCGCTCAGCACCCACTCTGCGCAGGGCCTGGCCGTTGATCAGCCTCGTGTGAGGCTCCGGCAGTGCCCTTGCCCAGCTCCCAACAGACTCACACCCCTTGGGCCGGATCCCGTTCAGGCCGGCTGGTCGCCCGCTCTGTCGGAAACCGCCACCGTCCGCGGTCTGGTGCCGAGACTCTGCAGGGTGTGGCGCCGCCAGAACCTGACGCTGGCCGGGGCATCGGTGCGGAAGTGGCCGCCGCGACTCTCGCTGCGGAACAGGGCGGCCTCGATCAGCAGCCTGGCGAGCACCAGGCGCTGATGCAGGTTCTGCTGGCTCAGCAGGGCCCTGAGCTGCGGCGGGGTCAGCTCCAGGCACTGGCCGGGTTCGAGATCATGGCCGGCCCGCAGCAGGGGACTGTGGCGGAGCTGGGCCAGCTCCTGGGTCACAGTGCCCAGGGCGGGAGCCAGGCTGCTGGCCTGGCGCTCGACCCCGGCCACGTTCCAGCACAGTTGCCGCAGTTGAGCGATGGCCTGATGCGGCTCCAGCAGCTCCCCCTCGCCAGCAGCTGTCCAGGATCGCCCGGGTCTATCGGGGCGCTGCGGCGGCAGAGGTTGTAACGCAATCGAGGCCAGTTGCCGGGCAAACACCAGGCATTCCATCAGGGAGTTACTGGCCAGGCGGTTGGCGCCATGGACGCCGGTGCAGGCCACTTCGCCGACGGCGTAGAGCCCCGGCAGGCTGGTGGCTGCCTGGAGATCGGTGGCGATTCCGCCCATCCAGTAGTGGGCGGCCGGAGCGACGGGAATCGGCTCGGCGGTCGGCTCCAGCCCCAGGTTGCGGCAGCGTCCCAGGATGGTGGGGAACTGGCGTTCCAGCCGCTCGCGCCCCACCGGCCGCAGATCGAGCCAGAGATGATCCACCGCCTGGGCCTGCATGCAGCGGGCTAGGGCCCGGCTCACCTGATCCCGGGGGGCCAGATCGCCGCCGGCCAGATCGGCCACCGGGCTTTGGCCGCAACGGTCCTGCAGCCGTGCTCCCTCCCCCCGCACCGCCTCAGAGATCAGGAAATGGGGAGCCCCCGGCAGCATCAGGGCGGTGGGATGGAATTGCACGAACTCCAGATCCCGCACCTTCGCTCCGGCGCTCCAGGCCATGGCCACGCCATCGCCACTGGCCTGGGTGGGATTGGTGGTGTGGGCGAAGAGATGGCCGCCGCCGCCACTGGCTAGCACCACCGCGCCGCAGCGCAGCCAGCGCAAGCGCCTGCCATCGACCACCTCCAGGCCGACGCAGCGGCCGGCCTCGATCCATAGCTGCAGCGCCTGCATGCCCTTGCGCTGCACGAGCCCTGGTCGACGCAGCACCTCCCGTTCCAGGGCATCGACCAGGGCGCCGCCGGTGCGGTCCTGGGCGTGGAGCACGCGCCGATGGCTGTGGGCCGCCTCCAGGGTGGTGCTCAGCTCCTGGCCATGGCGGTCAAAGTCCATGCCCAGCCTCAGCAACTCCTCCACGCAGGCCGGCGCCTGGCGCACCAGCATCTCCACCGCCTCGCGATCGCAGAGGCCGGCTCCGGCCCGCAGGGTGTCGTCGATGTGGCTCTGAAAGCTGTCCCCGCTGCCGGTCACCGCCGCAATGCCGCCCTGGGCCCAGCGGCTGGCGGAGGGAGGTTCGCTGTTCTTGCTCAGCAGCAGCACCCGCAGTTCGGCGGGCAGCGCCAGGCAGGTCATCAGGCCGGCGGCACCGCTGCCGACCACCACCACATCCCAGAGGCCGGGCAAGGGCTCGTCAGCGGATGCCGGATCCGTGGCCGCCAGGACTGGTGCCGATGCCATCGCCTGTCCGCTGCCTTGACGAGCCTATGGGACACGGGTGAACGGCCAACCATAAAAAAGCCGCCGATCGGACCGGCGGCCTGGTCGGGGAAATCGACCGTTGAGATGCTGGGAGATCAGGACTGGCCTGAACCCTGTCGGGACAGGGATGCTGCGGGCCTGATCTCAGCGGAGGACGAGGTTCAGCTCCGCTGCAGGCATGGGACCGACCTGGGATTCCTGCCGATTGGATCCATCCCGGGGATGCTGCCGTTCGGCAGGGCTACCGCGATCAGCGGTACTGACCGTCATTGATGCGGTCGAAGCCCTCGTTCAGGGCGATCGAGGGGGCGGTCACGGTGAAGTTGTCCTTGTACTTCTCGAACAGCTCCTTCTGGCGCTCGGTCAGGTCAAGTTGGAGCACGTCGTCGACGCTCTCGTAGGGACCACCCAGCACGATCTTGCCGGCGAGGGTGGGATACATGCCCGGGTACTGCTGAAAGCGTCGCACCGAGCAGTTGTTGAGGTCGACCTTGCCGGCCCGCTCAGCAATCTTGTCGTCGGCACTGTTGCGGCGCTGGTCGGCGAGGACGGGAGCCGGCAGCACCAGGCTCACAAGCAGACCGGCCAACACCACACCACTCATGATCCAGGCAAACAGCCGCTTCATCACGTCACTCCGTCGGAGAGAGAACTAGGGGTGGCGGAAACGACGTCCTGATTGATGGGTCGTTCCCGGTTGATCCTGCGGATTCAAGACCCGAAGACCAAATCCAACGTTACAGAAGCCTGCCCGCTGGATCCCGGACGGTTTTCCGGCTTTTGCAGATCTTCAGAACAGCGGGCTGGGCGGCCGGCTTCAGATCAGGCCGCTGAGGCCGGGGGCGAGCAGGGCCGCGGTCAGAAACAGGCCATCGACCGCCAGCGTGGTGGCGAGTGCAGCGGCACTCACCCGCCAGATCCCGCCCCGCTGCCAGAGCTGTCGGCAGATCAGGATCAGCAGGCCGGCGGCCAGGCCGATCGTCAGCAGGGGCAGGGGCTCGACCACCATCTGGGCGGCCTGCCGCAACAGCGGCCCGGCCTCGTGCAGGGATGCCGACACCACCTGGGGCCACAGCGGCATGACACCGGTGACTGCCATCACGCCATCGGTGGCGGCGGTGCCCAGCAGCGAAGCCAGATAAAAGGCACCGGCCAGGCGCCAGCGGCTGCCCAGGCCCGCCAGAGCCAGGGGCAGGGCGAAGGCCTCAATCGGCAGATGCCAGATCGGGTGCATGCGGCACCACCCCCAGAACAGGCAGCCGGCCAGCCAGCTGCCGCTGAAGCCCACCAGCACGACTCCCAGTTCCGACCAGGCCGGGCGCCGATGGCGTTCCAGCAGGATCCCGAGCGTCAGGATCGGAATCGTGAACAGCACGGCTGCCGCCGGGGCCGTGCGCACCCAGGGGGCCTGAAGGAACACGGGAACCGTGACCAGGAAGGCGGCCATCAGGGGCAGCAACCCAGCGTTCGCTGAGGCGGCACGCTGCGGGTGGGACCGGGGGATGGCGCGCCTGGCCACCAGGGTGCTGCCCATGGACACGGTTCCGGAAGGCGCGATCACGGCGCTGGAGGACAGGCTGGAAAAAACCCCGATCACCAGATGTGAAGAAAGATGGCCAACCTTAATGGGGTCCGCCCCTGCCCCCGTGACTCTCGCGGCCATAGGGTTTGTCGGATTCCGGCCCTGAAGGCATGCCGATCCTCGCCACCACTGGCGCTCTGTCCCTGGCGCAGGCCTGTTGGCACGCCATCGTGCTGGGGATCGTCCAGGGGCTGACTGAATTCCTGCCGATCAGCAGTACGGCCCATCTCAAGGTGGTGCCCGTGCTGCTCGGCTGGGGCGATCCGGGGGTCGCGTTCACCGCCGTGATCCAGCTCGGCAGCATTGCCGCCGTTCTGGCCTACTTCCGCCAGGACCTGCTTGCCGTGGTCGCCGGCGTGGCCCGGGCCTTCCGCCATGGCCAGTGGCGTGATCCGGCCGCCCGGCTCGGGGTGGCGATCGCCCTGGGCACGGTACCGATCGTGCTGGCGGGGCTGGCGATGAAGCGGTTCGTGCCGGACTACGAACACTCCGGCCTGCGCAGCCTCACCTCGATCGCCATCGTCTCGATCGGGATGGCCCTGTTGCTGGCTCTGGCCGAGTTGATCGGCTCCCGGCGCCGTCAGCTGCAGCAGGTCACTCCCCGCGATGGCCTGCTGGTCGGCCTGGCCCAGGCCCTGGCCCTGGTCCCGGGGGTGTCCCGCTCAGGCAGCACCCTCACCGCGTCGCTGTTTGACGGCTGGCAGCGCTCGGATGCGGCCCGCTTCTCCTTTCTGCTCGGCATCCCCGCCATCACCCTGGCCGGCCTGGTCGAAGTCAAGGACGCCATCGCCGTGCCCGCCAACGGTGGCCTGATTCCAATGGTCGTCGGCGTGTTGACGGCGGGGCTTGTCTCCTGGCTGGCGATCGCCTGGTTGCTGCAGTTTCTGCAGCGGCACAGCACCTGGGTGTTCGTGGGCTATCGCCTGATCTTCGGGCTGGTCCTGCTGTTGTTCTTCCGCCAGCTCGATGGCGCCGCCGCCCCCTGAAGCAGGTGGTTTGAAGCAGGGGGACAGCGCGGGCGACAAAGTGGAGGCTGGAACCCTGTGATCCCCATCCTCCGTGTGGAATGAGCCCTCCGCCGCCCTCGCCCTGACCCAGGTCGAAGGTCAGAGTCCGTCGAGAGCGCCCCAGCCGGCGGTGGTGGCCACGGTGACCGCCGGGTCGATCGCCGAGGAACTGGGGTTCCAGCCCGGTGATCGCCTGCTGGCCATCAATGGCGTCCGCCCTCGCGATCTCATCGATTTCCAGGTGCTTCAGGGCGAAGAGGAGCTGGTGCTGGAGGTGGAGGATCCGGATGGCAGCCACCATCGGCTGGAGCTGGAGAAGGACTGGGAAGAGCCCCTCGGACTGGGCTTCACCGAGGCCCTGTTTGATGGCCTGCGGCAGTGCAACAACCACTGTCCGTTTTGCTTCATCGATCAGCAGCCACCTGGG
>JBAPUA010000146.1:0-16340 GCA_049282435.1 Cyanobium sp. | reverse complement strand
GCCACGAATACTCCCCTGCTCGACCTCGCCATTAAAATCATCAAGTAGTCCATGATTGAAAAATCTTATTCCGGCTGAACAGGGATGCCGACAAGTTCAAGCTCACTTCAAGTAATCTCAAAAATCGTTAGACTCGTGGCGCAATAGCATTGCAATGCACTGCTCGCCTTGCGGTGGCAAGGGGAGGTAATTTTCGAGTTGCCCTTGACACGTTTCCGATATTCCCTCAAAGGTGGCGATTTAAAGCAACGGAACCATGTCAGCCAGTCTTGGGCTGCAGCATCCTCCTGGCGAAACGATCAGCCTGTCCGCTCAATCCAGGCTGAAGGCAAAGGCTCTGACGCAGCGAGCCGAGCTGCCGCTCGCCAAGGCCAAGCCAGGGCTGCCTGAAAGTCCCGGCTCCTTGAGATCCCGAATGCTGCTCTTCCTCAGGGATCCAGTCGTCGTCAGTGCTTGATCAGGCGGCACCGCGTCGTTCAGCCGCCCTTGCGGGCTGAGATCTCGACTTGGAGGCAGCCCTGAAGGCCAAACGGATGCAGGGCCTGCAGATCTGTCAGGACAGAGGCCTCTCGCGGATTCCGGCCGCATCGAGATGCCAATCGCCCCCTGGTTTCGCCTCTGCGCTCTGCCGTGTTGTCCCTGGGCAGACCCTGCCAGACCTGGCGTCCGCGCCGGCAATACGCGCCAATGTCGCAACAGTGACAGTCACGATCTGGCACAGGGGTCATGCTGATTCAAATGAGATGGTCTGTGTCATGTCCGTTTCCTACCGTGCCTCCACCCCAGTCGCTGGCCTCAATCGGGTCCAGACCATCGCTGTCAGCACCATGCGCTCCTCAGCCCCCTCAACCAATCGTCTCTATCGGCTCGTGGATCAGCAGGGTGAGCCCCACCCCGTGCTCGATGATCTGTACGACTCCCTCGACACGGCCTGGGCCGATGCCCAGAGCTGGTGGCGCGAGCACGTCGCTGCTGACCACTCGCCGGTAGGCATCGGCGTTGAGGTCAGCACCGCCAGCGGCGGCTGGCGCACTCTGCGCCATCCCGGCGGCTGAGCGACCAACCGCTGAGGCGGCCGCCGCTTCCGCGGCCTGGCTGGTTCACGTCAGTGGATCCCATCCGCCCCACGAAGCGATGGTGCTTTCTTTGGGATCGCTTTGAAATGCCTTGAATAGGTCATTCAACGCTGTAGGTGTGGCCTCCAACTCCAGTCCTGATTCGGCAGCTTTCACCCAAACAGCTGGCGACGTGAACGGAGAACTACCGGTGATTGGGGGTTCATCAAGCCCGATTGCGGGCCAGCGCTCGACCGTCGCCAGGGCACAGTCTGTGAATCACCCTTCCAGTAGGTCACTCTTCCCGCCGCCCACTCTTCAGCTTCCGCCTGGCATCGGCTGTTGTCTATGCCAGGCCTTGGGTTCAGTTCGACGGGAGTGGCGGCAGCGTTGGGTCGTTCAACTCACCTGAACACCCTTCCAGAAGGCCACCCGACCCTTGATCGGCTCGGCAGCCTGCTTCGGCTCCGGGTAATACCAGGCGGCGTTGGCATTGATCTTGCCGCCGGCCAGCACGTCGTAGTAGTGGGCCTCCCCCTTCCAGCCGCAGACCGTGCGGTGATCAGAAGCTCGGAAAAAACTGGGATCGAGTGAAGATGCCGGGAAATAGGCATTGCCCTCCACCGTCACGATGTCATCGCTGCTGGCCAGCACCTGGCCGTTCCACCGAGCCTGCATGGTTGTTCCACTTTGAGGGTGCAGCCATCCTGACGGTTGAGCCCGGCCGGCCGCGCCCATCCCTGGCTCTCCATTCCCCGGGAAAGGCATCAGGGGAGCCTCCACCCCTCCTCTCAACGAGGACGATCACCAGGGGAAGCGGTCATAGATGCGCAGAGTGGCCGCACCGATCGGGCTGGCCACCGGCTGGGGGCCAGCCGGCCAGGCGGTGACCTGGAACATGTAGGTGTCCGCGGTGGCCGGGTTGTACCAGGGTTTGAGCATCACCGTCACCGTGCTGCCCGGCAGTACCGGCTCGGGGAAATTGATGGTGATCAGGCGCTCTGCCTGGGAGAAGGTGGCTTGAACCGGTACGGCCGAGCCCTCCCGGCGTGGACGCCCCAGAAAGGCCCGGGTACGTTCGGCCATGAATGGAAACTGCCAGTCCGCCCCCCGCGTCTGCTGGACAGTGAGTCGCGCCAGGGAGGCCCCGGCCTGGGGATCAAGGCTGATGGTGAGGTAATACTGGGCCGAAGGATCACCTGTGGTGTCGTAATAGGTGATCAGTTCCGCCTTCCAGGGTGCTTTGACGAAGTAGGTGGAGCCCCGCAGCTCCAGGGCCCGGGCCGGTGCCACCCTCGAGACCGCAGATCCTGTCAGCGTGCCGCCGATCATCAGGCCGGCAACCAGGGCCAGGGCCCAGGGCGATCGATGCATGGCGATTTCAGCTTCACAGCTGAAGACTAGGACTGGTGTGTAGCCGATTTCCTTGAAGCTTCCAGCCCGGATCTGGGCTCGGCTTCAGTCCCGCTGGCCCGCCGCAGCTCCGGCCGGTTGCGATCTCAGGAACGGCATTGGATCCTGATCTCGCCGGTGCTGGCGGGGGATTGGAGGCCCCTGCCGAGTCGCCTCCCGGGGATCGAGGCAGGCCACCCTCTCCAGGGCCCCGCGCAGTTGCCGCGCCGCATGCAGGGGCATGTCCCGGGGCACGGAGATGCGATCGCGTAGATAGCGCAGGCCGGCGGCAGAGCCCGGCGGGGGCGGGCAGGAGCCGCCGCTGATCAGGCTGGTGAGGGCGCAGCGCAGCGGCCGCTCGAAGGCTTGCCCCAGGGGATTGCGCTGCAGCAGGGTGAAGCGATGCTTCAGCACCCGAGCGAGGGCCAGGGCCGGTGAGTCCGCCGGTTCCACCTGGCTGGTTTCCGGATCCGGCTGTTCGCCGTCAACGATCGGCCAGGGACCGTGGTCAATGCGGGCAGCCAGGAGGCGCTGCTCGGGGCTGCCGTTGGCATGGCAGCCCCCCATCTGCGGAGGCAGATCGTGGGCATGGGTGTGGAAATCACTCTGGGTGCCCAGGTAGGTGGACCGTTGTTCCAGGGCGGTGAACCAACCGTCAATGGCGGGATGGTGGCGGCGCAGCAGATACCCCTTCTCGTAGGCCAAGCTGGCGTTCATGCGCTCCAGATAGGGCACGAACACCACGTCGGCACTGCTCAGCTCCCCCAGCAGGAAGGGACCGGGGCCCGTCTCAATCGCCTCGCCCATCAGCGCCGCATAGTGGTCGAAGCTCTGCCGGGCGCGCCGCTCCTCCGCCGGGCCCAGGCCCGGCACACACAACCATTGACACCAGGCCCTGAACAACAGGCGCTCCAGCTGACGCAGCTGCCTTACCCGCGGCTCCTGCAGGCCGGGGCCAAGGCTGCCGAAGGCCTGTTCCAGGGCCTCAAGGATGCGATCGCTCTCGGTGATCAGCTGACCATCCAGCTCCAGGGCCGGCAACATGCCGGAGGGGACCAGGCGGGTGAACCAGCGTTCCTTCTCTCCATAGCAGAACATCGTCACCTTGCGGATCCGATAGGGGATGCGGCGCTCCTCAAGCCACAGCCACACCTTCTGGCAATAGGGACACCAGGCGTGATGGTCGCGGTACAGGGTGACCCGCACCTCCTGCGGCCCATGACCGAACAGGCGCAGGCTGGAGCGGGCGTTGGTGGGGCCTTCGACGAGGTCGGGCTCCGGCACCGCCAGGCCTTGCAGGGCCTCCCAGCTCAGGGGTTCAGGCGGCGCAAAGCTCTTCAAGGCTCGGGCTTTTCGACTGATCCCGATCCTGGCGCAGCAGGTTGGCGGTTGACGCCGGTCCCTGGGAGCCGCTGCCGGAGAACAGGGCGCCTGGCTGCATTCCTTTCGGTTAGGGAGGGTCTGGACAACCCAGGCATTCGGTCCGGTCATGGCCTGAGACTCATGTCCCTCCATTGGCGGACATGGCTCACTGGGCAGTTATCCAGACCTTCATGAGCCGGGGTGAGGGCACCTACGGCCGAGGCGGTTGAAGATGAGGCAGTCCCTGGTATCGAAGTCTTCATGACTCTCTGCCTGATTCTCAGTCGAAACAACCTGCCTGCGCACCTGCCCCAGCTTTCACCATGCGACAGGGTGACACCTGCAACATTCCGGGCTGACATGGCAGAGCAAACACGGCGCCCCCGGGTGCAGCCAGCGCAACGTCAATGGCCAGACTTTCAGTGGATGGTGGTACGTATGACCCATCCAGATGAAAGATCAGAAGAAAGACGATTCAGGCTGGCTGAGCCTCAGAAGGGACCCGGCGGAAAGCTCTACCAGCGTGGATCCCGTTGTGAAGGGCAGAAAATGTTTCGCTTGTTACAGAGGGAGTCCCCCCTCAGGGCGCAACGTAAACCGGTGAACACTTGAGAGATCATCTCCCTCATGCCACGGACTCCCCTGTCCGGCGGATCTTCCTCCGTTGAGACAACATTTGAACGCTTTCGTCTCAGGCTCCTGGCGGGCGTCCAGGACATGCACCTGCGTCGCTATGCCTTTGTGATGATCGGCATCGCCGCTGGTCTGGCACCGTTGATGGCGGGAGCCGCCCACGCCGCACTGCCGAAGGCTGTCAACGATGGCGCCGACACCCTGCTGATGCTGATCGGCTCGGCCCTGGTGCTGCTCATGACGCCAGGCCTGGCCTTCTTCTACGGCGGCTTCACCCGCTCGAAGAACGTGCTCAACACCATGATGATGAGCTTCTTCCTGATGGGACTCATCGGGGTGCTCTGGGTGGTGATCGGCTATAGCCTCGCCTTCGACACCGGCTTCAAGAGCCCCTTCATCGGTGGTCTTGGATCGATGTGGATGAACGGAGTCGGCGGCGAATTCGGCGACGCTCCCCTGGCCGACGGCTTCAACCTGAGCGCCTCCTCCTTTGCCCTCTTCCAGGGCATGTTCGCGATCATCACTCCTGCCCTGATCTCGGGTGCCATCGTTGAACGGGTGAGCTTCAAGGCCTGGTTCTGGTTTTGCTTGCTCTGGAGCCTGCTGATCTATTCCCCGATGGCCAAGATGGTGTGGGGCGGCGGTTTCCTCGGCCCCTTCGGCACTATTGGAGCCATCGATTTTGCTGGTGGCACCGTGGTGCACATCGCCTCGGGCGTGGCCGCGCTGGTGGCTGCGGCGATCATCGGTGAACGCACCACCTGGCCCGCCAATAAGCGTCCTCCCCACAATGTGCCCTTCATCCTGCTGGGTGCGGGCCTGCTCTGGTTCGGCTGGTTCGGTTTCAACGGCGCCAGCATGTTCGCCGCCAAGACTGCCGGCTACCCCTTCCTCACCACCACCACCTCGGCCTCGGCCGGTCTGCTGGCCTGGTGCTTGATTGAATGGTTCAAGGACGGCAAGCCCACCGCCGTGGGTGCTGCCACAGGTGCTGTGGCTGGGCTTGTAGGTATCACGCCCGCGGCCGGTTTCGTTTACATGCCCCAGTCGATTCTGATCGGTGCTCTCACCGCCACCGCCTGCTTCATCGCGGTTCAGATCAAGTCTGCGATCAAGTTCGACGATTCCCTCGATACCTTCATGGTGCACGGAGTCGGCGGCACCGTTGGCGCCCTGCTCACTGGGATCCTTGCCGCGAAGTCGTTGGTTTCAGCCGATTACTTCCCCCTCTCCGCCAAGATCATGGAAGAGGGCGGCAATTTCGGCCTGTTCTTGGCCCAATTCAAGGCCGTGCTGATCTCCTACGGCTTCGTGGGTCTCGGCACTGCCCTGATCCTCTGGTTCCTCAAGCTGTTCATGCCGCTACGCGTGAGCGAACAGGATGAAGAGCGGGGCCTCGATTACGTGGCTCATGGGGAAGAAGCCTACGATCCGATGACCAATTGAGGCTTAGACACCCATGAAAATGATTACTGCTCTTGTGCGTCCCTCCAGGGTTGATGCCGTCAAGTCAGCCCTTGTGGCCCTCGAGATCATCGGCATGACCGTATCTGATGTCCGTGGTTTTGGCCGCCAAAAGGGTCAGGTTGAGCGTTATCGCGGCAATGAGTTCACTGTGGATTTCCTGCCGAAATCCAAGATCGTCGTCGTGGTGACCGACGACAAGGTCGCACCGGCGACTGAGGCCATCATCCAGGCCGCCCGCACCGGCGAGATCGGTGACGGCAAAATCTTCGTCACCCCGGTGGAGGAGACGATCCGCATCCGTACCGGCGAATCCGGCGAAATCGCCCTCTGAACACGGTTCTGATTCTGCTGAAATGCCGCCTGTCCTCTGGATGGGCGGCATTTTTCACGTCTTCCAGGGCTCCTGCGGGACTTTGGTCTGCGCTGTTCCGGACGGCTCTGCGCCCGGGAGCAGCCAAGCCGAAGTGGGCCGAGCTGGAATGGCTCAGGCTGCCCAGCCTCCATCTGTCCAGCCTCAGACGGTTCAGACTGCCCAGGCGTGGTCAGCTGACTCCATCGGCCCAGCCCTTCTCCCCACGCTGCGAGCTTGCAAGCCATGGATGACAGCTTCGATCTGATCGTGATCGGCGCCGGCTCGGGGGGCCTTGCCGCCGCCAAGCGGGCCGCCTCCCATGGCGCCCGGGTGGCGATCCTGGAGGGGGACCGGGTCGGGGGCACCTGTGTGATCCGCGGCTGCGTGCCCAAGAAACTGCTGGTCTACGGCTCGGCCTGTGCCCATCTCCTAGCCGATGCCGCCAGCTACGGCTGGACTCCGCAGGGGGAAGCCGTCCGCTTCCGCTGCGACAGCTCGGTGTTGCTGGACCGGGTGCGCGCCGAGGTGGATCGCCTCAACCAGATTCACATCGGCGCCCTGGAGAGGGCCGGTGTGCAACTGATCAGCGGCTGGGGGCGCTTCGAGGATCCCCACCACGTGGTCAGCCACGACAGCGCCGGCGGCGGCCGGCGGCTGCGCGCCGAACGCATCCTGATCGCCGTGGGGGGCCGTCCCCATCGCCTGGCGATCCCAGGGGCGGAATTGGCCTGGGTCAGCGACGACCTGTTCGCGTTGCCGCGCTTTCCGCAGAGCGTGGTGGTGGTGGGCGCTGGCTACATCGCCTGTGAGTTCGCTGGAATTCTGCGGGGGCTGGGAGTAACCGTGACCCAGCTGGTGCGCGGCGATCATCTGTTGCGTGGCTTTGACCTCGAAGCCTCGACCGTGGTTCAGGAGGGCATGGAGGCTGAAGGCATCGACATCCGCTTCGGCCAGAGCCCGGTGGCGCTGGAGGGAGAAGCCGGCGATCTGCGGTTGCACACGGCCGACGGCTCCGTGTTCGCCGGCTGCGGCGTGCTGCTGGCCACCGGTCGCCGGCCCTTCCTGGAGGGCCTGAACCTGGAGGGGGCCGGCGTACGGCAGGAGGGTGGGCGCATTCCGGTGGACGCCGATCAGCGCACCAACGTGCCCCACATCCATGCGGTCGGGGACGTGACCGACCGCATCAATCTGACGCCGGTGGCGGTGGACGAGGGACGGGCCCTCGCTGACAGCCTCTACGGCAACCGCCCTCGCCAGGTGGATCACAGCCTGGTGCCCAGCGCTGTGTTCACCCAGCCGGAGCTGGCCTCCGTGGGTCTGAGCGAGGAGGAGGCGGTGGAGCGTCACGGCCACGACGGTGTGACCGTGCACCGGGCCCGATTCCGTTCCATGGCCCAGGCCCTGCCCCAGCGGGGCGGGAGGGTGCTGCTCAAGCTGGTCACCGCAGCCCAGGGAGGCAGGATTCTGGGGGTCCAGATGGTGGGCGAACACAGCGCCGAGATCATTCAGATGGCGGCGATTGCCCTGGGCATGGGCGCCACCAAGGCCGACTTCGATCGCACCATGGCGCTGCATCCCTCGGTGGCTGAGGAGTTCGTGACGATGCCGAACTGAAGTCAGCCTCTGGCTTCAGCCACCGGGCCACGCCGGGTGCTGCCGTCCTGTTCAGAGCTCGGCTTCCACCTCCGGCTGAATCGTGCAGTCTGCCGTGGGATAGCTGACGCAAAGAAGGGCGAATCCCTCGGCGATCTGATCGTCGTCGAGGAAACTCTGATCCGATTGATCCACACTGCCATCCAGGATCTTGCCGGCGCAGGTGCTGCACGCTCCGGCGCGGCAGGAATAGGGCAGGTCGATGCCCTGTTCCTCGGCGGCATCGAGGATGTAGGTGTCATCAGCGCAGCTGAAGCTGGCGCCATCTTTGAGGGTGATCGTGTAGCTGGCCATGGGAGGGTTCAATCCGGTTGGGTCCATCCCAGAGCAGCGGTGATGGCCAATCTGTATCGGCGATCACCGGGTCATCAGCTGCTGACAGGCTGAGAGTCCGGCGCATGCCGCTGGTTCCGGCCTGCCCGCCCCGGCGATCGGGCTCGTCGCCGCAGCCGTCTTCAGGCCAGGCTCAGACGGCGGCCAGCCCCCGCTCATTGAAGACCCCCTCAAACAGCACCGAACTCAGATAGCGCTCGCCGGAATCGGGCAGCACCACCACGATCGTCCGGCCGCGGTAGGCCTCCTCCCGGGCGAGGCGGATGGCCACCGCCGCCGCCGCACCACAGGAGATGCCCGCCAGGATGCCCTCCTCTTTCATCAACCGCCGCGCCATGGTCACCGCCTCCTCGTCGCTGGCGCTTTCCACCCGATCCAGCAGCGTCAGATCGAGATTCTGGGGTACGAAACCGGCACCGATGCCCTGGATTTTGTGGGGTCCGGGCCTGAGCGCCTCGCCGCTGATGGTCTGGCGGATCACCGGGCTGTTGCTCGGCTCCACCGCCACCGAAACCAGGGGCTGACCCAAGGTGGTCTTGATGTAGCGGCTGACGCCGGTGATCGTGCCGCCCGTGCCCACCCCGGACACCAGTACATCCACTTGGCCTGCGGTGTCCTCCCAGATCTCAGGACCGGTGGTGTCGTGATGGATGCGGGGATTGGCCGGATTCATGAACTGCTGCAGCAGCACATAGCGGCTGGGATCGGAGTCCGCCAGCTCCCGGGCGGCGGCAATCGCCCCGCTCATGCCCAGCCGTCCTTCGGTGAGCAGCAGATGGGCCCCGTAGGCGGTGAGCAACTTGCGCCGCTCCAGGCTCATCGTCTCCGGCATGGTCAGGGTGACCGGAATGCCGCGCGCCGCCGCCACGAAGGCCAGGGCGATGCCGGTGTTGCCGCTGGTGGGTTCGATCAGTTCCTTGCCAGGACCGAGCAGCCCATCCTTCTCGGCCTGCCAGATCATCGCCGCCCCGATCCGGCATTTGACGGAGTAGGCCGGATTGCGCCCCTCGATCTTGGCCAGCACCCGCGCTCCACAGCCCTCGCTCACCCGGTTGAGTTGCACCAGGGGGGTGCGGCCGATGCTGAGGCTGTTGTCGGTATAGATGGAGCTCATCGGGGCACGGGGGGGACGCAGGAAGGGGCAATCCTGCCGGCACCCTAGTCAGCGACAGAAGAAATGCCAGGCAATCCAAGCTGTCGAGTGGGGGTGCCCCAGACCCGCAGGGATTCGAACCCCTGCCATCCAGCTCCGGTTGCCAGGGCGAACGCACGCCCTGAACAGCGCCTCCCAGCAGCCTCGGCTGATCGAGATCAACGGCTGATGGAGATCAGTCCTTCCACAAATCGCCCCAGGGCCTCCGCCAGTGTGGGTTCATCCAGCAGGCCGTAACTGAGTCGCAGGGACGCCGTTCCCCGCTCGGCAGCCAGACCGAAACTTTCTCCGGGCAGGGCCGCCACGCCGTGCTCAAGGATCAGGCGCTCGACCAGGCCCTCGCCGCTGTGGCCTGTCTCCACCGCCAGCAGCGCATAGAAAGCCCCATCGGGCTCGGCCAGCAAGTGGGCGTTCAGGCCCTGGCGCCGTGCGGTCTGCAGGGTGTCCAGCAGCTGGCGGCGGCGTTGACGCAGGGCCGTGAGCCGCCTCTCCAGCCAGGGGGACTGGCAGCCGAGGGCGGCGATGGCAGCTTGTTGCACCAGCCTCGGCGGGCAGATCAGGATTGTGTCCTGAACCTTGGCCAGGGCGGCCATCAGCGGCTTGGGCACGGCGGCATAGCCAACGCGCCAGCCGGCCATGCCATGGGACTTCGAGAGGGATTGGAGGGTGATCGTGTGAGCGCCTGCCCCGGCCGCGGAGCCCGGACTCCAGTGAGGCTCGTCCCCGTGCACGAATGTGGCATAGGCCTCATCGCTGATGTGGAGGAGGCCGTGCCGGGCGCACAGGCCATTGATCTCCATCAGTACGGAGCGGGGAATGACCACGCCGCTGGGATTGTTGGGCGAGATCGTCACGATCGCCCGGGTTCGGGGGGTGATGGCCGCCGCCAGCAGCGCCGGATCCGGCAGCAGGCCGGCGGCGGGGGTGACGGGCCGGCCCCCGGCCAGCTGAACCGCCATGACGTGGTTGAAGTAATAGGGCGCCGGCAGGATCACCTCATCGCCCGGATCGCAGATCACCTGGGCCAGGGCGTTGAAGGCCATGTTGCTGCCGGCGGTGACCAGCAGGGAGCTGCCTTCGAGATCCAGGCCCCAGCGCCCGCCGAGCTCGGTGGCGATGGCGGCGACCAGGGCCGGATCTCCTGTCACCGGGCCATAGCGATCGAGGGCCGCGGCCTGCTGGGGATCGCCATCCGCCGACTCCAGGGCCCGCAGGACCGCCTGCCGCACTTCGGGCGGTGGCCCCCAGGCGACCATGCCCTGGGCCAGGGAGAGACACCCCGGCCGGCGCAGCATCAGGCGTCCCACCTCGGGGATGACCGGGGTCAGCACGGCGCTGAGGCGATCGGCTGCCCCCAGCGGGCGGGACCGCGGCGCTCCCGTTTCAGTCCTCGGAGCTGTCACCGGCGCCGAAGCAACCGCTGCGGATTGAACCGGTCCGGATTGGATCGGTTCGGCCTCGATGGGCCCGGATGCGATCGCTGCGGATTGATCAAGCTGGCGTTCAACCGGCTGAACGTCAGCCGCCCGAGCCGCAGGTTCGCGGTGACGCGGCACGGAGCCTGATGGGGCCATGGGGCAGAACAGCGGCGGGCGAATCGTTCGTCTCAGCCTCCCACCGGCAGCAGCAGTTCCAGCAGCGCCCCACCGGTGGGATGGTTGCTGGCCTGGACGCGACCGCCGTGGGTGAGCGCGATCTGCTGCACGATCGCCAGGCCCAGGCCACTGCCGCCCCGGCGACTGCGCACCCGCGAGGGATCGCCGCGGTAGAAGCGTTCGAACAGGCGCTCCTGGTCCTCCTCGCTCAGTCCCGGGCCCTCATCCCGCACCGCCAGCAGACACCACTGGTCTGTGGACTGAAGCCTGACCTGGATGCAGCCCCCTTCAGGGCTGTAGCGCAAGGCGTTGTCAATCAGGTTGAGCAGCGCCCGATGCAACAGCGAGCCATCCCCCTGAATCCGGATCCGGTCCTCAGAGGGGCTGGACTTGGTGTTGCCGGCGGGGTCGGGGCTGTCGGGATCGGCGCTGACGTTGCGATCGGAGTGTGGGCCTGGGCTGGCCTTGTTGCTGTGGCCCTTGGGGCTGGCGATGGCAGCGCTGCTGTCAGGGGTCCATCGATCGCCCTGGCCCTGCGGCGACGGCGGCACTCTGGTTCTGGCGACCACCTGCAGCTCGAGGCGGATCTGGCGCTCCTCCGCCAGCGGCCGCAGCCCCGTCCACACCGTCTCCACCAGTTGGGGCAGGTCGACGTCGGAGCGCTGCAGGCCATCGCGGGGCAGGGTGTTTTCCAGGCGAGAGAGCTGCAGCAGGTCGCCCACCAGCTCCTGCAACCGCCGCAGTTCTCTCTGCAGGCGCTCCACCAGAACCGCATTGCGGCTGTTGACCTGGGCGGCCAGGCTGTCGCCGACCAGCAGCAGGGCGGTCAGGGGAGTCTTGAGCTCATGGGCCAGATCACTCACCCAGCGCTCCTGCTGCTCCAGCTGGGCTTCGAGTGAGCGTCGGCTCTGCAGCTCCAGAGCCACCCAACCCCCCTCGCCGGGCATGGCGTACAGCACCAGGTCCTGGCCGGCCCGCTGCCATTCCAGGCGCTGGGTGCGCTGGCGCAGGCGGGCATCGCGGATCAACTCGGCCAGTTCCGGCGCCGGGCAGACCCGCTGCAGGGCTGGCGTGAACATCAACGCCGCTCCCAGCACATCCAGCAGTCGCTCGGCCCGGTGGTTGATCAGCCCGACCTGGTCGAGAGGATCGACGATCAGCCAGCCGCTGGGACTGGCGTTCAGCCACCGGATCAGCTGGCGGCGCTCCATCCGGCCGAAGGGGCGGTGGCCCGGGCCCCGCGGGCGGGGCAGCAGCAGCCCGAGGCCGAGCCCGACCAGTGCCGCCAGAAAAAAACCCACTCAACCGAAGCGGTAGCCGAAGCCCCGCACGGTGATCAGATGTTCCGGGGCCGACGGGATGGCTTCGAGCTTTTCGCGCAACCAGCGGATGTGGACATCGACGGTTTTGCTGTCGCCGAAATAATCCATGCCCCAGACTTGCTCCAGCAATTTATCGCGGCTCCACACCCGACGGGGATGCTGCATGAACAGCTCCAGCAGCCTGTATTCCTTCGGGGAAAGGTTCACCTCCAGCCCATCACGGGTGACGCGACACTCCTCCGGGAAGAGCCGCAGGTTGGCATGTTCCAGGATCGGAGTCACCGCTTCGGCGGTGGGCTGGCTGCGGCGCAGCAGAGCCCGACAGCGAGCCACCAGTTCCCGCATGCCGAAGGGCTTGATCAGATAGTCATCGGCGCCCACCTCCAGGCCCACCACCCGATCGGTTTCGCTGTCGCGGGCACTGACCACCAGGATCGGGGTGCGATCGCCGTTGCTGCGCAACTGGCGACAGAGATCCAGACCCCCCAGGCCGGGAAGCATCAGATCCAGTACCACCAGGGCGAAGCCGCCTTCGGCGGGAGCCCGTTGCAGGATGTCAAGGGCGTCGCGGCCATTGCTGCAGGCGGTGACGGTGAAGCCCTCCAGGGACAGGGCATCCCGGATGGTCTCGCGGATGGTCTCGTCGTCTTCGACGACCAGCAGAGAAGGTTGCATCCCGCCATTCTCGGCCGGAAGCCGGTCCGTCCAGAAGAGGGGGATCACCTGGGGGGCAGATGGCTGATCACCAGTCGTCGCTGACCATCGAGGCTCAGCCAGCCCTCCTGGCGCAGCAGACCGATCACGCGGGTGACCGTGACCCGGGTGGTGCCAAGGGCGCTGGCCACTTCCTGGTGAGTGAGTCGCAGATCTAGCCGCAGCCCCTGCTCGCAGGCCTGGCCGTATTCGGTCGCCAGCAGCTCCAGAAAACCCCGCACCCGCTCCTCAACCCGGCGCAGGCCCATCAACGCCAGCAGCGACTGGGATTGGCGATAGCGCTTGGACACCGCCTGCAGCATCGCCACCGACAGGCTGGGCTCGGAGCAGATCTCCTCCAGGCTGAGACACAGCAGATCGGTGTCACAGAGGGTGCGAGCCTCGAAGGCCTCCACATCGGTGAGCGGTTCCCCGAAGGGTTCATTGGGGCCGGCCAGCCCCAGCAGCAGATCGTCGCCGTGGATCGTGATCGCTCCCAGCTTGACCATGCCCCGCACCACCAGCCAAATGCTGTTGCGCAGCATTGGCACCTGGCCGCCGGCGGCCAGGTGCACCAGGGTGCGCTTGCGGTAGCTGGCCTCCAGGAACTCGCGGAAGGCACCGCTGCCGGCAGCGCCACGGGACGGCGTGAACACCATGGGAAGCCGGACAGACAGAGTCTGGAAAACTGTATGGAGAGCAGTCGGAGGCCCGGCAAAGGGGCGTTGATCATTCGGTTAAGAGCTGGCTAAGGCGATCCGGGGCTCCCTGGCGCCTTCTCGGGCATCGGGTGATTGGCTGCGGGCCCCGTCATCGCCGCCCGTTCAACGCGGCCCGTTCAACGCGATCCCGTCGCTGCGGCGCGGTCGCTGTGGCCATCGAAAGCTGGCACGCTGCCGTGCTCTCCTCTTCTGCCGTTCAGGTCGGTCCGGTTCTCCGCAAGCCGCTCACGGGATATCCGGCCGCGCTGCTTGCCCGCCCGCCCCCAGAGTGGAGTGATTGATTGGGAGGTGGTTCAAACGTGTTGAGCAAGCAACCCTTGCAGCGGCTGCGCAGCTATCTACATCTGCGCCTGTGGCGCTGGCTGCAGTGCCTGGCCCCTGCCCCGCTTGAGACGACCGCGGCCGCCCTGGCCACGGTTCAGCCCAGCCTCACGGCTGTTTCCAGCTCCACGGCTGTCGCCAGCACCTCGGCTGACGACCAGAGCCAAGTCGCTGGCCCAGACCCCGATCCTGCCCGGGCTGTCGCCATGGCCAAGCCTGTCGACAGCGCTGAGCCCGTTGATCTCGCCGAGCCTGGCGACCCGGCTGCGGCCGGCGGGCCCGCCCTGCGGCAGAAATCCGTGGAGGCCCAGGATCCTGCCCGGCCTGGAGCGGCCTTGCCGATGCCCCTGCCCAGCATGGTCCCGACCGGAGGCGCCCTGCGTTTCGCCGATGAACGGGCCGCCTTCTGTCCGGGTCAGCGCCAGCCGCTGAGCGTCGAGGAGGCGGTGCTGGCCAGGGACATGAGCCTACTCAGGCGAGAGGCCGCCGATGCCTTGGCGGCCCTCGGCGCCGCCCATGCGCTGGTGACCTCCGCCCGCCTGGCCCAGGTTCAGCACCTCAGGCCGCTGGTGGAGAAGGGGGAGGTGTCCGGCGAAGCGCTCAAGGCTCTCGCCGCTGACTATCAGGGCTGGCAGAACGACCAGGTGCGCCTGTTTGACGCCCTGGGCCTGGTGATGCGGATGCAGGTGCCCCCCGGAAGGGTGCTGGATCAGGTGGATCCGGCCCTGCAGGACCAGGCCAGGCAACATCTGGCCTCCCTTTCGGTGGAATACCAGCGCCGCCAGCTCCAGCATCAGATCCAGCGCCAGGGCTGAAGCGGGCCCTGCGCCGTCAGGGCCTGAAGCCTGACGGCAGCCTCGGCAGCGGCTCCCAGCCCCGGCGCGCTCTGGCTGGTGCGATCACCCTGCGGAGGCTGCTGCTGGTGGGATCTCACCTCGCGCAGCAGCCAGCCGGCGCCGAGGATGGTCGCCTGCAGCAGCAGGCAGGTGGCGATCGATGCCAGCCGTGTTTCGCCGTAGCCCTGCACGACGTCATCTCCAAACGGTTGACCCATCCCAATCCTGAACCGCCGCGGCCGCCAGTCGCCTGCGGCACATGCCTTGGCGTGCTGCTCGGGAGCCATTGGGGTTAGCGCTCCCCTGGGAGTGGAGCTCAGGCCCGGGGCCACGACCGTCAGCGTGCGCTGCAGCGTCGATCTCCTGGCTGGCAGCGCCTCCCAGATCACCCCAGGGAAGGCCAGGACATGGCTGCTGAGCCTGAGACCCCGGACGCGAGCGAGCCGGGGACAGCAGCGCCTGGATCCATGGGGCGCCGACTGGCGCGGACCCTGGCAGGCTGTCGTTTCGGAGGGTTCCCTGCCGGCAGAGCGGGATTCGGCCGCCATCCGCCTGAGATCGCTTCGGGCTCTGAGCCGGGGGCGCGTCAGGGTCTGCCGCGAAACATCCGGGCAGCGCCCTGCCCAGGCAGAGCCAGCTTGCGCAGAACAACAGCGAGTGCCCGCAGCAGGCTCCCAGGAGCTTTGCGTCCTCCGGCCCCCTCATCGATCGCCGGCGCCCGCTGGCGCGCTTCACGTGGGCGTGGAGTCAAGGGTCCACCCTCTCGGCTGCAGCGGCTGTCCTGCGACAATGAAACTGGGCGGCTGCCAAGGGGGTTGACGCGGAACAAGCGGCGCTGAACGACCTTGCCAGCTGGGATCCTGACCCGGCGAGGATCTCCGTTGGTGGCCTGGCTGATGAAGCCCTGCAACGGCTCAGCCAGCGGCGAGGTCGCTGGCTCGCCACTGTGGTGAGCTGAGAGATGACCCTTCGGACCGTGGTGCCATGAATCCCACCCTCTCCACACGCCTGAGGGACTGGCGCCAGGATCCCTACTGGCGCATGCATCCCCCAGCCCCCTGGCCGGTGCCGCAGGAACCCGCCACGGCTCTGCTCCATCAGGCGCCTTCAGCCGCAGCGCCCGCACCTCAGGACCTCGCCCAGGTGCCACCAGGCTGCAGCCTGCTGCTGGATTCAGCCGATGGGGAGATCCCGGCGATGCAGTTGCCGCCTGCCCAGACCCGAGCCGTCGTCGCCCGCGCCGCCAAGGTCCCGGCCGGTGCTGAGCCGCTGGCCGTGGGCCTGCTGTTGCCGCAGCCCCGGGATGGGGGCGGCCCGGTGGAGAGGCCGGTCGCGGCGGCTCTGGAGCGATCGACCCCGGACAGCCAGCTGCGGCAGGAGGTCGCCTTGCTGATCGAGGCGCTGGTTATCCTGCTTGAGGGCTGGCTGGCGCTGCAGGGGCTGGCGCGGCA
>JBAPUA010000145.1:0-7971 GCA_049282435.1 Cyanobium sp. | reverse complement strand
GGCGGATATGGACGAACACCGGCACAGCGCCACGCAGCACAAAGGCATTGGCCGTAGATACGAACGTGGAAGACGGCATGATCACTTCGTCACCCGGCTGGATATCAGCGAGGATGGCCGCCATCTCCAGCGCAGCTGTACAGGAGTGGGTGAGCCATGCCTTGTGGCAACCGATTTTCTCTGCCAGCCAAGCATTGAACTTTTTCGTGAAATAGCCATCCCCGTCCAGTTGGCCCCGGGCATGGGTTCGGCGATGTAGTGCAGCTCCTTGCCGGTGAGGCAAGGTTTGTCGAAGGGGATCATGGCTTGCAAGCCAGTAGGAGCAAAGAGTCATGATGATGCTGATGCTGATGCTGAGTTGAGGGTGATTGTGATCAACCAGCTGGCGTAGTTCATTGGCATCAGATCTGCTGAGACTTTTGATTGAGCCACTCCAGCTCCATCTGCAGCCGGCCAATCTGGCCCTTGCCAGTGAGGCAAGATTTGCCGAAGGGGATCATGGCCTGCAAGCCAGTAGGAGCAAAGAGTCATAACGATGAAATCCTATGATGCTGAGTTGAGGATGATCATGATCGACCAGCTGATGTAGTTCATTGGCATCAGATCTGCTGAGACTTTTGATTGAGCCACTCCAGCTCCATCTGCAGCCGGCCGATCTGCTGGAGCAGCTCAGCCTGCTTGGCCTGGCCCTCGTCCATCTCCTTAAGAGTTCGCTGAAAAACCTGGCCACCTCTGCCAAAATTGGGCAGTTGCCCATTCGTTGATGCGAGGCCAACAGGAGCGCAGCAGCTCTTTGCTCTCCTACGTCTCGACCCTGGAGCGGATCCCGGCCAGCCATCCGCTCCGGCGGATACGAAAGTTGGCGGATCAGGCTCTGGATCGGCTCAATCCCACCTTCTGCAGGCTGTATGCCCTGGCAGGCCGCCCATCGGTTCCACCGGAACAGCTGCTGCTGGCCTCACTGCTGCAGGCGTTCTACGGGATCCGCTCCGAAAGGCTGTTGCTGGAGCAGCTCCACGACAACCTGCTGTACCGCTAGTTTGTGGGCCTCAGCCCCGACGATGCGATCTGGCATCCAACCACATAGGGCCTCCAGACGACTTCGTCTACACAAAAAACCGTGATCGGCTCCTCAATGACGACGTGATGGGGCTGTTCCTGGAGAAGCTGATGGGGGCTCCGGAGGTCAAACTGCTACTCAGCGATGACCATTTCTCCGTGGACGGCACTTTGTTGCAGGCCTGGGCCTCCCATGCCTCCTTGAAGCGAATCGATGGCCAGGAGGATCCTCCGCCTCCACCGACAGGTCCTGGCGAGGGATTCGGTGCCCCCAAGGAGGGCAAGAAGCGAGCAAAAGGCGACTTTCGCGGCATCAAGCTCAGCAACGAGACCCACTGTTCCAGCACCGATCTCGTAGACGCAGTCTTCTCCGAAGGAGTAGCTTTGCTGGCCCGTAACTCCAATGCCCTTCCAGCACAGCTGAGCTACCGGGGACACGTGCTCATGGACAACCGTCATGACCTGATCGTCGATTGCCATGTCACACAAGCCACGGGCACCGGTGAGCGGGATGCCGCCAAGACGCAGTCTTCTCCGCAGGAGTAGGAGATGGCAGCAGACCTCACCGATGCCCACCAGAAAACGCTCGGCGCCGATAAGAACTACAACACCAAAGGGTTCGTGGCTGAGATGAGGCGGCTCGGTATCACTCCCCACGTGGCCCAGAACACCGCCCGCAGCGGCGGTTCAGCGATCGATGGCCGCACCAGCCGCCAAGTCGGCTACGCCAAGTCGATCAATGCCCGCCGGGGAATCGAAAAGGTGTTCGGTTGGATCAAGGCATTCGGGGGGCTGCGCCAGTTCAAACTGCGCGGCCAGGAGAACGTCAGTGCTGTCCACTCCTTCGGAGAAGCCTTCGGCTATGGCCTGCACGTGGTCGCCCATAACCTGATCCGCCTGGGCAACCTGCTCTTGGCGCAGCCTTCTCCGCAGGAGTAGCCCGCGATGGAGGCGGCATGAACAGCCCGTTGCCCAGAGGCGTGCACATAAGGGCACAACCAAAGCCATCAAGACATGCAAATGATGGCGAAATCGGGCTGGTGGCGGACCTGACAGCCGCCGATCCATCTTTTTGAGTCAGAAATCAGCTCATGCCCGTGGGAAACTGGCCTGTGGGCTGGTTTTTCTGCAAACTCTTAGGTAGAAGGCCAGGAACCAGGTGGTCAGCGACAGCTTGGTGGCCTGCATGATCGTGCCGGCCGTGAGCGTGGCCTGATGCCCACAGGATCGGCACTGGTAGCGCTTGAGGCGCCGACCGTAGACGAGGCCATGTTCATGCCCACCGCAGCGCGGACATCGGAAGCCATCAGGCCAGCGCCCCTTCTCAAGAGCCGCCTCACATTGCCCCTCCGCGCCGTAGAGCCACTGGAACTCAGCAAGAGAGAGGCCCTTCTGGAACTGGATTCCGTCGCGCGCCATGAGACACCTAATACTTATGTGCCACCCTGCGCACGCTGATTGGGCTGCGCGGAGCGAGCTGGGCAATTACGTTGCATTTTAATGTTCAGGATTAGTCCAGTTTGTTGCTCTGGCTCTCTGAAACTGCGCCACTGAGATTGTTCTTGCAACCCACCCTGCCTGCCCCTCTCGCCTCAAGTCCTGTTGCCGCCTCCGGTATCCTTGACGTTATGGCAATTGTGTCCTCTCAGTCCGGCTCCTCAGCTACAGGACAGCAATCGGGCGGCAGCGTCGATACCGAATCGCGGCGCCGTCGACCAGGCTTGCTGGATCCCCAGGCGTGTCAGGAGGACAACTTGCACGACGGGCAGCTTCCTGAAGACAGCACTGGCGACTCCCCCCCCCGCGAAGACTCCCTCCGCCCACGCCGCCTCGCCGACTACATCGGCCAGAGCGAACTCAAGCAGGTGCTCGGCATTGCCGTGGCGGCCACCCGCAGCCGCGGCGAAGCCCTCGATCACGTGCTCCTGCATGGCCCACCCGGTCTGGGCAAGACCACCATGGCCCTGGTGCTCGCCCAGGAGCTGGGGGTGCGCTGCCGCATCACCAGTGCCCCGGCCCTGGAGCGCCCCCGCGACATCATCGGCCTGCTGGTGAACCTCCAGGCCCATGAAGTGCTGTTTATCGACGAGATCCACCGGCTCAACCGGGTCGCCGAAGAACTGCTCTATCCGGCGATGGAGGACTATCGGCTCGATCTCACCGTCGGCAAGGGCACCACGGCCCGCACCCGCAGCCTGTCGATCGCTCCCTTCACCCTCGTGGGTGCCACCACCCGGGCCGGGGCACTCAGTTCACCGCTGCGGGATCGCTTCGGCCTGATCCAGCGGCTGGAATTTTATGAACTGGAGGATCTGCAAGCGATCGTCGAGCGGGCCGCCGGCCTGCTTCGATTGCAGCTGGAGGCCGACGCCGCCCTGGAAGTGGCGCGCCGCTGCCGGGGCACCCCCCGCATCGCCAACCGCCTGTTGCGGCGGGTGCGGGATGTGGCCGCCGTGCAGGGCCATGAGCACATCGGCGCCGAGCTGGTGCAGGAGGCCCTGAGCCTGCATCGGGTCGATGGCAGGGGCCTCGATGCCAGTGACCGGCGCCTGCTGACCCTGATGCTGGAGGGCTACGGCGGCGGACCCGTGGGGCTCGAGACCCTGGCGGCCGGCCTCGGGGAGGATCCCACGACCCTGGAAACGGTGATCGAACCCTTTCTGCTGCAGCAGGGCCTGCTGCAGCGCACCCCCCGGGGCCGCCTGGTCACCGCCGCCGGTCGCGCCCACCTCGGCTGGCCCGCCCAGCTGGCGGCATGAACGGCTCTGTCGCTGCGGGACCGGCGCGCGCCTGGCTGAGCCGCGGGCTGGCCCTGGTGCTGGCGCTCTCCTGGCTGCTGCTGGCTCCGGAGACCGCCCTGGCCCGGACGCCGGCGGCTCAGCCGGGCCTGACCCTGGCCAGCGGGAGCCGGTCGGCGCTGGCCGCCACCGCCGTTGCCACCTCCCCTGTTCCCACCGCCTCTGTCGCCACTGTCTCTGTCGCGACCGCCTCTGTCGCGAGCGCCTCTGTCGCCCCGCTGGATCGGCCGCCATCGCGGTCCGCCACCGGCGGCGATCTCCAGACCCCAGCTCCGGCTCAGGCAGCCCAGGCGAGCCCGTCGCCGCCCGCCCCGTCAGGCCCCGAGGCCCCGAACGCCAGCGAATCCGCCAGCCAGCCCGGCAGCGAGCTGTCCTTGCCGCGTCTGTTTGATCAGGCCCTCTCCGCCAGCCGTGAGGGCCGTTTCGGAGACGCCCTGCCCCTGTGGGATCAGGTGCTGGAGCTGGCTCCCGAGGACGCCTCCGCCTGGAGCAATCGCGGCAATGTGCTGTTGGCCCTGGGGAATCCCGAGGCGGCGATCGCCGCCCAGGACCGGGCGATGCAGCTCGATCCGATCAATCCCGATCCCCATCTCAACCGCGGCACCGCCGAGGAGGCCCTGGGCCGCTGGGACGCGGCAGCGGCCGATTACCACTGGGTGCTGGAGCGGGATCCGGCCGATGCTTCGGCCCTGTACAACCTCGGCAATGTGGCCGGCTCCCTTGGCGACTGGGCCGCCGCCCGCGACTGCTTCGCCCAGGCCGCCCTCGCCCGGCCGGGCTTTGCCATGGCCCGCTCCAGTGCCGCCCTGGCGGCCTATCAGCAGGGGGATCTGCCGGAGGCGGAGCGGGAGCTGCGCAATCTGATCCGTCGTTACCCCCTGTTCGCCGACGCCCGGGCCGGCCTGACGGCCCTGCTGTGGAGCAAGGGAGCCCGGGGTGAAGCCGAGAGCAACTGGGCCGCCGCCTCCGGTCTCGATCCCCGCTATCGCCAGGGAGAATGGCTGCAGCAGATACGGCGTTGGCCCCCTGGGCCGATTCAGGCTCTCGACCAGTTCCTGCGCCTGGCCTCCTGAAGCCTCCCCGAGCCCGCCCATGATCCTGCCCCTCGCTGCCGTTCCCGCCGCCACGCCGCTGCCGCCACCTCTCTGGCGGGAGCTGGGCCTGGATCAGGCCCTGGTGCAGGCCCTGCCGGAGCTGGTGCTGCTGCGGCGCCATCTGCATCGCCATCCCGAGCTCAGCGGCCATGAGCAGCAGACGGCCGCCCTGGTGGCCGGCGAACTGCGCCGCTGGGGCTGGGAGGTGCGCGAAGGGGTCGGGCGCACGGGGGTGTTGGCGGAGCTGGGACCGGCGGATGGCCCGCTGGTGGCCCTGCGCTGCGACATGGATGCCCTGCCGATCGAGGAGCGCACCGGGCTGGATTACGCCTCGAACCGCCAGGGCCTGATGCATGCCTGCGGCCACGACATCCACACCGTGGTCGGGCTGGGGGTGGCCCAGCTGCTGGCCTCCGTGCGCGAGCGGCTCTCGGCCCGGGTGCGCCTGATCTTTCAGCCGGCGGAGGAAACGGCGGAAGGGGCCGCCTGGATGAAGGCCGACGGCGCCATGGAGGGGGTGCAGGCCCTGTTCGGGGTCCATGTCTTCCCAAGCCTGGCGGTGGGCACGATCGGGGTGCGCAGCGGCAGCTTCACGGCGGCGGCCGGGGAGCTGGAGGTGGAGGTGCTCGGCGAAGGGGGCCATGGGGCCAGGCCCCACCAGAGCACCGATGCGATCTGGATCGCCGCTCGGGTCGTGAGCGGCCTGCAGGAGGCGATCAGCCGGCGGCTGGATGCCCTGCATCCGGTGGTGGTCAGCTTCGGGCGGATCGAGGGGGGCAAGGCCTTCAATGTGATCGCCGACCACGTGCGCCTGCTCGGCACCGTGCGCTGCCTGGACCTGGAGCTCCACGCCCAGCTGCCGACCTGGATCGAGGAGACCGTGCAGGCCCTCTGCCGGGGGCACGGTGGCGAGGCCCGCGTGCACTACCGCACGATCTCGCCGCCGGTGCACAACGATCCGGTGCTCACCGCCCTGGTGGCCGATGCCGCCTGTGATCTGCTGGGTCGGGGCCAGGTGCAGTGGCTGGAGCAGCCCTCGCTGGGGGCTGAGGATTTCGCCGAACTGCTGGAGGGCAGCCGCGGCACGATGTTTCGGCTCGGAGTGGCGGGACCCCAGGGCTGCACGCCCCTGCACAGCAACACGTTCCGGCCGGATGAGGGCTGCCTGGCGGTGGGGGTGCAGGTGCTGACCCTCAGCCTGCTGCGCTGGATGGATCACCCGGTGTGATCAGACCCCCCCGGCCCCAGGTGGATGGCGCCCTGGCGCAGGGGATGAGCCCGGCCTCCCGCCGCCGGGCCCTGCTGGCCCTGTCCTCGCCCCTGCTGATCCTGCTGGCCCTGGTGGCCCTGTGGCACCGGCCCGCCAGCGAACGGGTGCAGGCCCTGCCCGCCCTGGGCATCGGCATCGGCCTGCTCAGCACGAGCTGGGTGCGCCGCCGCCGCCGCCGCCGCGAGCTGCTGCGCGCCCTGCGCGACGATGGACACCCTGCCGAAGGCGGCTGAAGACCGCAGCTGATGGACTCCTCCACCCCCACACCCGATCTGGCCGTCCTGCGGGAGGCGATCGCCTCCGGGGATCCCAGCCGGGCGATGCCGGCCCTGGCAGGTCTGCGCTCGCTGCCGGAGGAGCTGGCGACGCCGCTGCTGTTGCTGGGCCTGGAGCAGGAGACCTTCATGATCCGCTCGCTCGCGTCGGCGGGGTTGGGGATCAAGCGCAGTGAGGCCGGCTGGCAGGCGCTGGTGGCCGTCCTGGAGAGCGATGAGGACGCCAATGTGCGGGCCGAGGCCGCCAATGCGCTGGCCAGCTATGGGGTGGAGCGCGCCTGGCCGCTGCTGCATGCCGCCTTCGCACGGGATGGCCAGTGGCTGGTGCGCTGCAGCATCCTCTCGGCCCTGGCTGAACAGCCCGCCATCCCGATGGCCTGGTTGCTGGAGCTGGCCCGGCTGGCGATCGCCGATGCCGATGGCACGGTGCGAGTGGGCGGCGCTGAAGTGCTCGGTCGCCTGGTGCGGGAGGGGGACGCCAGTCAGACGGCCGAGGCGCGCCAGTTGCTGCAGGGGTTGCAGGCCGATAGCGATCACCGGGTGGTGGCCGCGGCGCTGGATGGTCTGCAGGCCTGAGTCCCCCTTGAAGCGGTTTCCCGGCTCATTCTTGCTAGGTTTCACCTGTCACTAGGGGTGCCCGGCGCTGGGTCCACAGACCATCGCGCCCCGGGCTGAGATCACACCCTCCGAACCTGATCCGGGTCATGCCGGCGCAGGGAAGTGGAAACGAACTCAGGCTGCGCCCCCATATCCGTCCGTGCCACTCGGCCCGGACCACCATTCTTCGCCTCCCCCGTCATGCGCAGCGCCTGGATCGAGAAGCGTCGTGCCGCCAGCAACTCCGGCGGCAATGTCACCCAGCTGCATTTTGCGCGGCAGGGGCTGGTCACTGAGGAGATGGCCCATGTGGCCCGGCGGGAGAATCTGCCCGAATCCCTGGTGATGGAGGAGGTGGCCCGGGGCCGGATGATCATTCCGGCCAACATCAACCACCCCAATCTTGAGCCGATGGCGATCGGCATTGCCAGCAAGTGCAAGGTGAATGCCAACATCGGCGCCTCGCCCAATGCCAGCGATGTGAGCGAAGAGCTCAAGAAGCTGGAACTGGCGGTGAAGTACGGCGCCGATACCTTGATGGATCTCTCCACCGGCGGTGTCAACCTGGATGAGGTGCGCACGGCGGTCATCAACGCCTCGCCAATACCGATCGGCACGGTGCCTGTCTATCAGGCGCTGGAGAGCGTGCATGGCTCGATCGAGAAGCTCTGCGAAGATGACTTTCTGCACATCATCGAGAAGCATTGCCAGCAAGGGGTCGACTATCAGACAATTCACGCTGGCCTGTTGATCGAGCATCTGCCCAAGGTCAAGGGCCGTCTGACGGGGATTGTGAGCCGCGGCGGCGGCATTCTGGCCCAGTGGATGCTGTATCACCACAGACAGAATCCCCTGTTCACCCGTTTTGACGACATCTG
>JBAPUA010000144.1:0-2628 GCA_049282435.1 Cyanobium sp. | reverse complement strand
TGGGAGCGACTCTGGCCCCGCCTGGGCTGGAAGCAGGGGGGGCGCTGGACCCGCTATCCCGGCTCTTTCACCTGGTCCCTCGAGGCCCCCGAGGGCCACATGCCCCTGGTCAACCAGCTGCGGGGTGTGCGTCTGATGGATGCCCTGCTCCAGCACCCGGCCCTGCTGAAGCGCACCAACACGGCCTCCGGCCGTTGATCGGGCTAGGGTCGAAACGGATGCCGCAGAGGCCTGCAGGCCAACTCCTTTGATGCCGTTGCGCTGGGCCGATTTCATCACGCCATCGACGCTGCAGCTGGCGCCTCTGCTCGAGATTCTTCTGGAACCTGTGGAGGGCGCGGCCCGGCTGGCGGAACTGCAGCTGGGCCTGCAGGAGGCTCTGGTCAACGCGGTCCGCCATGGCAACGGCTGTGATCCCGGCAAGTGCCTGCGGGTGCGGTTGATCGAGACGCCACGCTGGCTGGTCTGGCAGATCCAGGATGAGGGTCCGGGGATGCCGAAGCCGGCCCGGCGGTACGCCCTGCCGGAGGCGGTGGATGCCCTGACCGGCAGGGGTCTGTTCCTGATCCATCACTGTTTTGATGACGTGCGCTGGAGCCCCCGCGGCAATCGCCTGCAGCTGGCCGTGCGGCGTCCCGAGCGCTACCCGCCCCTGTTCAGCGTCCGTGACTGGGGCAGCCCGGATCACTGATTTCCGCCTTCAGCCAGCCGATCGCGTGCTCCAGCAGGGCGATCGCCTCCAGCCGGGCGGGACTGATCGTCCGCTCGGCGGGATCGTCGGCGGCCAGCAGCTGCACCAGCGCGGCGGCGATCTGTTCGCTGGCCCGGCGGCAGCGCTGGGACTTCAGCGCATGCCAGTCGCGATCGTTGATCGCCAGCTGCTGCTGCAGGCTCCGGGCCAGCTCCAGAGCCCCTTCGGGCCACTGCCGCTGTTCCGGCCCGCTGCTGGGTTCAGACGGGATCCATGCACTCACCACTGGACGCGGACGGGGGTCAGTCACCATCCTGACGCCTGGGGGCGGATCGTCCGGCCCCTTCCGCCGAGACCGTCGCCATGATCCGCCCCTCCCTGCGATCCCCCGCTCAGCGCTGGCGACCCCGTCTCTCGCCGCCTGGGGTGGTGCACCATCTCGCCGCCGTCCTCAGCCTCGGCCTGCGCCAGCCCCAGCGCGAAGCCAGCGGCGCCCTGATGCGGCGCCGCCGTCAGCGACTGGCTCTGGCCCAGAGACTGCTGGATCCCCTGCCCGACAGTCTGCGCTCGAATCAGCGCGGCGCTGAACGCTTCTGGCAGGGGCTGCGCTGGGGTGGCCTGGGGCTGGTGCTCGCCTGGTGGTTACAGCGTTAGGCCGGTTTGCGCCCACTCCAGATCCGGGTCATGAAGTGGGAGCTGGCCGAGATCGCCACGAAGCCCGCCTGGCTGAGTCGCGTGTCGATCGAGTCGCTGAGGTAGTCGCGATAGTACGGCTCGTGGAAGACGCGCCGGAAGTTGTCCATCGCCACCCGGAACTCCGGGGAATCCTGCAGTTGCACCGAATCGGCGAGCACCAGCACCCCACCCGGCTCCAGTAGGCGGAAGGCCTCGTCGATCACGTTCTGACGCGCCTGGGCCGGCAGTTCATGCAGCAGGAACACGCAGCTGATCGCCTGGAAGCAGCCATTGGCGAAGGGCATCGTCTCGGCGTTGCCCTGGACCAGCTGGGGCAGTTCTCCCGGCAGCTGGGACAGCCAGCGGTTCGCCTGGCGCAGGTAGGCGCTGGAGAGGTCCAGGCCCACCAGCTGGGCCTCGGGCAGGGCGCCGCGCAGCTGGCGCAGGGTGCGGCCGGTGCCGGTGGCCACATCCAGCACCCGGATGGCGCTGCTCGGCCGCTGGGCGAAAGCCTCAAGACCGCGCTGCAGCGGCTTGAGAATGCGCCGCCGCATCGGATCCGCCGTGCCGTTGAACAGGATCTCCACCCCCAGGTCGTAGAGGGCGGCCGAGTGGTCGCTGAGGTAGCCGTCGGTCTGATGGTGGAAGTTTTGTAGGTAGTAGTCGGGGTAGGCCTCGCTGTTCACCGTGCTGGGCAGATCGCGCACGTTGCGCTCCTGCCGCCGCCGCCAGGTGAGCGGCAGATCCAGCCATAACAAGGGATAACGCGTCGCCCAGTCCAGCCAGGGGGCATCGAACAGCAGGGAGGTCGGGTACACGCCCGCCTCCGCCTCCTGCCAGTCCAATTCGATCAGGCGGTCCATGGACTGGCGCAGACGCTCGAGCACCCCATCCGGCAGCGGTTCGGTCCTGGGGGCACCGTCCGGCGCCAGCAGACCCATCAGGCGGTTGCTGGCTTCCTTGTGGGCCAGACCCATCAGGCTCTTGCCCTGCTGCATCGTCCGGTAGGCCAGCTTGGTCAGCGTTTCGGGCACGGAAGCGGAGTGGCGTTCAGATGATGCCATTCCAACAAATTGAAACGCCAACCGAGGGCGGCTTGCAGCCGACGCACCATCAAAAAGCCCCGGCTGCGGCCGGGGCTCTGCTGTCAGGTCGACGGCTGCTCAAATCAGGCGTCGTAGTACATCACAAACTCATGGGGATGGGGCCGCTGGCGCAGCTGCTGCACTTCCTCGTACTTGAGGGCGATCCAATTATTGATG
>JBAPUA010000143.1:0-2650 GCA_049282435.1 Cyanobium sp. | reverse complement strand
GAACCCCCCGATCTGATCATCCAGGACGAACTCCATCTCATCTCCGGCCCGCTGGGATCGATGGGCGGCCTCTACGAAGCCGTGATCGATGAACTCTGTGCACGCCAGGTGGAGACAGCCAACGGAGAGCAGATCGTGCGGCCCAAGATCGTGGCCTCCACAGCCACCGTGCGCCGCGCCAACCAGCAGATGCAGGCTCTGTTCGGTCGCAGCAGCGCCCCAGCCGTCTTCCCGGCTCCGGGGCCCGATCGGCGTGATTCTTTCTTCTCCTACACCGCCCCGGTCACAGAAGCAGAAGGACGGATCTATCTCGGTGTGTCAGCTCCGGGGCGCAATATCAAGGCGCTGCTGTTGCGGGTCGGCCTGGCCTTGATGAGTACGGCCCAGAAGCTCTACGCCCAGGCCGAGAAGGATCGAAAGGCCCGCGAGAAACGAGGCGAAGCCAAGGGGGCCAACCCCGTTGACCCCTACATGACTTTCCTGGGCTACTTCAACACCATCAAGGAGCTCGGCATCACCCGCCGCCTGCTGGAAGAAGAAGTCACCTCCCTGCTCACCACCTACGACCAGCGCCGTCGTCTCAACGAATCTGGCGCGCGATACGCCCGGCGCAAGATCGCCAATGAACCCCTGGAGCTCACCTCGCGGGTGCCCACCTCAGAAGTGAGCACCACCAAGGCCCGGCTCGAGCTCAGCTTCGACAACGACAAGCAACGGGTCGATACGGCTCTAGCCACCAACATGATCTCGGTCGGCCTCGACATCAGCCGTCTCGGCCTGATGGTGATGCTGGGCCAGCCAAAGACCACGGCTGAATACATCCAGGCCAGCAGCCGCGTCGGCCGCGACGACCAACGCCCCGGCCTCGTGGTGGTGCTGCTCAACCCCAACCGACCGCGCGACCGCTCCCACTACGAGCGCTTCAGCTTCTGGCACTCGGTCTTTTATCGGGACGTGGAGGCCACCAGCGTCACACCCTGGTCGTCACGCGCCCTGCAGCGGGGGCTGCCAGCCATCACCGTGGCGCTGGCCCGGCACCTGAGCCCAGAGCTCAGCTGGGCAAAGAATGCCGGCCAGGCGGAGGCGATCGATGCCATCCAGGCGGAAGTGGCCCAGCGGCTCGGGGATCGGGCCCGCCGCTCAGCACCGAGCAAGGCCCTCAGCGAACACACCGAGGCTGAGGTGCGCAAGCGGGTGATGAACCTTCTCGACAAGTGGATCCGCATCGCCCGTGACAAGGACGGCCTGCTGCAGTACGGCCGTGAAGCAGGTGAAGTGCCCCCCCTGCTCCACACCCCTCTGGACCCCGATCTCAAGGAGCTCAAGGCGATGGAGCAGGAATTCCTGGCCAACTGGAGCCTGCGCGATGTGGAACCCAGCGCTGCTCTGATCCGGCAACGCCCCGATAGCGATGAGGGGATGAACTGATGGCTCGTCAACCGTCCATGCGCCCCCAGGGGGAAGTGCGCCATAGCCAGCTGATCACCACCTATGGCCCAGGCGCCATGGTGGATCTGCCCGATTGTTCGGTGGTGATCGGCGGCCTCAACTTCTGGATATACGGCCCTGATCAGCCTCCAGAGGAGATCGATGAACCACGGCTGATCGCCAAGCTTCGCCAGAGCCTCAATGTGGGTTCCTTGCGCCTGCGCAAACCACCCATCCACGATGTTGGTCCCGGCGGCCAGAGCCGCCCGGGCGGCATCCGCAGCCCCGAGTTCCCCAACTGGTTTGTGGCCCAGCTGGATCAAACCAAGGAGTTTGATGGCAAGACCTACCGCAGCCGGCCTCTGGTGGAGGGCGCCCGCCTCGACAAGCGCAAATACATCGATGCGGATCGCAAGGCCCATCGCGTCGTACCGGTGCGCTTCGTTCAGACCTGTCCCAATGGCCATCTCAGCGATATCGACTGGCGTGAGTTCGTACACCGCGGCAAAACCACCTGCCGGTCCACGCTTTGGCTCGATGAGGCCGGTGCTGGTAACGACTTCACCGAGATCTTTGTGCGCTGCTCCAACCCTGCCTGCATGGAGAAGTGGAAGCGAAGACAGCTATCTGAAGCCAAGCAGAAACTCAATGGCGACGAGGACGAGCGACCAGCGTTGGGTTTCTGCCAGGGGCATCGGCCCTGGCTTGGCCCTTTCGGCCAGGAAACCTGCGACAACGGCAAGGGCAAGGGGGGTGGCTACGTCAATCGTCTGCTGGTGCGTTCCGCCAGCAATGCTTACTTCCCCGAGCTGATCTCGGCGATCTCCATTCCCGAATCGATCGATGCGGTGCGGGAGGTCATCAGCAATCACCTCAAGGCCTTCGAGAAGATCACCAGCGCCGCCAAACTCGAAGTCTGGCTGGAGGACTTCGCTCCCGATCACATCAAGGATCCACTGGCCGGAACAACGCCTGCTCTGATCTTTCAAGCTCTTGATGCCATTCGTGGTGGTGAAGCTGCGCCGGAGAAGACCGAGGCCCTCAAGCGACAGGAACTCCGCGCCTTGGTCGGTCCCATCAATGGACTCCAGCGGGGCACGGGCAGCAGCCGCTTCGAAGCGGAACAGCTTGATCTGGCAGCCAAACCAGCCTGGTTCCGGCAGCGCGTCAACCGGGTAATGAAGGTGCACCAGCTGCGGGAAGTGATGGCCCTGCTCGGCTT
>JBAPUA010000142.1:0-60286 GCA_049282435.1 Cyanobium sp. | reverse complement strand
GGCGCTCGCCTGGTCGTCGTGCCACCGGGTGGATGTCACCTTTTCGGCAAGCCCCCGAGGCTGCTGTCCGGGTTTGACCGCGGCGCCAGCACCAGGGGTGTTGCGGGGCGAGCCTGTGCCGCCAGGGGGGACAATGGCCTGACGCGAACGGCCGCCACGCCGCAGACCGCCCCGATGTCTCAGTCCCCGTCCGTTCCCACCACCCAGTCGCCGGAGCGGCGCAGGCAGGCGGGAGCGAGCCGTTTGAGCTGGCGCAGGGCCCTGGCACTGGGCTTCTGTTTCGGTCTCGGCTACGCCCTCAGCATGCGGCTGCTCGAGCTGCCGGTGGCCAGTGGCTGGAAGGGGATTCAGCGTTTCGGTGTCAAGACCTTCCCCGGCACCGAGCTCGACAGCCTCAGGCGACAGTTCGGCGATCGCCAGGAGCAGATCCGCGGCGATCTGGATCTGCTGGACCTGGAGCGGCAGCAGCAGCGCGATGCGGCAGAGCTCGGCAAGCGCCAGGCCGAGATGGAGGCCCGTGACCGGAGCGAATCCCAGCAGCAGCTGAACCAGGAGCAAGCGCCGCCCCTCGAATCTCCCCAGCAGGACCAAGCGGGGGGCACCCCGTCGCGGACGACCGAGCCCACCCCGGAACCGCCGCAGACCCTGACCACTCCCTCCCTGCCGCCGCCGCCCGCCCCGGCCGCACCCAGCAATGACTCCGCTCCCGCTGCCCCCGCCGCCAATCCGCCGACCACTCCCTAGATCTGGCACAGTTCAACCATGAACCCGGTCCCTCGATGAGCGCGCCCCAGTCCCTGCTCCAGGCCGCCATCGGTCGCCTGGCTGCCCGAGTCGGTAGTGGACTGGCTGATACCGCCGCGGGCCTGGCGGTGCTCGCCCAGGACGCTCCGGCCCGGCTACAGCAGGAATGGCAGCTGTTCTGGGAGGAGGTGGAGCTGGAAGCTGAGCGCCTCGAGCGCGGTGACGCCACCGCCGAGCACACCGCCACATCCACCACTTCCCCAGCGCCAACCTCTCCGGCGCCGGCGCCCGCCAGGCCCCCCAGCGCTGACCCCCAGGAGCAGATCGATGCGCTGCGGGCCCAGGTGGCCGAACTGGCGCGCCGGTTGGAGCGTCCCGCCTCTTGATGGCTCCGTCCTCCTGGTGGTTGCGTCTGGCTCGGTCGCTGCGGATCTGGCGGCTGGCCATCCAGTTGATGGCCGGTCTGTGGTGGGATGGCCGCCGCTGGAGTTATGCCGGCGGCTACAGCCCCGAGAAGCGTGACGAACGCCAGCGCCGCAGGGCCCGCTGGCTGACGCTGGAGTTCCTGGCGCTCGGGTCGGCCTTCATCAAGCTGGGCCAGTTGCTGTCGGCCCGGCCCGATGTGCTGCCAGCCGATGTGGTGGAGGAGCTGGCCCATCTGCAGGACCAGGTGCCGGCCTTCCCCTTCTCCGTGGTGCAGGCGACGCTGGAGGCGGAGCTCGGCGATCGCTGCGCCGAGATCATCGATCTTGAAGAGCTGCCCCTGGGTTCGGCCAGCCTGGCCCAGGTGCATCGCGCCAGCCTGCGCAGCGGTCGTCAGGTGGTGTTCAAGGTGCAGCGCCCCGGCCTGGAGCGCCTGTTCCGTCTCGATCTGGAGGTGCTGCAGCAGGTGGCGGCGGCGGTGCAGCGCCATCCCCGCTGGGGGCAGGGCCGCGACTGGGTGGGCATCGCCAAGGAATGCCGCCGGGTGTTGCTGCGGGAGCTGGATTTCCGGTTGGAGGCCGAGCATGCTGCCCGCTTCCGCCAGCAGTTCCTCGACGATCCCGGCATCCGCATCCCGGCGGTGGTCTGGGAGCAGAGCTCCCGCCGGGTGCTCTGCCTCGATTATCTGCCTGGCATCAAGATCACCGACCGCCCCGCCCTGCTGGCGGCGGGCATTGATCCGGCCGCGGTCGCCGAGAAAGGTGCCGCCAGCTATTTGCAGCAGCTCGTGCGCTTCGGCTTCTTCCACGCCGATCCGCACCCCGGCAATCTCGCCGTGGCCGCCGATGGGGCCCTCATCTATTACGACTTCGGGATGATGGGGCAGATCTCCGAGCGCCTGCGCAGCCGCATCGGCCGCATGGTGCGGGCCGCCGCTTCCCGTGATGCCTCGGCCCTGGTCGAGGAGCTGCAGCAGGCCGGCGTGATCGCCAGCGGCATCGAAACGGGCCCGGTGCGCCGCCTGGTGCGGCTGATGCTCAACGAGGCCCTCACGCCGCCGTTCAGTGCCAACGTGCTGGGCAAGCTTTCCGCCGATCTCTACGACCTGGTCTACGGCCAGCCCTTCCGCCTGCCGCCCGAGCTGATCTTTGTGATGCGGGCGCTCTCCACCTTCGAGGGGGTGGGCCGTAGCCTCGATCCGGCCTTTAGCCTGATGGCGATCGCCCGTCCCTACCTGCTGCCCCTCATGACCGCCAGCGGTAACGGCCCCAACGATCTCTTCAACGAAATCTCCCGCCAGGCGGCCGAGGTGGGCAGCCGGGCCCTGGGGATTCCGCGTCGACTTGACGAGAGCCTGGCGCGCATCGAACAGGGGGATCTGCAGGTGCAGATCCGCGCCGGTGAGACCGACCGCCTGCTGCGGCGGCTGGCCCTGGCCCAGCAGACGACCGGTCAGGCGTTTCTGCTTGGGGGTCTGGCGGTGGCGGCCTCGCTGCTGGCCGCCAGCAACCGCCCAGCTCTCTCGGCCGTGCCGCTGGTGCTGGGGGTGCCGGTGGGCATGGGCTGGCTGAAGCTGCAGACCCGGCTCAAGCGCGACGGCCGCCTCGACCAGCTGCCGGGGCAGTAAACCCAGAGACAACCCTCCCAGGGCAGGATGCAAACAACCCCAGGTTGCCGAGTTGAGCCTGGGGTCTGAGAGTGCGCCCCTCGGTGGCAGGGAGGGCGCTGTTGGCGGACCTCCCGGGGCTGGGCTCAGGCGGTGGGGGGCAGGGCGGTGGGGTTGGTCTCCACCACGCCGTCGGGGGTGAGCTTGTCGATCAGCACCGGCAGGTTGGTGGCGATGAAGTCGGTGGCGGCGGTGGTATCGATGCCGAGCTTGGTGGCGATCTCCTGCAGCTGGCTGTTGCCAAGCACCTTGCTGATTTGCTCGGAGGTGATCGTTTGGTTGTTGCCCGTGCCGACCCAGCTGGCGAAGAGTTCACCGGCACCAGCTTTCTGGAACTCGTCCTCAAGCCCGGCGATGCCGCCATTGAAATTGAAGAAATCGTTCAGGGCCGGAGCCTTCTCGCCCATAATTTCCTCGAATATCTCTCTGCCAATGCTGTCAACGAGGTTACGGAATGGGAGAGCCATGAAGAAGGATGTGCAGCTTGGATGCTTTAATCAACGGCACCACCCTATCGGTGCAGGGGAACCCGGGTGGTTGCTGGGCGAACAGGGCTCGGGCTCTTCTGGTTCCGCTGTTCAGCCCTTGCCCCGAGGCCCGCGATCCTCGACGCCGGCGTAGATCGCCTGGCTGCCCAGTTCATCCTCGATGCGCAGCAGTTGGTTGTACTTGGCCACCCGGTCGCTGCGGCTGAGGGAGCCGGTCTTGATCTGGCCGGCCTTGGTCGCCACCGCCAGGTCGGCGATGGTGGTGTCCTCGGTTTCGCCGGAGCGATGGCTGATGACGCTGGTGTAGCCGGCGCGGCCGGCCAGGTCGATCGCCTGCAGGGTTTCGGTGAGCGAGCCGATCTGGTTCACCTTGATCAGGATCGAGTTGGCCACCCCCTGTTCGATGCCCTGCTGCAGGCGGCTGGTGTTGGTGACGAACAGGTCATCGCCCACCAGCTGCACGCTGGAGCCCAGCTTGCGGGTCAGCAGATCCCAGCCCTCCCAGTCGTCCTCGGCCAGGCCATCCTCGATCGAGACGATCGGGTAGCGGCTCACCAGGGCCGCCAGCTGCTCCACCATCTCGGCACTGCTGTAGCTGCCACCGCCGAAGGCATAGCGGCCGTCCTTGAAGAACTCGGTGCTGGCCACATCCAGGGCCAGGGAGATCTGGTCGCCGGGGCGGTAGCCGGCCTTCTCGATCGCCTGCACCAGGATGTCGCCGGCCTGGTCGTTGCCCAGGTCGGGGGCGAAGCCGCCCTCGTCACCCACGGCGGTGCTCATGCCCCGCTCCTGCAGTAGCCCCTTGAGGGTGTGGAACACCTCCGCGCCCATGCGCAGGGCTTCGCGGAAGCTGCCGGCACCGTGGGGCACGATCATGAATTCCTGGAAATCCAGGCTGTTCGAGGCGTGGGCGCCGCCGTTGATCACGTTCATCAGCGGCACCGGCAGCAGGTTGGCCATCGGACCGCCCAGATAGCGGTAGAGGGGCAGGCCCAGGGCCTTGGCGGCGGCATGGGCGTTGGCCAGGCTCACGGCCAGGATCGCGTTGGCGCCGAGGGCTGATTTGTTGTCGCTGCCGTCCAGTTCGTTCATCGCCGCATCGACGGCCGACTGGTCGAGGCTGCTGAGGCCGCAGAGGGCGGGGGCGATCCGCTCCTCGATGTTCTCGACGGCCTTGCTCACCCCCTTGCCGAAGTAGGCCTTGCCGCCGTCGCGCAGTTCGTGGGCCTCATGGGCGCCGGTGCTGGCACCGCTGGGCACGATCGCCCGGCCGCTGGCCCCGCCTTCCAGCCACACTTCCGCTTCCACGGTGGGGGTCCCACGGGAATCGAGCACCTCTCGGGCGACGATCGAATCGATCACGAGGTCGAGGGAATCGAGCACGGAAACAACAAATGCAGTCCAGGCGATCTTATGGGTCGCCCCGGGCCATCTTGTTGTGCCGGTTGGCACCGCTCCGGTGTCCACTGGCCTGTCGGCTCTCAGGGTCAGCCACCCGAATGTCTCATCCGCTACTGCCAGCCCCCCGTGCCGACCGCGATCGATCGGAGATATCCCGCAATCGGCCCTGATCCTGGTGCCGCGGTCATCCCCAGGGCGGGGCTGTCGATCTGCAGATCCATGGACGGCGCTTCCCGGCTTGCATCAGGAGAATTCCGCCAGGCTCAGGCTCCGGGCAACACCCGATGAGCCAGGCGTCGATGTCGGCTCTGCCGCGGCGATCGCGGCCACGGTCTGAAGCCGGCAGCGGTTGCCAGCTCGCCAGAATGGCTCCGACTACCTGATCGGGGTCAGACCTGCCCGCGCCCTGTGCCGCCTCGCGTCCAGCTGAGCCCAGCCCCATCATGAGCCCGACCCCATCATGAGCGAGATCGAATCATGAGATTGCTGCACACCATGCTGCGCGTCGGCGATCTGGAGCGCTCGATTGCCTTCTACACCGAGCTGCTGGGAATGCGGCTGCTGCGTCGCTCTGAAAACACCCAGTACCGCTACACCCTGGCCTTCGTCGGTTATGGCGATGAGGCGGATACCGCGGTGCTGGAGCTCACCTACAACTGGGACACCGATCATTACGACCTGGGCACGGCCTTCGGTCATCTGGCGATCAGCTGCCCGGACATCGTCGCCACCTGTGAGGTGATCCGGGCGCGGGGCGGCAAGGTGGTGCGGGAACCTGGTCCGGTCAAGGGAGGCTCCACGGTGATCGCCTTCGTGGAGGATCCCGATGGCTATCGCATCGAGCTGATCGAACGGCGAGCCCCACCCGCTGCCACCTCCCCCGCGGATGCGGCCGCGGCCTGAGTCCATGCCCCCCGAGCGTTTCAGCGTGACCCCCAGCCCTTCGGTCAGCCTCACCACGGAGCCGGATCGCTTCAGCGACCAGGCCTGGGAGCTGCTGCTCGCCAGCCAGGACGTGGCCCGGCGCTGGCGCCACGGGGCCATGGATGTGGAGCATCTGCTGCTCACCCTGCTGCGGGATCGGCGCTGCGCCAGCTGGATCGATCCGCTGCCGCTCGATGTCGATCGTCTGCTCGATCGCCTGGAGGGTTTCTGCGCCGATCAGCCCGAGGGCGCGGGCACCACGCTCTACATCGGCGATGCCCTCGAGGATCTGCTGGAGGCGGCCGATCGTCGCCGCGCCGCCTGGGGCTCCCGTCTGATCGATGTGCCCCACCTCCTGCTGGCCCTTCTGGACGATCGCCGCATCGCCGCCGCTCTGCTGGCGGAGGAGGGGCTCAGTGAGGATCTGCTGCTGCGCCAGTGGCGTCCCGCCGCCGCGGCCGCTGCCAGACCAGGGGCAGCGGGGTCCCAGAGCCCTGCCGAGCTGGGCGCCGGCCCGTCCGGGCCCGTCCGCGATCGGCCCCGGGCCCCTTCCACTGCCGCTGCCCCTTCTGCTGCCACAGCCACAGCCCCGGAGCCGGAGCTGCGGCTGGAGCCCGAGGGCGAGCCGGACGGCGAACGCTCGGCGCTGGAGCGCTTCGGCCGCGATCTCACCGCCGCCGCCCGCGCCGGCACGCTCGATCCGGTCGTGGGCCGGGATGCGGAGATCCGGCGCCTGATCCAGGTGCTCTCGCGCCGCAGCAAGAACAACCCGGTGCTGATCGGCGAGCCCGGGGTCGGCAAGACCGCCGTGGCCGAATCCCTGGCCCAGCGCATCGTCGCCGGCGAGGTGCCCGATGCCCTGCGGGGCCTGCGGCTGGTGGCCCTCGATCTCGGCGCCCTGATCGCCGGCGCCAAGTTCCGCGGCCAGTTCGAGGAACGGCTGCGGAGCGTGCTGGAGGAGGTGCGCCAGGCCGACGGCAGTGGCGGCGACGCGCCGGGACAGCGCGGTGGGGTGGTGCTGTTCATCGATGAACTGCACAACGTGGTGGCGGGGGAGCGCTCCGGGCCCGATGCCGCCAGCATCCTCAAGCCGGCCCTGGCGCGGGGCGATCTGCGCTGCATCGGCGCCACCACCCCCGAGGACTACCGCCGCAGCATCGAGAAGGATCCGGCCCTGGAGCGTCGCTTCCAGCAGGTGCTGATCCGCGAGCCCGACCAGGACACCTGCGTGCAGATCCTGCGCGGCCTCAAGGAGCGCTACGAGCTGCACCACGGTGTCACGATCACCGACGGCGCCCTGACGGCGGCGGCCCGACTGGCGGCCCGCTACATCAGCGATCGCTGCCTGCCCGATTCGGCCATTGATCTGGTCGATGAGGCGGCGGCCCAGCTGAAGATGGAGGTCACCTCCAAGCCCCAGCTGGTGGAGGCCGCCGAGGCCGAGTTGCGCCGCGTGGAGCTGGCCCTGCTCTCGGCCGAGCTGGCCCCGCTGGAGGAGCGGCTGCGGCTGCAGGAGCAGCGTCGCCGGGCCCACCAGCAGCTCGAGGCGCTGCAGGAGCGCTGGGCCGGCGAGCGGGAGCGGCTGGCCGAACTGCGGGAGCTGCTGCAGCAGGATGAGGGCCTGCGTCACGCGATCGCCGAGGCCGAGCGCGATGGCGATCTGGAGGAGGCGGCCCGACTCGAATACGACCAGCTGCATGGGGTGCAGCAGCGCCGCCAGGAGCTGGAGGCCCAGCTGGAGGCCGAGCCGATGTTGCGCGAGCAGGTGGAGGAGGGCGACATCGCCGATGTGGTGGCCCGCTGGACCGGGATCCCGGTGCAGCGGCTGCTGGCTGGGGAGCGGCAGAAGCTGCTCGATCTGGACCTGCTTCTGGCGGAGCGGGTGATCGGCCAGCCCGAGGCGGTGGCGGCGGTGGCGGCGGCGATCCGGCGGGCCCGGGCCGGCATGCAGGCCCCGACTCGGCCGGTGGGGTCCTTTCTGTTTCTGGGGCCCACCGGCGTCGGCAAGACCGAGCTGGCCAAGGCCCTGGCGGCGGCCCTGTTCGACGAGGAGGAGGCCCTGGTCCGCCTCGACATGAGCGAGTTCATGGAGCGCAACGCCGTGGCGCGGCTGGTGGGGGCGCCGCCGGGCTACGTCGGCTACGAGGAGGGGGGCCAGCTGACCGAGGCGGTGCGGCGCCGGCCCTATGCGGTGCTGCTGCTCGATGAGGTGGAGAAGGCCCATCCCGAGGTGTTCAACCTGTTGCTGCAGGTGCTGGACGACGGCCGCCTCACCGACTCCCAGGGCCGCACGGTGGACTTCCGCCACACGGTGGTGATCATGACCAGCAATCTGGCCAGCCGCGCCATCCTCGATCGGGCCCGCGGCAGCCTGCAGGAACCGGAGCTGGAGCAGGCGGTCGAGCAGGCCCTCGCGCGCCAGTTCCGGCCCGAGTTCCTCAACCGCATCGACGAGGTGATTCGCTTCCGCCCCCTGGGGCCGGCGGAATTGCAGCGCATCGTGCGGCTGCAGCTGGCCGAGCTGGCGGCACTGCTGCGTGAACAGCAGCTGGAGTTCGTGGTCGATGAGGCGGTGGTGACGGCGCTGGCGGATCAGGCCTATGAGCCTGAATACGGGGCGCGGCCGCTGCGGCGGGTGCTGCGCCGGCGCATCGAAAACCCCCTGGCCACCGAGCTGCTGGCGGATCACTTCAGCGGCGCCCGCGGCGTGCGCGTGGTGGCGGCGGCAGCTGGGGCCACCGACCTCAGTTTCCTGCCCTTCTAGGGGCGGCGGTGCCACGTCCGGTAGGGTGATCGTTTGTCGAAGCCTGTGGGCCTCGACGGATCTCCCCTCCGTGGCTCCGCCACTTCGCAGTGGCACCTCAATCGTGGCCCAGATCACCCCTTCCGGATCCACCCAGAGCGACGCTGAACGTCCGGGCCTCACCGGTGTCAGCGGTTCCGTTGTCGAGAGTCCCGCCGCCGAGGCGGAGTCCTCACCCGAGCAGCCCATCGAGGGAAGCTTCGCCGCCGCCACCCTCGCCGAGTTGCGCAAGGTGGTCTGGCCCAGCCGCCAACAGCTCTTCAGTGAGTCGGTGGCCGTGATCCTGATGGTGGGGCTGTCAGCGGCGGCGATCGCCGCCCTCGACCGCTTCTACCGCTGGGTCTCCGTGCAGGTGTTCAGTTGATGTTTCCTTCCGTGAGTGCCGTGTCCGTCAGCGATCTGGATCTACTGGAGGGCCTCGAGCCCCCGGCCGCAGCCTTGGAACCAGCCCCTGTTCTGGATCCCGCAGCCGCCGAGGCGCCTGCGGCCAGCGAGAAGCCCCAGGTGGCCCGCTGGTATGCGGTGCAGGTGGCCTCCAGCTGCGAGAAGAAGGTGAAGGCGACCCTGGAGCAGCGGGCCGTCACCCTCGGCGTCGACAGCCGCATCCTCGAGATCGAGATTCCCCAGACCCCGGGGATGAAGCTCAAGAAGGACGGCAGCCGCCAGTCGATCGAGGAGAAAGTGTTTCCGGGCTATGTGCTGGTGCGGATGGTCCTCGATGAGGACACGATGATGGCCGTGCGCAGCACCCCCAACGTCATCAACTTCGTCGGTGCGGAGGACCGCCGCGCCACCGGCAAGGCCCGCGGCCACATCAAGCCCCGGCCCCTGAGTCGTCAGGAGGTGGATCGCATCTTCAAGCGGGCGGCCGAGAAGAAACCTGTGGTCAAGGTCGATCTGGCCGAAGGCGATCAGATTCTGGTCACCGCCGGCCCGTTCAAGGACTTCCAGGGCGAGGTGATCGAAGTCTCCGGTGAGCGCAGCAAACTCAAGGCCCTGCTGTCGATCTTTGGCCGGGAAACCCCGGTGGAGCTCGAGTTCTCCCAGATCAGCAAACAGAACTGATCGGCGTTTGTGCGGCCGTCTCCCTGCGGAGGACGGCCCTTGTGGTGGGGTCCCCAGGGGCCCTCACCGGCCCACCCTCCCCCCCACGGGCGGGGTGATCCGCAGGCTCCCCTCCGGGGGCAGTGTTCTTCGCACCCCCCTCCGGGGAGTACGGTCGCCTGTTCCCCCCTCAGGGAAATCCGTCCACGCTCCCCACCAGGAGCTTTCCCGTCCCGCACCCCCGCAAGGGAGTGTGTCTCTCAGCCCAGCCGATGGCCAAGAAAGTCGTAGCCGTGATCAAGCTGGCCCTCAATGCCGGCAAAGCCAACCCCGCACCTCCTGTGGGCCCTGCCCTCGGTCAGCACGGGGTCAACATCATGGCGTTCTGCAAGGAATACAACGCCCGCACCCAGGACAAGGCCGGGTACGTGATTCCGGTGGAGATCTCGGTCTTTGAAGATCGCAGCTTCACCTTCATCACCAAGACCCCGCCCGCCTCGGTGCTGATCTCCAAGGCGGCCGGCATCGACAAGGGTGCCGCCACTTCCGCCAAGGGATCGGCCGGTGCGATCAGTCGGGCCCAGCTCGAGGAGATCGCCAAGACCAAGCTGCCCGATCTCAACTGCAGCAGCGTCGAGTCGGCCATGCGCATCATTGCAGGCACCGCCCGCAACATGGGCGTCGCCGTCAACGATTGAGTTCGGCCCCAGGCCCCGCGCCTGACCGGTCCGGCTCTGCGGTCCCACCGAGCTCTGCTCTGCAGTCCCACCGAGCTCTGCAGCCCAACGGCAGCTCTGCCACATCAGGGGTCCGCTGCCTCGCCCTCCAGCACCATCCAGGCGCTCTTGGCTCCAGTGGTGCTCCTGTCCCCCATCGTTCACCCCAGCGGGGGAGACCATCCGGTCGCCTGCACCCCATTCCCGTCATGCCCAAAATTTCCAAGCGCTACACGGCACTTGCCGCCAAGGTCGAAGACCGCAGCTACGAGCCCACCGAGGCGATCGAGCTGGTCAAGGCCAACGCCAATGCCCGTTTCGATGAAACGATCGAGGCCCACGTGCGCCTCGGCATCGATCCCAAGTACACCGACCAGCAGCTGCGCACCACCGTGGCCCTGCCCCACGGCACCGGCCAGACCATCCGCATTGCCGTGATCGCCCGGGGCGAGAAGGTGGCCGAGGCCAAGGCCGCCGGTGCCGACCTGGCCGGTGATGAGGAGCTGGTCGAGCAGATCGCCGGCGGCGCCATGGATTTCGATCTGCTGATCGCCACCCCGGACATGATGCCCAAGGTGGCCAAGCTCGGCCGGGTGCTCGGTCCCCGCGGCCTGATGCCCAACCCCAAGGCCGGCACCGTCACCACCGATCTGGCCGGCGCCATCAACGAGTTCAAGGCCGGCAAGCTGGAGTTCCGCGCCGACCGGGCCGGCATCGTGCACGTGCGCTTCGGCAAGGCCAGCTTTGAGGCGGACAAGCTGCTGGACAACCTCAAGGCCCTGCAGGAAACCATCGATCGCAACAAGCCCAGCGGTGCCAAGGGCCGCTACTGGCGGACCCTCTATGTCACCTCCACCATGGGCCCCTCGGTGCAGGTCGACTTCACCGCCCTGCAGGACATCAAGCAGGAGTCCTGAGTCGATCCGTCTGGACCTCGATCGCCCTGGTTCGGGGCCGGACTCTGCTCCGATCCGGGCCGCTCAGCCCCTGCCTCGGCGGGGGCTTTGCTCTGGCTGGCGCCCAGCCGGCCCCGCCAGCCCGTGCCCCGGGAGCGCACGCAGCGCCGGGCCCGGATCCACCCCCGGGGCGGCGAGTCCGGATTCCGGCGGGGATGTGTTCCTGGTGAGAGCGGTTCGACCAGGGCCCGCGCCGCAGCCAGGTCTCAGTCGTCGCACCAGGCCAGGGGTCGACGCTCGCCCGACCTGCCGGCTCCGGGTTCAGCCCGTCCTGTAGATTTTTTAGTCTGGCTTCGGCCAGATGGGCACGCGCCCTACCCAAGACAGCAGGTTGCCCTGACTGATCGCCGGACACCCTCCGTCGATCCAGGGGTGTAAGCCCTGCCGAGGTGCACGCGACAGGTTTTGGCCCAGGAGGGGGTGACCCCCGACGGAGCAGAGCATGCAGCGGCCTCGCAGCGTTTCCGGAGTTTCCGGAGGCGAACCCGCCAGGGGTTCTGGGCCGCGTTTCCAGCTTGTTCCTCTGTTCCGTTCCAATCCCTATGGGCCGCACTCTGGAGAGCAAGCAACAGATCGTCGAAGAGCTCAAAGGGCTCCTCGGTGAAGCCGAAATGGCGCTGGTCCTTGATTACAAGGGCCTGTCCATCAAGGAGATGACCGATCTTCGGACCCGTCTCGAGGCCGCCAGCGGCGTCTGCAAGGTGACCAAGAACACCTTGATGCGTCGGGCCATTGATGGCGACAGCACCTGGTCGGAACTCAATTCCCTGCTCACCGGCACCAACGCTTTCATCCTCGTCAAGGGCGATGTGGGCGGTGCGGTGAAGGCCGTGCAGTCCTTCCAGAAGGACACCAAGAAGTCGGAAATGAAAGGAGGCCTTTTCGAAGGCAAGCTCCTCTCCCAGAACGACATCAAGGCGATCGGGGATCTGCCCTCCAGGGAGGTGCTCATGGCCCAGATCGCCGGTGCGATCAATGCCGTGGCCACCCAGCTGGCTGTGGGCATCAACGAAGTTCCTTCCGGCCTTGCCAGGGCGCTCAAGCAGCACGCCGAATCCGGCGAAGGCTGAGCCGCTCCTCCGACTGTCATCCCGACCGTCCACCCACCCGATCTGTTGCTGATTCTCAACCATGTCCGCTACCACTGACACCATCCTCGAGCAGCTGAAAACCCTCTCCCTGCTTGAAGCTTCCGAGCTTGTCAAGCAGATTGAAGAGGCTTTCGGCGTCTCCGCCGCCGCTTCCGCCGGCGTGGTGATGGCCGCCGCTCCCGCCGCCGTTGAGGCAGTGGAAGAGAAGACCGAATTCGACGTCATTCTCGAGAGCTTCGACCCCGCCTCCAAGATCAAGGTGCTCAAGGCCGTCCGCGAGGCCACCGGCCTCGGTCTGGGCGAAGCCAAGGCCCTGGTCGAAGCCGCCCCCAAGGCGGTCAAGGAAGGCATCACCAAGGCCGAAGCCGAGGCTCTGCAGAAAACCATCGAAGAAGTCGGCGGCAAGGTCACGATCAAGTGATCCCCAGGTCGGGTTTCGGCCCGACCCGCCCCCTGCTCGGAGCCTTGCCATCGGCGGCTCCATGGGCCGGTTCCCACGGGGACCGGCTTTTTGCTGAGCTGATGACGCCGATCCCGCCGCGCCCGGGGGCTCTTGGGGCAACAGCAGCTGCGGAGCCTGCTGGGTCATCCCCCACAGGGGCGCCCAGGCCTGTCCGCTGCTTCCGGGAGGCTGGCCTCTCCTCCCCGGGACGGGCCAAAGCGTGGACAGGGAGCTGGGGAGCAGCCTCCATGGCAGCGGCAGCCATCGCCGATGCCGCCAGGGCCCCATCGGTCAGCCTGACCAGAGCGTCCCGCCAGCCATCTCCGCCTCCAGGCCGCAACGCTGGCTGCGATCACACCGGGGCTGAACGCCACCAGGCGGAGCCCGGACCCCGGCCTGCTGGCAGGGTCGCGAAGCCGTCGCCATGAAAAAAGCCCCGCCGAAGGCGGGGCTTGGAGGTGGAACGATTCCGGGAGTCTGTCCTCGTTTCGACCCTGGAAGAGCGTCCCTCACTCCTCACACTCCAGAACCATAAAGGGAGTCTCTGAGGGCTGGCAGGGGAAGGAGGCCGGCATGGCAACTGTCACCGGATCCCCGGCCGGCTCACTCGCGGAAGGGAATCACCTGCAACGCGATGGTGCGGCCCGGTTCTGCCGGCGTCGCCGAGAGCTCAGCGCCGCTGCCGCCACCGCTGCTCCTCAGGGGCCAGTTTCGGTCGCGGCGACGGGTCAGCAGCGACGACGGTGTCGAGGGGGGCAGGGGCGACGACGATGCCTGCTGCAACGCTCCGGCAGCCTGGGCGATCAGCTGGGGAAGACTGCTGCCGTTGGCAAAATAGATGTGGCTGAGGGGCTGGTTGCCGAAGCTGCGGCGTTGCAGTTCCCAGCCGGGATCCAGTCGCAGGGCCACGAAGGCGTCGCGATCGCGGCTGCTCAGCTCCCCATGGCCCACCACCAGATCGGTGGGCGAGGCGACGGAGCTGGCCTGCAGGTAGAGGGTCGAGCCCCGCTGCACCAGTCGCAGGCGCCAGCTGCCGGCCAGATCTTCGCGATTGATGCGCAGCGAATAGCCGTTGCTGTCCAGGTAGCGATTGCAGACCCCGGTGAAGTCAAAGCGGTTGAGGCTGGGATCGATCAGACCATCGCTGCGCTGCTGCCAGCAGGAGGGACGCCGGCGCAGTTGCTCCAGCACCAGCAGGTTCCAGTCGTCAGCCCCGACCGGCCGCGCCAGGATCGCGAAGTTGCCGGCATCCACCGGGCGGCCGTCGAACAGCTCTTCGGCCCGGGCCAGGGGCAGGGAGCCTTGCGGCAGCGTCGCCGGCAGGGCGACACAGCTGAGAGCAAGCCCTGTCAGGGCCAGGTAGGTTCGCTTCATGTTCAGGCGTCCTCGGCCCCGGATCTTCCCGGGTTCAGGAGGCCCATTTAACCGAAGCTGACAAGAGGGGGCCCATGATCGATCAGCCGCTGCGCGTTGTGGCCGCCGCCTGTGATGGGGCCTGCAGTGGCAATCCGGGGCCCGGTGGCTGGGGCGCCTTGCTGCGCTTTGAGGATGGTTCCCTGCGGGAACTGGGCGGCGCTGATCCCGCCACCACCAACAACCGCATGGAGCTGACGGCCGCCCTCGCCCTGCTGGACAACCTGCGTGAGCTGCCGCGCCACCCCGACCTGGTGATCCGCACGGACAGCCGCTATCTGATCGATGGGCTGCAGAAGTGGCTGGCGGGCTGGAAGCGCAAGGGCTGGCGCACCGCCTCGGGCGGCCAGGTGCTCAACCGCGATCTGTGGGAGCAGCTGGATCGGGCCCGGTTGCCGGATCTGTCGCTGGTGCATGTGCGCGGCCACAGCGGCGATCCCGACAACGACCGCTGTGACACCATCGCCGTGGCCTTTGCCCGGGGTCAGCGGCCGGTCCTGGCGCGGGAGGGGTCGGCGGCCCCGGTCCCGGCTGTGGCCGTTGCGGCTGGGGCGGCCCCGCGGTCGAAGCGCTCCGCCCCGACCCCCTCTACTCCGGAGTCGCCTGCTGCCAGGCCCCAGATCCTGGACATTTCCATGTCAGAGCGTCCGGCCCTGGAGCCGCCAGCCTCCGATCTCCGCCGCGGCGACCAGGCGCCCGAGGCCCTGTCCCGGCTGCTCAGCCGACTGGAATTGGCCGAGCGCCTGGCCTCGGGGGGGTTTGCCCTCTCCCTGGTGGAACTGGCTCAGCTGGTGGAATTGCCGCTGCGCAGCCTGGAGGCCCGCCAGCAGGCCTGGCCCTGGCGGGACTGGACCGTGGTGCCCCTTGGCCAGGGGCGCTGGCGGCTGGAGCGGGACGCGGGAGGATTGGAGACGCGGTCGTGAGTCGGTTGGAGATGGATCAGGACGACCCCACGGCCACGGCGGCTCCCCAGGCCCCGCCCGAACCCAGTGGCCGCACCGCTGCCCTGTACCGGCGCTTCGTCGAGCCGCTGCTGCGCCAGGATGACGGCACTGACGCCGAGCAGCTCAGCCGGGCCACCCTCTCGGCCCTGGCCCAGTTGTCCCCCCGTCGGGACTGGCCCCTGGTGCGCGGCACGCTTGAGGGTCTGGCCGGCGAGTTGCAGCGCCGGGACCCCCGCCTGCAGCAGACCCTGTTCGGCTGTCGGTTCGCCAATCCCCTGGGTCTGGCGGCCGGCTTCGATAAAAACGGCGTAGCTGCCGGCATCTGGGATCGCTTTGGCTTCGGTTTCGCCGAGCTGGGGACGATCACCTGGCACCCCCAGCCCGGCAATCCCCGTCCGCGTCTGTTTCGCCTGGCGGCCGAGCGGGCGGCCCTCAACCGCATGGGCTTCAACAATGAGGGGGCCCGGGCGGTCAAGCGGATCCTGGAGCAACAGGCCCTGCCGCCCCCGGGCCAGCGGCCGGCGGTGCTGGGACTCAACTTCGGCAAGTCACGGCTGGCCTCGCTTGAACTCGCCCCCGACGACTACGCCTCCTCCCTGGAACTGCTGGCCTCTCTGGCGGATTACGCCGTGGTCAATGTCAGCTCCCCCAACACCCCGGGCCTGCGGGATCTGCAGGAGGAGAGCCAGCTGAGGCGTCTGGTGGAGCGCCTGCGGCGCCTGCCGGCTTGCCCGCCGCTGCTGGTCAAGATCGCGCCCGACCTCGAGGATGACGCCATCGACGCGATCGCCCGCCTGGCCTATGAGGAGGGCCTGGCCGGGATCATCGCCGTCAACACCAGCCAGGATCGGCTCGGCCTCGGTGAGCGGGTCCTGGCCGCCACGGGGCTGACCCTGGCGGAGGAGGCGGGGGGCCTGAGCGGCCGGCCGCTGCGGGCCAGAGCTCTCGAAGTGCTGCGGCGCCTGCGGGCCACCGCCGGGCCGGCCCTGCCCCTGATCGGTGTGGGCGGCATCGATTCGGCTCCGATCGCCTGGGAGCGCATCACGGCGGGTGCTTCCCTGGTGCAGATCTACACCGGCTGGATCTACGAGGGGCCCGAGCTGGTGCCCCGGATCCTGGAGGGTTTGATCCAGCAGCTGGATCGCCATGGCCTGCGCACGATTGCCGAAGCGGTTGGCTCAGGGTTGGCCTGGCGCTGAAACCTCGGTAGCGTTGGCCTAAATGGGATCAGCTGATTGGAGCTTTCCGGGCTATTGGAGGATCTGCAGGATCGCCTGCGGCCGCTCAAGGCCCAGATGTTCCCTCAGCACGTGTTGCTGGAGCTTCAGGACACCGCTCTGCGCGGGCAGCTGCTGAAGAACGACGTTCCCCTGCCCGTCAGCCTGGAGGCCCCCCTGCCGGCCCTCACCTGCCGCGAGGGGATGCCGCTGGAGCCTGAGCCCCTGGGGGATCTGATCGGTGATCTGCTGGTCAACGAAAACCAGCAGGACGCTTACGTCCATGCCGTTCTGCCCTACAAGGCGACCCACTGGCGCGTGATTGTCTGGGCCGATGGCGCCTTGCCTCCGGATCCGGATGAAGCGCTACGCCAGCTCGATCCCGAGCTCCATCTGCCCTTCACCCTCGACGAGGCGTACCTCGATGTCCAGGTTCTGCCGGGATCGCCGCCCCAGATGCTGCTGGTGGCCTCCCCGCGCAAGCTGGTGGATGGCTGGATTGAGGTGTTCTCTCTGGCGGGGGCCAAGCTCGACCGGCTCGCTCCTGCTCAGAGCTGCCTGATGGCGGCCCTCGCGGACGAGCTGGCGGCGGCTCCGCCCGAGCGGCTGGTGGTGCTGCTGGTGCCTGAGGAGCAGGCATGCAGGCTCTGGCTCTTCCACAAGGGCCTGCCGGTGTTTGAGCGGTCCCTGCCGGTGGGTGGTGATGACCTGGCTGAGGAACTGAAGCGCTGTCTGAGTTTTTATCATCGCCAGCAACCTGAACTGCGCAGCATGCAGCTGCTGACCACGGCCGTCCTCAGGGGGCAGGAGCTGGTCGAGCGGAGCCTGGGGGTGTCTGCCCAGCTGCTGGACTGGGAACCTTACGGATCTCTGCTACTCAAGGGGCTGGCGTATCAGCGCGGGGCGCTCGGATGAGAACGCCCCTGCGCCGTTGGCCCTCGTTCAGGGGCTTCTCCTTCCCCGGCGGCCCATCGCCCGCCGCCGAGACCGGCAGTCCCGAGCCGGCGGCGTTCTCCCCCGGGCTCGATCTGCTGCGGGAGCGCCGCCGGCAGCTCGGCCAGGAGCCGATCACGGTGGCCCTGGCCGACCGTCGCCGGCTGCTGACCCAGGGCGCCGTGTTCGGGGCGATGGTCTTCGCTGTGGTGCTGGGAGCGATCGGCCTGGTTGAACTGCGCCATCAGTTGGTCAAGGCGCAGATGGGGCGGCTCACCCAGGTGGAAGCCCAGGCGACCCGGTTGAGCCAGGAGCTGGGTGCTCGCCAGGCCCGGCTCGCTCGGATCACCAAGGTCAACAGGCAGCTGGTGGATGCCGTGACCAGCGTGCGCAGCAGTTCGGCCCTGATGGCGGAGCTGCAGCTGCGCATGCCGGCGGGAATCCAGCTGCTGTCAGCGGATGCCTCCGGAGCGGGCCTGGTGTTGAAGGGGCAGACCTTTGATCCCGATGCGTTTGAGCGGATCAATGCCCTGGAACTGGAGCTGCAGAAGTCGTCCCTGCTCGATCCCACGGCCGTCAGCCTGACCAAGGTGGAGCGCAAGGCGCCGGAGGCCGGTCTGCCGGTGGCCGTCAGGCCGCCGGTGGGGTTCGAGTTGTCCGCCTCCTTCGCGCCGCTCAACCCTCGTCAACAACTGCAGTTCCTGCGCCAGCTGGGAGCCGGTGGCCTGGCGCGACGCCTGGAGCTGCTGCAGCGGGAGGGACTGTTGCCATGACCAATCTTCAGGCCAATTCCACCCGGCTCTCGCCCCGGCATCTGCGGCGGCTGTGGTTCGGGCTACCGGCGGGGGGGATCAGCGTGCTGGCGCTGCTGCTGGTGGCCGGAGTGCTGGCGCCGCGGTGGTCGGCGCTGGACGTTGACAGCAAACGCCTGCAGGAACTGCAGGATCTGCAGGATCAGGTGATCCTGATGCGGCAGCAGATCGCCAGTCAGGACAAGCAGGAGCAGCGCGCTCTGTCCCAGAAGGACAAGCTGGTCGAGCTGATCATCGGCAGCGGCGATCGTTCCACCTTCCTGGCCATGCTGGATCGGGAGGCGAAAGCCGCCGGCGTGCAGCTCGATCTCTATCAGCCCCAGCCCGTGGCAGCCCCGGCCGCGACCGCAGCCGCGCCAGCACCGCCGCGGGCCCCGGGTGCGCCGCCCCCTGCAGCCGCCCAGCCCGATCCGCTGGAAGCGGAAGGTCTGCAGCGCACAGGCATGCAGATTCTGGCCAGGGCCCCCTATCCGCAACTGCTGCAGTTTCTGCATCGCATCGAAGAGCTCAACGTCCTGGTGGAGCAGAGTGGTCTCAAGCTGGAGCTCAAGGATGCCGCCAGCACCGACGCGAAGTTGCCCGTTTCGGTTCCACCGGTGGTGATGACGATCCGCTTCAGCCTGTATGGCCGTCCCCCCGGCAGTCGGCCTGGCGCAGCTCCTGCAGCCGCTGGCGCTGCTTCACCTTCAGCCGCGCCGGCCAGCCCCTGAAGCTTGAGAGCCAGGTGGTGCTTATCGCCTGCGCTGTATATCATGCGCCCGACTCAGTGCAGTAGGAAAGCATGGGCGGAAGCTGCAGGCATCAACAACTTCTGGCCCTGATTGCCTTCGCAGCCCTGGAGAGCGTCCCGCTGGTGGCCGCAGCCCAGCCGGCCCCCCCCGCTGGCGCAAGGGCGCCGCTGTCCGCCGCTGGCGCTGCGCCGGCGCCCTTGCGGATTCCGGTGGGGGGATCGGTGGAGCTGAAGGTGCGCCGCCTGGCCGATTCTGTGGAGTTGGTGATCGAGGGGGTGGGAACGGGGCCCCAGCTGCAGCAGACCAGCCGCGGCGCCAGCTGGGAGGGCATGCTGCTCACCGCATCGATGACTTCGCTGCGCCGCGGGCCCCAGGGCTTCAGCCTACCGGAGGTGGGCTTCCAGAGCGTGCGCTTGGATGGATCGGGCAGAGCCTATCGCCTGCTGGTGACGCCGATGCCGGGTTACCCGGTGGGGCGGCCGGTGGTCAGCGCCGATGGCCGTGATCTGATCCTGAGCTTTGCCGCCCCTGCCCAGGCGAGCCTGCAGACGGCCCGCCCCGACCTGAGCCAGCCTGGCCGCGTGCCCCAGACTTCGTTCGTGCCGCCGCTGCAGGCGCGGGCGGTGGCGCCGCCGGTGGGGGACATGGCGGTGGGCACGATGATGCTGACCAATCCCAGCTATGTGAATGTCAGCGGTCCGCCGGTGACGATGACGCTGCGCAATGCACCGGTGAAGGATGTGTTGCTGTCTTTGAGCCAGATGGGTGGCTATGGCTTTGTCTATGTGGAGGATTGCAAGAGTCCAGGCTCAACGCGAGCGAGCGGCATTAATTGTGATGACAAGGATATCACGGGACTTACGGCGAATCGCAAGATCACGATCTCCTTCCGCGGTGAGAACTATTCCCGGGCTTTCAACTCCGCCTTGTTGTCGGCCGGTCTGCAGGGCCGGCGCGATGGCAACATGATCGTGGCCGGTCCGAATGTGCTCGATAAGGGCTTCGGCGCCACGATGTCGAAGGTCTACCGGCTCAATCAGGTTTCCTCGTCTGCGGCTGCCGATTACCTGGCGAATCTGGGTGCCACGATCACCAAGACCAACACGATCACCACGGCGGTCACCGAAGGCGCCTCCCAGACCAATGCCGTAGCGGGAGCCCCCAATTTGGCCACTACCAATGCCAGTACCTCCACGACTGTGGAGGCTTATGGCTCCGGCCTTGGTCCGCTGCGGGGGCTGATCGGCACCACGGACACCCGGCTGGCAACGATCACGCTGGTGGGGCCGCCCCATGTGGTGGGGATTGCCGAGCAGTACCTCAAGCAGTTGGATCTGCGGCAACGACAGGTAGCTTTGTCGGTGAAGATTCTGGACGTGAGTCTGCAAAATGATTCGTCAATTGCCAATAGCTTTGCCTTCCGTTACGGCAATAATTTTATTGTCAATGATCAGGGCAATCTTGCCGGGGCCTGGGGGAATTATTTGCCACCTTCGGTCCGGCTGGGCTTAGATGCTCTGGTTGGTCCGATTGCGAACCCAGGGCTTCAGTATCCCAGGGATCAATTCTTTGATGTGCTCAAGGCCACGATTCAGTCCCAGACAACCAAGATTCTTGCCTCGCCAACGTTGATTCTTACTGATAATCCAGAGAAGGTTACTGGCGGTGCGGAGGTCGGCACCTCCACTGCAGAAACGGCCGGTGGACTGGCTCAAGCAGCCCTTGGTAGCGCAACAATTGGTAGAACTCGTGCAAATGAGTCTTTTGTCACCGTTGGCACCCAGGTTGTTACAACTTATACCGTATCCAATGGAACACAGGGAAACGGCAATTCGTGTGAGCCTAAATTCGCCACATCGGGGCTGACTTTTGGTGCTAGGGTTAATAAAATTGATGACAATGGCTTTGTTACTTTTAACTTGTCGCCATCGGTATCGGCGATTACTGATCAGCAGGTTATTCCAGGCTGCGGGCCAATTAATATTTTAAGTGTTCGCCGGCTCGATACGGGTGCGGTACGCGTCAGAGATGGCCAGACCCTGATCCTCACGGGTGTGATCTCTGATTTCAACTCCCAGGGGGTGGACAAATGGCCAATCCTGGGGGATATGCCCTTGATCGGACAGTTCTTTCGCTCTACCAGCGGCACTCGCAATAAAAACGAGCTGGTGATTCTGGTCACGCCTCACATCATCAATGACAACGAGGGTGGCACCTTTGGATACGGTTATCAGCCCTCCAGCGCTGATGCCCGCCGGCTGCTGGGTGCCAACACTCCCTGACAAGCGGTGTCTGAGCTCGCCCTGGCTCAGAACGCCATCGGCGCCAGGAACTTGACCGCCAGGGGAGCCAGCGCCTGAATGGCGCTCATGGCGCCGCTGAGAATCTGCGATCCCATGCCGTTGCCGCCCTTGTTTTGTTTCGGCGAATCGAGCAGGGCATCCGAGGCCTGGCGCAGCTTTTCGGCCGTGAGCGCGTCACCGCTCTGGGTGTAGAGGGTGGCGGCATAGCCGAAATCCTGGGCTGCCAGAGCGTTCTTGCCCTGCTCCTTGCGGCTCATGCCCCGGGCCAGCCAGGTGAGCGCGGCATCGGGCCGCTGGCGCAGGGCTGCGCCGAACAGGCGCTCCGCTTCGGGAGCGTTGCCGGCCAGTGAGGCCTCGACGCCGGCGTTGTGCAGATCGGCGTAGTCGAGGCTGCCGTCGGCGAGGCCCTTGGCGCGGTCCCAGTGGCTGCGGGAGAGGGCGCCGGCATCGAGCCGGGCGCCGCTGAGATCGCTCTCGCGCAGATCCGTGCCCTCCAGCCGGGCGCCGCGCAGGTCGGCGCCGCGCAGCGAGGCCCCCTGCAGGCTGGTGAAACTCAGATCGGCGCCGCCGAGCTGGGCGCCATCGAGCAGGGCGCCGCTGAGGTTGGCCCGCTGCAGCTGGGCGCCGCGCAGGTTGGCGTCCCGCAGGCTGGCGTGCACCAGGTCGGCGTCCTGCAGCTTGCAGTTCGGACAGGCTCCCTGGCCCAGCAACCGCAGCAGCTGGTCGGTGTTGGCGGCCTGGGCCGGCGTTGAGGCCAGGCTCAGCAGCGCGCTGAGGCCGAACAGGGGCGCCAGGCCGCCCATTCCTGTGGCGAACCGCCCCAGGGCCCGGCGCCCGGCGCCCGGGCGTGCCACCTGTCCCGAGACCGGGCGACTCCGGGCAGAAGGGGTGGGGGGCTTGGGGCCGGGGGCGGCGCCACCCCATACAGCCCGCTGCTGGGCCGTCTGGATTGGGTCGGGCATCGCCATCCCCCACGGATCGTCACCGTTGTAGGGCGGTTGGGGCCGCCTGTCTCAGCGCGGCAGCCGCTGCAGCCGGCGGCTGAGCCGGCGCCGGCCCAGCTGCAGTTCCATCCCGGCGCGAGTGGGGTGCGGGGGCGGCCCATAGCGATACCGCTGATACAGGGTCACGAAGCGCTGCAGGTCAGGCGCCAGCTCCGGCCAGCGCCGCTCCACCCGGGCGGCGAAGGCGGGCAGGGTTTCCCCCGGTTCCGGGCCCATGCCCCCCCGGGCCAGCTGGCGCAGGACGGTCTCCAGGGCCCGCCTGGGTGCATCCCCCGGGCTGCGGCGCTGCAGCCAGCTCAGCAGCGCCAGGCCCGCCGCCAGCGCCAGGCCGACGGCCAGCAGCAGCAGGGTCCCCAGCCATTGCAGATGCTCCCCCAGCAGCAGCCGCAACAGGGCCTGCTGGCTCTGGCGGTCGAAGCCCAGCCACAGCTGCGTCCAGCCGATGTCCAGACCCCACCACTGCTGCTGCAGCCACTCCATCGCCCCGGCATGGGGCTGGCCCTGGCCGGGGCCCGGGCCGCCGCTGGCGATCCAGAGGCTGGGATCCACCTGCCGCCAGCCCACACCGGGCAGCCACACCTCGCTCCAGGCATGGGCATCGGACTGACGCAAATCCAGGTAGCCATTGCCGCCGATCGGCTGCACCCAGCTGCCGCCCCGGTAGCCGCTCACCACCCGCGCCGGGACGCCTGCCGCCCGCATCAGGGCCGTGAAGCTGCTGGCGTAGTGCCCGCAGAACCCCTGGCGACGCTCGAACAGAAAGACATCGAGCGGCGCGCGCCGCGGCAGGCTGCCAGGTCTGGCGCTGTAGCTGAAGGTCTGGCTGCGGAACCAGGTCCGGGCCGCGTCCAGGCGCTGGGCCGGCGCTGGCAGGGCGGCCCAGCGGGCGGCGAGGGCCTCCAGGCGGGGGTTCTGGCCCCGGGGCAGGTCCAGATCGCCCGGGCCGGGCGGCAGCTGCTGCCAGGGGTTGACGCTGCCGTCGTCGGCGATGGCGTACACCCGGCGCTGATCGCTGGCGCCCCGGTGCAGCAGTTCACCGCTGCCATCGGCCAGCAGCTCCCGGCTCAGGGGGCGACCCAGGCCGCTCCAGGGCACGGCCGCCAGGCCACTGGGTTCGTTCAGCCACAGCTGGGATGCCACCGGCCGGGGCAACGGTGCTTCGCCGTCGGCGATGGCCCGCGGGTCGTCGCGATCCGCCGGTGGTGCGGTCGAGCCGGTCCAGCGCCCGCCATCGAAGCGGTCATGCACCAGCACCCGCCAGTAGCGCTGGTTGGCGGCCGGTGGCCGGCCCTCCGGAAAGGCGACCCGCGCCGCCGGGCTGGCGTTATCCACCAGTTCGCTGAAGCTGCCCGGTTCGAGAGTGTCGCTCAGGCCGACGCTCGCCGCCGAGCCGCGGTGGCCGGGCAGGGCGCTGAAGGGGCTGAGCCGTGGCACCAGCAGGAACAGCACCAGCGCCAGGGGCAGGGCCGCCGCCAGCACCTGGGCACTGCGGCGCAGCAACACCTGCCAGCCCAGCCCTTCACCCAGCTCCAGGGCCAGCAGGCCCGCCAGGGCCAGTACGATCACCCCCACCTGCAGCAGGCTTGGCCCCAGTTCCGGCCGCATCGCCGCCACCAGGCCGGCGCTGATCAGCTGCAGCAGGCTGACGATCCGGTGTTCGCCCAGGCTGCGGGCCTCCCACAGCTTCAGGGCGGTGAGGGCCCCCAGGCCGATCGCCATGCCCCCCAGCAGCAGGTTGGGCTGCAGTCCCGTCAGTCCCAGGCCCAGCAGGGCCATGGCCAGCCATTGCAGCCCCGCCGTGACGCCCCCCCGGCGGGGCGGGCGGATCTGGGGACGGGATCGGGCCATGGCGATCGGGCGGGGGCGGCTCACGGGCTGGTGGGTTCGCCGGGGCAGCGAGCCAGAGCCGCCAGGGCCCGTTGCCGCTGGGCCAGGCCGCGACCGGCGGGGATTCGTTCGCCGCGCAGCACCAGGCCGTAGCTGTCGCCGCGGCCGTGCAGCCGGCAGATCTGTTCACTGAGGTGCTCCAGAGCCCGTTCGAACGGCACCGCCGGATCGGGGGCCAGCAGCGGCAGGGGTTGCGCGGAGTCGCTGAAACGCTTGCTGTAGCGGCCCCGGCCCTGGGCCACCAGCTTCCAGGCCAGTCGCGCGGATCCCTCCTCGGGCCGATGGGGCTGCAGGTCGCGCCATTCGTCGCAGCCCTCCTGGCGCTCCTGCCGAGACGGGGTGTTGTCCTGCTCCTCGCTGGCCTGATTCACGATCGCCACCGGTCCGGGCCGCTGGGCGGGGTAGATCAGCTGGGGCACGGTCGGCTCCCAGCGAGACCAGCAGATGAACAAGCCCAGGGGGGCCGTGGTCTGCAGGTGCAGGATGCCGGGGCTTTGCAGCCCCCGCCGCTGTGGGCTCCAGGGCACGCTCAGCCGATGCTCGCCGGCGGGCAGGGCCAGCACCGGGCCCAGGGGCTCCCGGCCGAAGCGCAGCCGCAGCCCCTCGCAGCGGCCTGGGCAGCGGAGCCGCAGCGGATAGGACAGGCCGGACCGGGCATGGCCCGGCTGGGGATCGCCCACGGCCAGCTCCAGGCCCTGGAGGTTGAAGTGGGTGAGATGGAGGGCCAGCAGGAACAGTCCCAGCATCAGAAAACTGAGTAGCAGCGGACCGTTGCTCTGCATCTGGATGCCCACCACCTTCAGCAGCACCAGCCCTGCCAGCCAGAACCAGCCGAAGCGGGTCGGCACGATGTAGAGGTTGCGCAGCCCCAGCCGCAACCGCTCGCCCACCTGGGGTCTACCGAATTCCATCCACCCCCGCCCGCAGCAGCCGGCTGTGCTCCCCGGGCGAGGCGCCGCACTGGCCGCCGTCGAGCCGGTGCTCGCACACCGCCGCCAGCACCGCCTGCACGTCGTCGGGCACCACGTGATCCCGGCCCGCCAGCAGGGCCCAGCCGCGGGCGGCCGCCAGCAGGCCGAGGCCGGCCCGGGGCGAGAGCGGCAGCCCCGTCTGGCTGGCGTCGCGGCTGCGGGCGAGCAGATCGAGCACGTAGGCGATCAGGCTGTCGCTGGCGTGCAGGCCGGCCGTGAGCTCCTGCAGCCGCAGCAGGTCGGCCGGTTGCAGCTGGGCGCAGAGGGCTTCGGGCCGCAGGCCCTCGCCCCGCAACAGGGCCGCCTCCGCCGGCCGCTCGGGGAAGCCCAGCTGCAGGCGCATCAGAAAGCGGTCGAGCTGGGATTCCGGCAGTGGCGAGGTGCCCCCCTGGTCGAGGCCGTTCTGGGTGGCGATCACCAGGAACGGCCTCGGCAGGGGATGGCTGATCCCATCCACACTCACCCGCCCCGCCGCCATTGCCTCCAGCAGGGCGCTCTGGGTGCGGGGGGAGGCCCGGTTGATCTCATCGGCCAGCAACACCTGGCTGAACAGGGGGCCGCTCTGGAATTCGAAGCGACCGCTGGCCGGATCGAAGACGTTGATGCCGGTGATGTCGGCCGGCAACAGGTCGCTGGTGAAACTGACGCGCTTGAAGGCCAGCCCGAAGCTGCGGGCCAGGGCTTCGGCCAGGGTGGTCTTGCCGACACCGGGCAGATCTTCGATCAGCAGATGGCCGCGGGCCAGCAGGCAGGCCAGGGCGAGTCTCACCTGGGTGTCCTTGCCCAGCAGCACCTGGCTGATGGCGGCGATCACCCGCTGCAGGCTGGCGGTGACTGCTGCTGCGGATGCGGCGGGGGTGAACACGGTCAGATGGGGCGGTGGGGACCGGTGGGGCAGGGCACGACGGAGGCGGTTGGGAGAGAGGCGGTTGGGAGGGAGGCGGTTGGGAGGGAGGCGGTGCCGGCGCCGATCGCGGCCTCTGGGGAACAGGCGTTGAGGGGGGAGCAGTCTTGGCCGCAGGCCGTTTCAGCATGGGGCTGTTCCGGCCTGAGTGGTTCCGGTTGGTAACCGTTTCAGCAGCGACCAGCCCCAGCCCCGGCAGACGGCATCCAGAGGCTGTGTTACAGAGCAGCCCCCGTCTTTGCCGCTTGCCCCTGGCCGCGTCGTCCGAGCTCCATGGCGGCAACCGCCTTGCCGCCGCCCGCCGCCTCGGCTGCCGGCCGGAGCAGCTGCTGGATGCCAGCGCCTCGCTGGTGCCCTTCGGTCCCCCGGCCGGCCTGCGGCGCCGGCTGGCGCGGCTGCTCGCCGATGGGGCGGCCCTGAGGGATTACCCCGATCGCTCCTACCTCGATCTGCGCCAGGCGATCGCCGTCCACCACGGACTGGAGCCCGCCGCGGTGCTGCCGGGCAATGGCGCCGCCGAACTGTTCACCTGGGCGGCCCGCGATGCCGCCGCCGCCGGCACCAGCCTGCTGCCCATCCCAGGCTTCGCCGACTACCGCCGGGCCCTGGCCTGCTGGGGAGGGAGCTGGCAGCCGTTGCCCCTGCCTCTCGACTGGTCCGCGCCGGGGCCGGGCCCACTGCCGCCGGAGCCGCCACCGGGCCCCGAAGTCCTGTGGATCACCAATCCCCACAATCCCAGCGGCCAGCTCTGGAGCCGCCAGGCGCTCGAGCCGCTGCTGCAGCGCTTCGCCCTGGTGATCGTCGATGAGGCCTTTCTGCCCCTGGTGCCGGGGGGAGAGGCCCAGTCGCTGGTGCCGCTGCTGGCGGACCATCCCCAGCTGGTGGTGATCCGCAGCCTCACCAAGCTGCTGGCGATCGCCGGCCTGCGGCTCGGCTACGCCCTGGGGGATCCGGCCCGCCTGGCTCGCTGGTCCGGCATGCGCGATCCCTGGCCGGTCAACGGCCTGGCCGCCGCCGCCGGCGATGCCCTGCTGTCGGATCGGCGCTGGCTCAGGCGGGTGCAGGACTGGGTGGCCCGCGAGGGCCCCTGGCTGCAGACCCGGCTGGCGGCGATCCCCGGCCTCGATCCCCGGCCGACGGCCGTCAACTACCTGCTGCTGCGCGGCCGTCGCGAGGGGCAAGCCCTGGATCTCGAGCCGCTGCGGCTGGCCCTGGAGCAGCGCCATCGCATCCTGCTGCGCGATTGCCGCTCGTTCGAGGGGCTCGATGGCACCTGGCTGCGCCTGGCCCTGCAGGACCGGGCCGGCAATCGCCGGTTGCTGGCGGCCCTGGAGCGCGAGTGGCCGGGGGTCAGGGCCGGGGGCTGAGGTCAGGGCTGCCTGAAAGTCCCGTCAACCGGGGATCCCAAAGGCTGCTCTGCCTCAGGGATCCATTCGTCGACAGCGCATGATCGGGCAATGCCGTGTCGTTCAGCCGCCATTGCGGGCTGAGATCTCGACTTTGAGGCAGCCCTGAGGTTGAACGCTCAAGATCAGCGACTGACAGTGGCTATGGGGTTGCCAAACCCCTCTGACCTCGTCTTCTGTGTCTTGATGTTAGTAGAAGCCACACTCATCGGTAGACAGCAATGAAGCAAATGGATTGATCGTGCGCGCTGAGCGATACAAGCAAGGGTAGGGATATGATCCAGCACAAATCTGTGCGGATGCGATCTGCATGACGCTCGGCAACAAGAAGTTCTGCGAAGACCATGGCATCCGCCTCGGCGGACGCGCACGCAAGAAGGAGGCGGCAGAGATCGAAGGCCAGTCAGTGGAACAACGGGACTTATTCAAATCAGATCTCAGAAAGCGTTCAGTGATCGAAGGTGAAATCGCTGCAGGCAAGAGAAGGTATGGACTCGATTGGATCATGACGAAGCTGGTTGCAACTTCAAGATCGGTGATCGGGATGACCTTCTTTGTGGCGAATACTGAGAAGATCTTGTGCTTGCTGCGCCTTTTGTTTGCCTTGCTTGTGTCTGCGTGCATGGCGATGATGGGCTTGTCTGCCTCTGGACAACGCACAGTATCTTTGGGGCATTTTAGACAGTTTCATGGATCCACTTCTTTGTCTATTGTCCAAGATGAGGCCTGGCAAGGCATCGTCCTTGGAGTTCCCAGCGAACTGGAAAACGAATTTCAGCAAGCCCTTTGTGGTCGTCGATATCGTTGACGGACTGATCGATGTACCCGATTCCGAAGCTCTTGATCAATCGGTGGCCCTCGACCTGATCGAGACGTACGACAGCCGTTTCGGGCTCCCTCGGCATGCCAGCGATACCGGCTCCGGCATCTCTCTCAACAATGGCTTGGCTACCATCGGCAAGTCCTACCGCCTGTTGGCGAGGCTGCCCGGTTCGCCGAACTGAACGGCAAACCAGACCCCCTGGAAGCGAGCTGGCGCGGATCAGCAAGCTTCGCCAGGAACTTCAGGCGGAATTTCTAACCCTCATATTCTGAAACGTGCCGTTCTGGCAGTGCTCGCTAAGACCGGATACAGAGGCTAAATTCAAAAGGTTGCCATCCGCCGCTAAGGGGAGTAGTACTGGCTAGTGTCGGTCCCCAATACTCAGCAACGGATCTCCATGCCTATCGTCAAGCCCTATCGCACCACGCTGGATCAAGGCAACGCTTATTGGATGGCACGACTTGCAAGTAAAATTTATCAAAGTCAGCCAGGCGGCTATGCACCTGACGAAGCAGGAATTCTCAGCGATCTGAAGTCGGAAGACCCTGGATTTATTTCGGTGCATGGGGTCTCGAAGAACTCCGCCCAGGCCGCCCTGGTGGAGCACGAGACCTATCTGGCCCTGGTCTTCAGAGGAACCGACGAGGCTACCGACTGGATCGACAACCTCAACGCCTTTCCCGAGCAAGCCCTGTTCGGAGCCTTTCACCGGGGCTTCCTCCATTCGGTGCTGGACATCTGGGATCCTCTCTTCGACCGGTACTCCGTGCTCAATGGGCAGAAGCCGCGGGGGCTATTCGTTACCGGTCACAGCCTTGGCGGTGCCATGGCCACGGTGGCCAGCTCAATGCTGATCCAACAGGACGAGGCCTTCACCGCCACCTACACGTTTGGCCAACCACGGGTCGTCACCCGCGATACCGCTCGGGTCTACAACGTTGAAGCCAACAGCAAGACCTACCGCTTCCAGAACAATAACGATATCGTCACCCGGGCCCCGGCGAGGGTAATGGGCTACAGCCACGTGGGTACCTTCCTTTATATTTCGCAGCAGCGGCAGATCCATCAGGACCCCGGCCGGTGGCTGCAGTTTCTCGACAGCGCTAGCGGTGCGATGGAAAGCCTCAAAGAGAGAGGCATCGATGCTGTCGAAGATCATGGAATGAATTACTATCTGGATGCCGTGCGGACTTGGGACTTCATAAAAGATGATTAAGAGATTGCTGAGCAATGCTTTCTGAAGACTTGTTTTTTCCAGCGTCGGGCTGACTTCCCGCTGTAAACCGTTGATCTGGCTGTTTCAGTTCCTAAGTCAGCCCGTTTTTGCCTCTTGATTGGGCAGCTACGGAGTCTGTTGCTCATTGATCGCCGACGTCAGCGGACACACGCAATCGACGCGATCCAGCCATCTTGGGGGCGCAAGTTGATCCGAGCGAGACTGACGTGGCAATGAGAGTCAGCTCAACTTGGCAGCTGTCGCTGCGTTTTGCGGTCTAGTCACCGAAGGATTGCCTGAGCAACGCTCAGCATCAGTCCGAACTGGTCGGATTATTTGTTGATTTGTCCATAACACATCTATGGGCATTAGGCTCCTATTGGCTGTCTAACGCTCCAGATCAGAAGCGGGCCGAGATCCCGGCATCGAACCAAGCCTCAGCTTCTCTTCTTCTGCGTCTGAATGCTAGTCGCCAGCCTACGCGGTGACACTTCTCTCCAGCACTTCCTGGGCCAAACAATTGAGGCTTTTCCCCTGAGCCTGTGCTGACATCGCAGGCCTTTCATGGGGCTCGCGGCCAATCCTAAGGTTGAACTGACTTGAACACTGCTTCTGTGTCTCAATCCCTTTCTCTTTACAGACCTCCATGAAGACATCAAGTGATTGTTTAAAATCCTTGCGAAGCTCCTCAGGATCGGCGCCGAGAAATCAGCGCCGCCACCCACACCTCATCGGCCCGAGGCATTGGCCCAGCTCGGCGAAGCTGAGGCCCAGCCGTTGCTTGGCGGCAGCAGGGTGGGGGCGAGCGGAGATACGGCCATGGGGCGGAAGCAAGGGGGCCGCGACCCTATGGAGCAGCCGAGGGGGAGGGCTGGTGGCAACCGCTACCGAAGCCGGCCATCAGCAGCCGCAGCCGCAGGAGGAAGCGATGTCAGCCGCCACACCTTCGATCAGCGCCCGCAGGTCATCCAGGCGACCACCGGTCATGGCGGGAGGACCGAGGAGAGCCACCCGTCGCAGGGGATCGTTGTGGGCACGGTCGTCCTGATGCTGCTCCAGCACCTTGTCGCCCCAGATTGTGCGGCCTGTGCTGTCGGCCAGGGCCAGGGACACGCCGGCGAAGCTCGGCACGAACGCGGGATTGTGGACCAAGGCCGCCAGGGGGGGCGGCGCCAACCCAGCGAACCCGCTCGAGATCACCCACACGGCCAAGACCAGCGGCACCGGCGCCCCCCCTGTCTGGGCCAGCAGTCTGGCCCACCCCCTGAGCATCAGCTGCTGCTCCTGCAGGGTCGACAGCAATGGAGCGAGCGAAAAGTGAGAGGACCTGATGAGCGCGTCGTAGGTCACCACAGACGACGACGGGCGGGCCAGGAATTGGTGCACGCTGACCATCTGCTGGGGCAGACCGTGGAGGGGGCCGAGACGATCGCGCAGCAGCACCAGGGAGCGGCTCTGAACCTCCGGGACGACCAGCCCCTTGAGCACCAGCTCGGCCAGCGTCAGCTGCAGCACCCGCAGGGGCCCTTCGGCCAGATAGGCCAACTCGGTGTTGGTCAAGGGCCATGCATCGGCCCTGCGGGCGGGCTGACGCAACAACGGCCGCAGAACCTTTGAGGTCGCCCAGAAGGTGATGACAAAGATCGCCAGGATCCAGAGCCATTGCCCGATGTCCTCGAGGGTGATGGAGCCACCCTCGGCGCTGTCATCCGCCCAGGCGACGGCTGCCGAGAGCGGGATCAGCAGCAAGGCCAGACCTGGAACGGACCACCAGGCGCGCAGGTGACGCCAGGGACGGAACGGGGGGCGGATGCGGCGGCGCTGCATCTGCAGATCACGGCCGAAACGCACCTCGACCGGGGGCCACAGATCGAGGGGCGGATCACCGAAATGCTGCCGGTAACTGGTGAGGGTGGCGCGGTAAAGGTGCTGGAACCGTTGCTGTTCCGCTGCTCCGCCGCGGGTGGGTTCGTGATGCAGAGGGCGACCGAGCACCCTCGGGCAGAAGTCGTTCCAATAGGCATCACTGAAGAGCAGATGCAGATGCCACACCTGATCGACCTGATCCGATGGCGTCACCTGGTGATCGGCGACCATCGCCAGGAAGATGAATTTGCGGTATTCCGCAATGGCACGCACGGCGAAGTCATGGCTCCAGCCATTGCTGCGCATCAGATGGTCATTGAAACCGATCGCATGGCTGAGATCGTGCAGCTCATGGTCAAGAAGGCGCTGATAAAGCTGCCGCTCATCGTCTGGCATGGGCACATCTGCAGGGTTCTCTCAACAGTTTCAGTGCAACGTTCACCCTGTCAATCATGGTCAGATCGAGTGAAGTGGAAGCAACTCAAAGCCCTGCCGATTGAAGGCCCCAGGCGATAGACTCGCGCCTGCTCAGCTGCCCAAAGCTGTAATACTGCGTCGAGAGCGATGACCTGGCCAGCCTTTCTGCAGTCCATCAGCGAACGTCAGGAGCATGCGCTCACCACCCATGAGCTGGACGTGATTCTCTGCCTGAGGGAACACCCCGGCCAGAGCAAGAAGGAGCTCCTGGAGACCTACCAGCAACGCCACAGCCCGATCGAAGACGAAGCCTTCACCCAGCGACTGCGCACCATCTATCGCAAGTTCCACATCACCGGCCGGGGGTACAAACTGCCCCAGCTGCATCGCTACCTGCAGCAGCAGTACCAGCAGCGGGGCCAGGGCTTCGGGCGCCTGGGCCTGCGGACCATTCACCCCGGTTTCCCCAGCGACCGCTTCGCGGCAGCCCTCGAGCAGCTGATCGGCGCCGATGACCCCGACGATCGCCAGGTGGCCGTCCTGCAGACCTTCGCCCCCAACCTGGACCAGTACCGCCCGCAGCTGAGCCGCTGCCTGCTGGCGGGGGTGTCGGTGCGGATCCTGCTGGCCTGGCCCTACTCGCTGGCGGCGGGTCTGCGGGAAGCGGTGCTGAAGCGCTATGCCGCCGAACCGTTAGCCGAGGACTTCGAAATCCAGGACAGTGTGATCGCCAATCTGGAGACGCTGGAGGCGACAATACGCGGCAACCCGCATGCCGACCGCCTGCAGATCCGGCTGTACGACACTCTGCCGTCGCTGGCCCTGTACCGGGCCGGCCCCACCCTGCTGGCGGCCCCGTTCCTGCACGGGGCCCTGGCGATTCACACCTTTCAGCTCGAACTCGACCTGCAGGCCAGTGACCCCCTGGTCACCGGCACGCTGCTCAACGACTTCGAAAGGATGTGGACCGTGGCCCGACCCTTCGTGCCCGAACCCGACCGGAACTGGCGTAACAGCCTCAGGATCCTATTCACCGACCCATGACCATGCTGGACCGACTCAATGGCCGCGAACGCCAGCAGATGCAGCGCCTCAGGGACCATCCGCTGTTCGAGCGGCTGCCGACCCTGGCTTGGGACGACCTGCTGGGGGTACTGATTCAGCGACGGTTCCTGTCGTTGTCGATCGTCAATGTCTATGAGTTCGTGATTGATGGTTTGCATTCTGATGCCATCAGATCCACGGTGAGATCGATTCTGCATGAGGAATATCCTCGCAACACCCGCGGAGTGCCCCTCGCGTCCCACCGAGAACTGTTGTTCCGCGACCTGCTCCATCTCGGGGCCAGCCGCGAGCAGATTCTGTTGAGACAGGAATCAGCCATCACCGCCCTGGTGCGTCGCCAGAGCCTGGAGCAGCTGCAGGCCGGTCTGCACCTGGCCTACAGCGACCTGGCCCTGGTGAGCTTCCTGCGGTTTTGGGCCGAGGTGCTGGTGGCGGTGGAATACGACGTCCTGTGGCCGCGACTGTCGGAACGGCTCAGCCAGGGGGCCGCCGGTGATGGCGTGCGATCTGAATTCTTCTACTACCACATGATCCATGACCGCCGCCAAGGCGACATCGGCGAGGTGCAGTTGCTGGGCGGCCTCACCCATGCCCAGGAGCTGGCACGGCACCTGGTGGGCCTGATCGACAGCGAGGCGGCCCTGCACGGCGCCCTGGAGCAGGTGGACCGGGCCTGGCAGCTCAAGGATCACTTCTACAGTCAGTTCGTGCAGGGGCCTGACTAACCGTGGTGGGGCACTGCTTGCAGGCCGCTGGGAGGGCTTCGAAGCAACAGTTCCCTTGTTGGGTATCAGTGGATGGATGTGGATTGGGAGAGACCCTGACTGACCTCCATGGGTAGCATGATGGCAACCCGACCGCCAGCCCTCTCGCTGACTTCCGCCTTAAGTTCCACAACCAGAGCCTCCATATCTCGCCAAGGCAAATTGCCGCTGACGGGGCGAGAGAAGGTAAACTCCAAGTTGCGCTCGTGTCTGCGCTTCGTCTTTGCCATGATGCCACATACCAATACCGTGCCCTAAGTCGGCCTTGGCCTCAATGTCATTCGGCTAACGCCAAGATCAGAAGCGGGGATTAGCCTCGGCAAAGTCAGTAAGCGCCGCACCCGTCTTCTGTATCTTGATGTTAGAAGGTACGGTCACCGGCAGACATCCCTCCGATGGCCGACTTTGACAATATCGACAACACGAGACTGACCATCAATGGAGTAGATGACGCGATGGTTACCTTGACGGATGCGGTAATGGCTCGATCTGCCCGCGAGCTTTTCAGACCCCGATGGCCGCGGTTGAGCCGACAGTGATTTGATCCTTTCAATTAATCGAGAGAGGATATCTTTATCGGTTATCGCCTGTAGCTCCTTGGCTGCCTATGGCTTGATTGTGAGCCTATATTTGTCCACTATTCCTTAGGCTCGTAACGAACTCTTTAAGGCTGCAACTTTCTTCGGCTTGCCTCTGATCAGAATCTCTCAAATCATCTGCATCTTCGGCCGACGTCATGCGCACTGCCTCATTGACCATATCCGAAATTGAGCGATTACATGCAGCAACTCTCAGGCGCAGAGCCCGGTGCACATCCGCGTCGAAGTAGATGGTGGCGCGCTTTGATCCATCCATGGGACCATCATGGCGGCTTAACGCCGGAGCGTCAAGACGTCAAGCCTTTCTTCTTCCTGTTTGATCCTTCCAACACTAATTAGATGGTTTCCGTAAACCACCGGGCTGCTCCTGCCGCTTTCCGTAAGCCACTGCCTCCCAGCGAAGCCAAGCCACGGTGAGCCCTTTCGTGCAAAGGTGTATACGTCGAACAGTGGTGATCGGGCCCGTTATCCACTTGTAGCCGGTGCTACGGTCTGCTTTGCGGGCCGAGGAAGCTGGCGGTGTTGGCAAAGAAGCACTGCCGAGGATTTGGGTGTAATATTGCGTCCAACTCCCCAGGCTGTCATTGCCTTGCTGGTCAGATTAAGGCCGAGCGAATGTCATCTGGCTCGTGCTCTCGTCAGGGGTATATCGATCTGCTGGCGATACAGGCTAGATATGCCAGTCATCGCATGGCCGTTGATTGATTCAGAAAACGATATAGCGATGCAAGAGTAGCCATTCAAGTCAATAAAAATAGAGCCTTTTGCAAGGCCTGGTCTTGGTTGTCTCCTGATCTTTCGAGCTAGTCATTCCAAGGTTCCCTGAACCACGACCGACCATAGGCGAAAGCATCTCAAAGCCCAGCTGTGCCATCTAATTTGGGCTACATAGACGTCAGGCCGGCTGTGGTTTGCGGGTCCGAGAGCCAACGGTTCGAATCCCTGCAAAAGATCCACAGGGCTGCATGCCCCAAGCGATCTGCGGTTGGGCTCATGGGTATCGATCACGGCCGTGTTTCAGCAGGCGGGTGGCCAAGGAATGCCGAAAGGTGTGGTAGCTGGCCCCTTTCGTCACGCCAGCTTCGGCGATGGGCCGTTTCGTGGTCTTGATGTCAGCCGCTCCTTACCGCCTTGCCATCCCGCACCGTGAGCTCCCGCCGCTGAACGTCCAGATCCTTCAGCCGCAAGCGCAGCGCCTCCATCAGCCGCAACCCACTCCCATGGAGAAGCGCCCCAGCACCAAGGCCCGCAGGCTCTCCAGCTGCTCGCGTACGGCTCGCATCTCTGCCTTGTTCAGAGCCCTGGCAACCGTTTGCGATCTTGCGCCCTCTGCGCTGGGTCCTGCCCCAGAAGCCCTCGGAACAGACACCACACCGCCGCCAGAGCCTGGTGTTGGGTTGAGGCACTCACCTGCAGCTCCACCGCCGCCAGATGGCTCAGGAAAGCATTCACTTCGACGATCCCCAACTCCTTGGGAAGCTGTATTCCGTGAAAGCGCAGCAACCGTTTCATCCACTGCGCATCGGTCGTGATGCGGCGGCGGGCATCGTGCCGCACCCGCAGGTTTTCGCGGTGTCGCTCCATCAGCCGTGCGCCGGGAGCCAATCCGTACCAAGAAGAGCGACCTCAGGGTTCCCCGGCCCATCCATCCCCAACGCCCTGCGCCATCCCCGGCAGGCCGCCCCACGCCATCAGCCGGGCCCACGCCGTGAGATTCGCAGGAATGCTCAGCGCGGCTCCGGCCGGTTCAGCTGCGGCAACAGTGGCGGCGGGCCCAGCTGGTCGAGCTCAAAGGAGCGTCCGTAGCTGGGTGTGGGATGCATCGAGTAGAAGCTTGACGAGGGCTCGCCGCCGAGTCGTCGACGCAGGGCCAGCCAGCCGCCGGCGATCCGGCTGCGGCTGCGCAGTGCCAGCAACACCCAGCGCTGGAGGGCGCCCGGCGCCGCGGGCCAGCCGAGGCTGCCGGCCACATCGTCGGCCAACAGGCTCTGGAGGACACGCCGCAGCGCCGGTCTTAGCGGCGCAGGCCAGTCGGCCAGCAGCATGCCCAGGGTGGCCTCCGCGATTCTCTGGTTGCTCTCCGCATAGCGGAACGTCTCCCGTTCCACCCGCTCGTTGAGCGCCAGCAGCTCGGCCAGGCTGGAAGGGATCGCCGTGATCCCCATCCGCTCCCCCGCCGCCTGCCAGAAGCGGAACAGATGCTCCTGCTCCTCGTCCGTCAGCCCCCGCCAGCCATAGCGCTCAAGCCACCGGATCGGCTCAGCCACGAAGCTGGAGAGCACATACAGGAAATCGTCGTTGGCGATGGCGTAGTGGCCATGGATGCGGTTCAGGCGGGTGATCACCGCCGCGCCTGCCGCGCTGTCCGGCCCGTGGCGCAGCAGCTCGGCCACCATCAGACCGGTGTCGTCGTAGCGCTTGCGCGGCCGCTGTTCGAACTCCCCCGTGCGCGCCAGCAGCACCGAGATCGAGGGTACGCAGAAGGTCTTCAACAGGGCCAGTTCCAGGGCCCGGGTCACGTCCCAGGGGAAGAGCACACCGGCCAGCCTGTGGCAGCAGGCCTCCGAGGCCTCAAGTGTCATGGGGTTGGGGGCAGGGCTGATCCAACGTCGTTTTGACAGTCTTCCAGCTCATCCCCTTGGTGCATAGCTTCAGACTTGATCTGCTGCCCAACTTCAAGCCCTTCGCTGCCTCTCTTGGGGCTGTGGCTGAAGACAACGGTGACTGAGTGAATCAGCGCCGCGCCAACGACGACGCCAAGCCGCGGCGTCAGGCCAGATCCCGGATCAGCTGGGCCAGGCGCTCGTCGGCATTGCGCACCGCCAGCCGCCGCATGCCCGCCGCCAGCTCCAGCAGCGGATCGGCACTCGCCGCGACACCCCGCAGGCGCGGCCCCAGCAGCCGCCAGACCGCCTGGGTCAGGGCGGCCTCCCCGGGAGCGTGCTGCCAGACGATCACCGCCGCCCCCAGCTCCGCCGCCGCGATCGCATTGGCGTCCTGGTGGCGGTCGGCGGCCTGGGGGAACGGCACCAGGATCGTGGGCGTGGCACAGACCGCCAGTTCGCTGAGGCTGCCGGCCCCGGCGCGGCTGATCGCCAGGTCGGCATGCTGCAGCAGACCCGCCAGCTCCTCGCTGAAGGGTCGCTCCACCACCTGGGGCAGCTGCAAGTGGCCGGCGTCCGGGTCCTGGCTGCCGGTGAGGTGGACGACCCGGCAGCCGGCTGCCACCAGCGGTTCGATCAGCGGCCGCACCATGCGGTTCAGGCCCACGGCCCCCTGGCTGCCGCCCATGATCAGCACCAGGGGGCCGGGTCCCGTCGGCACCCAGTCGGGCAGGGCAGCGCGCTCGAGGAAGGCCCGTCGCACCGGTGTCCCGGTGACCAGCGGCCGGCAGCGGGGCAGCTGTTCAGCGGCCTGGGGCAGGCCCACCGCCACATGGCGGCAGAGGCGTCCCAGCAGCCGGGTCACCTTGCCGGGGATGGCATTGCTCTCATGCAGCACCATCGGCACGCCGCACCAGCGGGCCGCCAGGATCGTCGGCGCGGCGATGTAGCCGCCACTGCTGAAGACCGCGTCGATCCGCTCCCTGCGGATCAGGCGTCGCACCACCCCGGTGGCGGCCAGCAGCTGCACCAGGTTCCAGAGCTTGCGCAGCCCCTTGCCCTGCAGGCCGCCGGCCCGCACGGTGTGCAGCGGGAAGCGGGCTGGCACCAGTTCGGTTTCCAGCCGGTCTGGCACCCCCAGCCACAGCACTCTCCAGTCGCCGGGCAGGGCGTCGGCCACCGCCAGCGCTGGAAACAGATGGCCGCCGGTGCCGCTGGCGGCGATCAGAAGCGTCGGCATGGGGTCGGCCGGGTGGCAGCGGGGGCAGGCGCGCCTAACTTAAAAGCCAGGTTCCGCAGCGAACAGCGCCCGTTCGCTTCCAGGCCCAGCCTGCCTTCATCCGTTCGCTCCCCCATGCCCCTGCTTCGCTGCCTGTCCCGTGCGGTCCGCCCCGTGCTGCTGGGGGGCCTGCTGGCGGCCACGTCGCTGGCGGCCGCAGGGCTGGCTCTGGCGGGCGTGGCGCGGGCCGCCGCTCCCTCCGCAACCCAGCTGCAGGCCCTGGAGAGCGCCCTCAACGGCTCCGATGCGGCGGCCCTGCGCGCCCAGCTCGACAGCGGCGCCGGCATCGATCCGGGCCTGATCGAGCGCCGCTGGAGCGCCCTGCGCCAGCAGTTCAGCAATGCCCGCTGGCAGCTGACTCCGGCCGCTGCCGATCGCGACGGCCAGCCCACCGTCAACCTGCGGGTCACGGCCAGTCGGGTGCAGGGCAGTGTCACCTACCGGCTGATCGCGGACCAGCAACTGGTCCTGCACAGCGATGGGCGCCGCATCAATGGGGAAACCCTGTTGCGTGAGCAGTCGATCCTGCGTAGTGGCGAGGCTGATCTGCCGATCAGCCTGCTGATTCCCGATGTGGTGCTCACCGGCCAGCGCTACGACGTCGATGTGATCTTCGATGAGCCCCTGGAGGGGGCGCTGGTGGCCGGCGGCCTGCTGGCGCTCACCGCTCAGCAGGTGGCGGCGATGGAGAGCCCCAGCCTCGATCTGGCCGCCCTCGGCGGCGGTGGTCTGTTCAAGACCGTGCAGGCCCCCTACAGCCCCGGCTCCCAGACCTGGGCCGTGTTGCTGGTCCATCCCAAGGGGGTGATCAGCGCCACCAAGCGGGTGCGGGTGGTGGCGGACAAGGCCCTGCTCAAGCCCTGACGGTGATCGGGCGCCCCCATCGAATCTGGGTGGTGGATGACGACCCTGAGCTGCGGCGCATGCTCGCCACCTATCTCGGCGAGCAGGGCTACAAAGTGCGCTGTCTGGATGGGGGTGCGGCGTTGATGGCGCGGCTGGAGGGGCGCCTGGGCCCGGAGCGTCCCGATCTGCTGGTGCTCGATCTGATGCTGCCCGGCGATGACGGTCTGACCCTGCTGCGGCGCCTGCGCGATGGCGGCGACGACCTGCCGGTGCTGATGCTCACCGCCCGCGCCGATGGCGTCGATCGCATCATCGGCCTGGAGCAGGGCGCCGACGACTACCTGGCCAAGCCATTCCTGCCCCGGGAGCTCACGGCCCGCATCGAGGCGGTGCTGCGCCGCCGCGGCCGCTCGCCCAGCGGCAGCCCCCTGCCCGACAGTCAGCCCGTGCGCTTTGGCGACTGCCTGTTCGATCCCGCCCGCCGCACCCTGGAGCGCGATGGCGAGCCGGTGGTAATCACCTCCGGCGAGTTCTCCCTGCTGGCGGTGTTCGTGCAGCACCCCCAGCGGCCGCTGTCGCGGGAGCGGCTGGTGGAGCTGGCCCGGGGCCCCGGCAGTGACACCGACAGCCGCAGCATGGATGTGCAGGTGTCGCGGCTGCGGCGCCTGATCGAGCCCGATCCGGCCCGCCCCCGCTATCTGCAGACGGTTTGGGGCTACGGCTATGTGTTCGTGCCCGACGGCCAGCCCCGTGCCGCCTGAACCGGTCGGCTCCGGCCGGCGGTGCGGTGGCGGCTGGCGTCATGGCTTGCTGTATCCGGCCGTCGCCCTGGGGGCCGCGGCCCTCAGCCTGTTGCTGCTGCAGATGCTGGTGGGACGGCGCCTGGCCGAGCAGCAGCTGCAGCAGCTCACCCCCCAGGTGACCGCCAATCTGGTGCTGGCGGAGGTGGCGCTGGAGCGCTTCAGCCCGCCGGTGCTGGCCCAGCTGACGGGCCTGAGCCTGGCGGTGGGGCCCAGACCCGAGGCCGGCTCGATCGCTGGGACGGGGGGCTCGCTCGATCCACGCCTGCGGCTGCAGGCCCGGCTGCTGCGCGGCGAGCTCTGTCGCCATCTGCCCCGCTGCCCGGCGGTCTGGCCCAGCCAGGTCGGGCCCCGGGGAGTGTGGGTCGAGCTGGGATCGTCCCTGGAAACGGTCTGGCTGTTCGCGCCGCTGCCATCGCTGCGGGGCTGGCCGCCGGATCCGCGCCTGCTCTCCCTGGCCCTGGTGCTGGCTGGCTTGACGACGGGCTTGCTGTTTCTGGTCGTGGAGGTGCAGCGGCCGCTGCGCCAGCTGGAGCAGGCCCTTGGAGCGGTGGGACTGGAGGTGCGGCCCGCGGCGCTGCCGGCCCGCGGTACCGCCGCCGTGCGGCAGCTGACCCAGCATTTCAACGCCATGCTGGAGCGGCTGGAGCGGGCCAGCCAGGAGCGCAGCACGATGCTGGCCGGCATCGCCCATGACCTGAAGGCGCCCCTCACCCGCCTGCGCCTGCGCCGGGACTGGGCCGGAGCCGAGGCCGATCTGCGGGCGCTGGAGCGCATCACCCGTCAGTTCCTGTTGTTTGCCGGGGCGGAGCAGGAGGCGCCGCTGCCGGTGCCCCTCGATCAGCTGGTGGCGGAGGCTGCGGCGGTGGTGGGCGAGGTGCCGCTGACGATGGAGCTGGAGCCGCTGCGACGGCGGGTGCGGCCGATTGCCATCAGTCGGGCCGTGACCAACCTGCTGGAGAATGCCCTGGCCCATGGCGCCGCCCCGCTGCGACTGGTGCTGCGTGCGGACGGCGGGGCTGGCTTTGAGATTCAGGTCTGGGATCGGGGCCGCGGCATTGCCGCCGAGCAGTGGGCCGGCGCCCTGACCCCGTTTCAGCGGCTCGACCCGGCCCGCGGCGGGCAGGAGGGACATTGCGGCCTCGGTCTGGCGATCGCCGAGCGCATCGCCCGCGACCATGGCGGCGGCCTGGTGCGGCTCGCGGCTGGGGAGGGCGCCGGCTTCGGGGTGGGGCTGCGGGGGCGCTCCCTCCCCCAGGTCCGGGCCTGAGCCCCAGTCACATCCGCTCACATCTCGGCGGCGGCCGGTCGGATCTCGGACGGATCTTCGCTCCAGAGTGATGGGGTTGATCTGGCGCCAGCGGCGCTCGCCCCATGTTCCCTTTCCCATCCCCTGGTCTGCTCCTGCGCTCCCGCCTGAGTGCCGTCGCCCTGGTGGCGAGCCTGGGCGGTTCGGCCCTGGCCCTGCCGCTGGCCGCCCTGGCCCAGCCCGTGGGACAGCCCGGCAAGACCCGGCCGACCCCGGCCCAGCTGCAGAAGATCTTCCCCGAACTCCGCAGCCTGCAGCTCCAGGATCGACGCGCCCGCATCGCCACCATGCAGGCCGCCGAGCGCTGCATCCAGGCGGCCACCAACGCCGAGGCCCTGCAGAGCTGCATGAAGCAGGAGCGCTCGGTCTCCATGGCCCAGCGCCAGCAGCATTTCAACTCCATGCGTCAGCTGTTTGAGCGCAACGGTCTGCCCCTGCCTGAGATGGGCCGGGGTGGCCGCGGCAACCGGCCCGGCACCCCTGGCAGCTCTGGCGCGGCCCCCGGCGCCCAGGGTGCTGGCGTGCAGCTGTAAGGCGGTTCCCGCCCGTCGCCGCCGGTGCCTGCAGCGTTGACGGTGTGCCGACAGCGCTGCGGATCCGGATCGGGACCGAGCTGCTCCTACGTTGCCCATGGTCACGCTGAGGCATTCTCCCATGGCTGCCGTTGCCCCCCGCTCAACACCTGCGCTGCGCCTGTCGGCGCAGGCGGTGTTCGCCGCGCTCCCCCTGGCCGCTGCCATGGCGGCACCAGCCTGGGCCCTGCCGGTTTGCACGTTCTTGATGCCGATCGGTGGCAGCGGCACCTCAACGATCGTCAGCAAGTCGGTGGGGCACCCGAAGCTCTCCCCCTTCTCGATGGCGCTGGGCCGCACCAACTGGAACACTGACTTCGCCGTCAATCAGCCCTACAACAGCTATAAATTCTTCTTCACCGCCAACTCTTCTGATCCGAACGCCAAGTATCCGGTTCAGGCCTACATGAAGTTCAGCGATGGCACGAGCCTGCAGGTGGTCAATGAGGTGATGAATCCACCGATGGGAACCGGGCGGATGTTCGGGCCCTTCGTGGCGGTACCCGGCAAGCAGGCCAGTCAGATGAACTTCAAGGTCGGGGCCAGTGCCGACCCGGGAGCTGTCGGCTTCAGCTACCGGATTTCGGTGCAGGGTTGCATCGATTGAACCCCTGACTCGCTTCAGGGGCGTTCGCATCCGGGCAGCTGGCGAGGACCGGCGGCAGGGAGCTGGATGATCGGCAGTGGGCTGCGTTGAGGCTCAGCCTGATCGGCTGACCGGTTTAGCGGCGGCGGCCAAGGACCAGGAGCATCGCCCGACGATCGGCCTGATCACGGAGCGAGCGCAGAGCGGAAGATCGGATCTCGCGGTCGTGATCCGCTGCCAGGGGGCCAGATGGGGGCTGCGGCGCTTTCTGGGCCATCGGTGCTGGGGGGGGGGCGATCTTCCCAGATCGGACCACGGACAGCGGCTGGCCGGGCCTGCCCGCTGCTGGCCTGGATCGCGGCGGTGGTTCTGTTGCGGCGGCTTCAGCGGGAGCCGGCGCGTCGTTGGGCCCTGGCGGCCTGGCGCAACTCGCCGCCCAGCAGCAGCGTGCCCAGCAGGGTGAGGGCCAGCACCAGGCCATGCAGCCAGCTGGGTTCGCGCAGCAGATCCCAGGCCTCCAGCGGCAGCATCGCCAGGAACACCAGCAGCAGCAGCCGCTCCCCCCAGGGGCGCTGGCGCAGGGTGGCCAGCGCGGCCACCGTGATCAGCACCGCCAGCAGGCCCGCGAGCAGCGCCGTGATCTGCAGGCGCCAGGGGCTCATGCCGAGCTCGTAGCGGGCCAGGGCCTCCAGCACCAGGCGATGGCTCGCCCCCAGGCGATCGGCCAGCAGCGGCAGCTGCCCGTAATGGCGACTGCCTGCCAGCGACAGCAGCGCCGCCACGAACAGCACGCCCGCCTCGAACAGTTTCTTGCACACCAGCAGCCTGAGCAGCAGGGGTGTGGATCGGACCGGTTGGTGCATGACCGCCCCCGGCTGACCCGATCGTGACTGCGGCGGGCAGCTTGCCACGGATCGGCCCGCAACAAAAGGCCCGCCGACGGCGAGGCGTCGGCGGGCGAGAGGGCCGGCGATCCGGCGAATGGGCAGTTCCGCAGGCGTTGGTTTCAGGGGCGCCGCGTCAGCTCCGGGCCGCCCGGAGGCGCCGGCTCAGGCCTCATCGAGGGCCGCCACACCGGGCAGCACCTTGCCTTCGAGCAGCTCCAGGCTGGCGCCGCCGCCGGTGGAGATGTGGCTCATCTTCTCGGCCACGCCCACCTTTTCGACGGCCGCCACCGAATCCCCGCCGCCGATGATCGTGGTGGTGCCCGTTGCGCTCAGATCGGCCAGGGTGTGGGCGATCGCGTTGGTGCCGGCGGCGAAGGCGTCGAACTCGAACACGCCCATCGGGCCGTTCCAGATCACCGTTTTGCAATCGGCCAGGGCGTCCTGGAACACCTTCACCGAATCGGGACCGATATCGAGGCCCATCCAGCCATCGGGGATGGCTTCCACTTTGGCGATCTGGCTGTTGGCGTCGGGGGCGAAGTTGTCGGCCAGCACCACATCGGTGGGCAGCAGGAACTGCACGCCTTTGGCGGCAGCCTTGGCCTCCAGTTCCTTGGCCAGCTCCAGCTTGTCCTCTTCCACCAGGCTCTTGCCGACCGCTAGGCCGCGAGCCTTGTAGAAGGTGAAGATCATGCCGCCGCCGATCAGGATCTTGTCGCACTTGTCGATCAGGGCCTCCAGCACGCCGATCTTGCTGCTCACCTTGGAGCCACCCACGATCGCCGCCAGCGGACGCTTGGGCTCATCGATGGCGCCCTGCAGATACTGCAGTTCCTTCTCCATCAGCAGGCCGGCCACGCTGGGGCTCAGGAATTTGGTGACGCCTTCGGTGGAGGCGTGGGCGCGGTGGGCGGCGCCGAAGGCATCGTTCACATAGACATCGGCCAGGGCAGCCAGCTTTTCGGCGAAGGCCGCGTCGTTCTTTTCTTCCTCGGCGAAGAAGCGCACGTTCTCGAGCAACACCACGCCGCCTTCCTCCAGGGCGGCCACCTTGGCTTCGGCATCGGGGCCGATGCAGCTCTCGGTCTTGGCCACCGGCAGGCCCAGCAGATCGCTGAGGCGGGCGGCGACGGCGGTCAGCCGCATGCTCTCCTCGACCTGGCCCTTGGGTCGGCCGAAGTGGGCCGCCAGGATCACCTTGGCGCCATGGCCGCGCAGGTGGGCGATGGTCGGCAGGGCGGCGCGGATGCGGGTGTCATCGGTGATGGCGCCGGCGTCATCGAGGGGCACGTTGAAGTCGACCCTCACCAGAACGCGCTTGCCGCGAAGGTCTTCGGCGCCGAGGCTGGCCAGGGATCGCTTCGCCATGATTTCTCTATGAGGTAGGGGGAAAACGGCCGGAGCTTAGCCCCAGGCCGCCGGCCGCCTGCCGGTTTTCCGCTGTTTCGGCGGTGGTCCGGGGGCTGGCCGCCCGTCTAGACAGGGGCTGAGATCGAGGTTCAAGAGCCCGTCGCCATGTTCGACACCGTCCTCTTCCCCGTGGACAACAGCCGCCAGACCCTGGACACCGCCGCAGTGGCCCTGCGGCTGGCTCAGCGCCATGGCAGCCGTCTGGTGATTCTCTCGGTGGTGGAAGCCGAGGCCGGCGGCATGCACGATCAGGCCGCCGTGGCCCGGTTGTTGGAACAGGTGCGCAGCAGGTTCGAGCAGGCCGGCATCAGCTGCGAGATGCTCGAACGGGAGGGCAAGCCCGCCTTCGTGATCGGCGATGTGGCCGATGAGATCAATGCCGATGTGATCGTGATGGGCACCCGCGGCCTGGCCCTTGAGGACGACGAGCACAGCACCGCCGCCCGGGTGATCCAGTTGGCGCCCTGTCCGGTGCTGGTGGTGCCCTGATGCGGCGTGGCCCCGATTCCGATCACCCTGACAGCGATCCCCCCGATGCCCTCGCCCCGGATGGGGTGGATCCGGGATCGCTGGTCGTGGATCTCGCCCCTGAGGCGGGCCGCGGCCCGGGAGCTTCGGTCAGTCTCAGCGCCGCCGCCCCGACGATCCAGTGGTATCCGGGCCATATCGCCAAGGCCGAGAGGGCTTTGGCCGCCAATCTGGAAAAGGTCGATCTGGTGATCGAGGTGCGGGATGCCCGCATCCCTCTGGCCACCGGTCATCCGCGGCTGCAGCGCTGGATGCGCAACAAGCAGCACCTGCTGGTGATCAATCGCCGCGACATGGTCAATGAGGCCGCGCGCCTGGCTTGGGACGGCTGGTTCCGGCTGCGGGGTCAGACCCCCTGGTGGTGCGACGCCAAGGTCGGCACCGGCGTCAAGCAGCTGCAGCAGGCGGCGATCCGCTCCGGCGCGGCGCTCAATGCCCGGCGTGCCGGGCGGGGCATGAAGCCGCGGCCGGTGCGGGCCCTGATGCTGGGCTTCCCCAACGTCGGCAAGTCGGCGCTGATCAATCGCCTGGTGCGCCAGAAGGTGGTCGACAGCGCCCGCCGGGCCGGCGTCACCCGCAGCCTGCGCTGGGTGCGGGTCGGCCAGGATCTGGACCTGCTCGACGCGCCGGGGGTGTTGCCACCGCGGCTGGATGACCAGCTGGCCGCCCTGCGGCTGGCCCTCTGCGACGACATCGGTCAGGCGGCCTACGACGTCGAGCAGGTGGCCCTGGCCTTCGTGCGCCTGTTGGCCCTGCTGGAGCCGGTGGCGGCGGCGGGGGTGGCGCCTGGCCTGCTGGAGCGCCGTTACGGGCTGCCGGTGCCCCCTCTGGAGGGCGCCGCCGCTGAGGCCGCCCAGGGGCGTACAGGCGATGTCGCCGCCCCGGATGCGGCCAACTGGCTGCTGGCCGCCGCCGGCCGCCACACCAGCGGCGACAGCCTGCGCATGGCCCAGCGCCTGCTTGACGATTACCGCCGCGGAGTGTTGGGACCGATTGCCCTGGAGCTGCCCTGAGCGGCTGCCGGCCCAGGGCCTGACGGATGCACCGGTTCAGGGCGGTCCAGGGTGCGGTGGTGTCCAAGGCGGCACCGGCCGCGTCGAGGCAGAGGCTGACCAGGGCTCAGCCGACGACCACATCGATCCGGTTGATGTGATGGCCGACGCCAGGGAGAATCTCGCCGCTGCCTGAAATGCTGGGTTCGAGCTTGCGTTGGATCGAATCGCTGGCGGCGGCCTGCAGGGCCCGATCGACAGACAGGAACTGCCGCTCCCGGCCGCGATCGAAGTCAGGTTGATCAGGTCGGCCGCCGGTTGCCGATCCGCGGCTCTGGGTGGCAGAGGCGGTGGACGTCCTTGCGCTGAGCTTCAGCGGCGCTGGCTGGTTGTTTCAGCTGTTGTCGGTGGCTGGTCGTCCGATGGATGAGGCTGCGGGACGGCTTCACTCCGGCCTGCTGCCGGCGGGCCCTTGAGGCTGCAGCCGCCAGGGCTCGCCGGCAGCAGGCCCGGAGTGCGCACCTGTCATGCCTACAGGGCTGCCTGAAAGTCGAGATCTCAGCCCGAATGGCGGCTGAACGACGCGGTGCTGCCTAATCAAGCGCTGATGACGACTGGATCCCTGAGGAAGAGCAGCCTTCGGGATCCCTAGTTGACAGGACTTTCAGGCAGCCCTGGTCATGCCTAGGATTGAATCGGCATAGGTTGCGATCGGGTTCTACGGCTCCGCTTGCCTGGCAACGCCTGCGCCTTGACTCCCTCGATCTCTGCTGTTGCGGATTCCAGAACCCCCTGTCCGCAGCCCCAGTCGCCTTCACCTCCTGGACATGAGCGTTTTCGGTGAGGGTGAAGGTGAACTGCTGACCCTGGAGTACCCCAGGCCGCTGCCGATGCGGCTGGATCGCTGGCTGGTGGCCCAGCGCCCCGAGCAGAGCCGCGCCCGCATTCAGAAGTTCATCGATGCCGGCTATGTGCGGGTCAATGGCGTCACCGGCCGCGCCAAGACTCCCCTGCGGCCCGGCGACAACGTGCAGCTGTGGATGCCGCCACCGGAGCCCCTGCCCTATCTGCTGGCCCAGCCAATCCCCCTGGATGTGCTGTTCGAGGACGACCATCTGATCGTGCTCAACAAGCCGGCTGGGCTCACCGTGCATCCGGCTCCCGGCAACAAAGACGGCACTCTGGTCAACGGCCTGCTGCATCACTGCCCGGATCTGCCCGGCATCGGTGGTGAGATGCGCCCGGGCATTGTGCACCGGCTCGACAAGGACACGACGGGCTGCATCGTCGTAGCCAAGAGCCAGGAGGCCCTGGTGAAGCTGCAGGTGCAGATCCAGAAACGGATCGCTTCGCGTGAGTATCTGGCGGTGGTGCACGGAGCCCCCGCCGGGGACAGCGGCACAATCATCGGCGCGATCGGCCGCCATCCGGTCGATCGCAAGAAATACGCCGTCGTGCATGACGACTCCGGTCGCCACGCCTGTACGCACTGGCAGCTGATTGAACGGCTCGGCGATTACTCCCTGCTGCGCTTCAAGCTCGACACGGGCCGCACCCATCAGATCCGGGTGCACTGCGCCCATATCGGTCATCCGATCGTGGGCGATCCCACCTACAGCCGCTGCCGCCATCTGCCGGTGGAGCTGCCCGGCCAGGCTCTGCATGCGGTCGCACTGGGGCTGAATCACCCGGTCACAGATGAGCGGCTGGTCTTTGAGGCGCCGCTGCCGGAGATGTTCGAGAAGTTGTTGCTGGAGCTGCGGCGGCGCACAGCTTGAAGGGCAGCTGAAGTGAACGGGCGCCAATGAACTGGGCGAAGTGGTGGCGCCTCTATGGAAGACAATTGCGTAACCAAGCAATCGGATCAATTTGCCTTGTCTAGCCTTGGCCTCGAAATCTTAGCATTGATTCTATTTCGTGCAGCTGGGTATAGCTTTATTTCGGTAAACCAGCAGAATCCTAATAGTACAGCCAAGTAAAGAGAGTATTGAATGACGATATTGTGAATGCCCCTCGGGTAGGTTGCATCTGCCAAGAAGGGCTGGTGGGCTATGTATAGAGAATGTGAGATGGGCGCAATCAGCAGGCCTGGTTTCAGCAGCGAAAATCCAAACCATCTTGCCTTTTGCCAGGCAAGTGCCGCGATCAGGGTTGCAAAGGCGGCCGCAAAGTGTCTCAATTCTAGTATAGGGTGAATCCCAGGTCTTATTGTTCCTCCACTGAGTCGATAATGGCTAAGTACTTCTCCGAGAAGAATCGCGCCTACTACTGAGATAGAGAGCATGGTTGGGAGTATGTCCCTGAGAAGGACCTTGCCGTTGGCAATGTAAGACCTGGCCAAGTCAACACCAGCCCACCAGATGAGAAAGTACATCAGTAACCCAGTTAGGGGCAGTGGCTTTCCTGTATAGAGTATCGCCGCGATGATGGCAATCGCAGCAACTAGGAAAGACTGCTTTCCCTTGGCGACACGAGTTGCCAGCGGATGGTAAACCATGTAGAACCACCATTCATAATGCAAGGACCATAGGGCAGATGCGAAAAGAGTTGGAACGATTACGTTTGGCTTTCCAGATTCAAAGTCTTGAAGCATAAGAAGATTTCCGCCGAGTATTTTCCAGAATTCCAAGTCGGCTAGGTTGGGGCGAAGGATGGCGCCGGCCAAAAGAAGCATTGGAATGAGTACGATATAGATTCTCGTGAAGCGTTTAATAAAATAGATATTAAATGACTTATCGTGGTCGTAATGCTGAGAATATTTGATTACAAATCCAGGCAACAGGAAGAAGGCGATCACTGCTTCTTCCCAAATCTCATCAGGAATATTGACTTATCATGAGCCATATGGCCGATGGCAACATAAAGTGCCGCCATGCCGCGAATGGCCTCAAGCCTCCAGGGTTTCATGATTGTTGCTTGCTAGGATCAATTTGAGGCCGAGCCTGGCAACTGCTATTTCGTCGATATATTTATAGCATCAATATCCTTCCTTGAGGGGCCTTGGCTTGCAGGTTGACTTGGGCATATTCTTTGCAGGAATGAGCATTTTCAGCATCTTATTTGCGGTAAGTTGAAATTTGATGCTGAGCTGAAATTGGTGATTTGGGGACACTTTTGCCGCTGGTTGCTGTTTATTGGTGTCGATGTTGTTTCCTGCTTCGCGCCAGCAATTGGACTGTCTCGCCTCGGGGAAAGGAGTATCTTGATGGGTTGATTCGCGTCCGGCGAGGCTCATTCATGTTGGGTGGATAGGCCTGATGAATGGTTTCTTTCTCCGGGCCCATGGACTGCCAGGGTCGTCTCTCAAGGCAAGGTCTCTTGCTTCCTTGGCCAAGGTCATCGAACAGGCCCCTTCGGTGGCGCTCGACTCTTGCGGCCCTGCTGAATCCGTTGATGTCGTTGGCCGTCGCGGCGAGGCCGGGCGCCCGCGGCAGCCGGCTTGCTGGGGCTCTGTCAGGGGACTGGGGGACCAGGGCAATGACGCCAGGGAGCGTTCAGATTCAATCTCGTTTCAGTCGAAGGGTTTGCCGCTGCTTGACATCTCCGAGGCCCCATTGCCAGGTGAGGCGGTCGCCAGCTCCAGATTGCTGTGAGCGGTGCCGAGCCCAGTGGCTGGGCCGCCGGACCAGCTCGGCCGGCGGTCGCCCTTGGCCAATCTTTCTCCCCGCCGCGATGCGGCACAGGTCGTCGAAGCGGCGGCGATCCGCCCCCAGCTTGGCCAGGACGGTGTCTCGCAGCCACCGGGCTGACGTCAGTCGCGCCTGGTCCTGTCGGTCGAGATCGGTGTTGATCTGGATCAGTTCGGCCCGATCCTTGTCCTGACGGCGCTGCTGCTGCTTCAGGGTGGGCAGGTAGAGGCGGATCAGGGTCTGGCTGTTCGGCGACGATTAGGTAGGCGGGTCCGCGCAACTACATAGGCGGGTCTCAAGACGCGACAACAGGGTTCCGACTCCGGTATGGAGCCCTGCGATGCCCGCCCCTCTGTCGTTGCGGATCAAGGAGCGGTACATGGCAAAACGGGCCAATGGGCTCAGCCAACAGGTGGCGGCTGATGCGGCGGGGATTTCGGTGCGCAGCGCGCAACGGATCGATCGCGGCGAGCTGCAGCCCGAGGGGCAACAGCAGCAGCGGGGTCGCCATTGGCGCACCCGCGCCGATCCCCTGGCCGAGGTCTGGGACAGCGTGCTGGTGCCGATGCTCGAGAAGGCACCGCAACTGGAACCCCAGACCCTGCTGCTGCACCTGGAGCGGATTAGGCCTGGCGAGGAGTGGTACCGGCGCAAGCGGACCCTGCAGCGCCGCGTCGAGCAGTGGCGGGCCCTGCATGGTCCGGCCCAGGAGGTGATGTTCCTGCAGGAGCATCGGGCCGGTGTGCTGGGGATCTCGGATTTCACGCTGCTCAAGGGCGAGCCGATCACCGTGGCGGGGGAGGTGCTGGAGCACCGGCTGTTCCATTTCCGTCTGCCCTATTCGGGCTGGTGCCATGTGGCGGTAATCCACGGCGGTGAGAGCTTTGTTGCCCTGTCCGAGGCTCTGCAGAACGCTCTTGCCCTTTGCGGTGGGGTGCCGGCGGAGCACCGCACCGACAGCCTGAGTGCCTGCTTCCGCAACCGCGACGGCAGCTACGCGGGGGATTACACCAGCCGCTACCGCGAGCTCTGCGCCCATCTCGGCGTGATCGCCACCCGCAACAACCGCGGCGTCGCCCACGAGAACGGAGCGATCGAGGGGCCCCACGGGCACTGGAAACACCGGCTGGAGCAGCAGCTGATCCAGCGCGGCAGCCGTGATTTCGCCACCGAGGCCGAATACCGGCAGCTGGTCGCCCAAGTCACCAACACCCTTAACAGCCGCTACCAGGTGCAGGGGAACCTGGAGATTGAGCGGCTGCACCTGCAGCCGTTGCCGGTGGAGCGCTTTACCGACTACGAGCCGGTATTGGCGCGGGTGCGGAGCACCAGCACGATCGAGGTGCGTTCAGTCACCTACAGCGTCCCCTCACGGCTGATCGGCCAGCAGCTGACGGTGCACCTGCGGCATGACCGGCTGGATCTGTTCCTGCGCAGCCAGTTCGTGGAGTCCTTGCCACGGTTGCATCGGCGAGCGGGAGAAAGCGGGCCACTGCGGCGGATTGATTTCCGCCATGTGATCGAGAGCCTGCGCCGCAAGCCCCGGGCGCTGCTGCGTGCCCAGCTGCAGTCCGACCTGCTCCCAGGAGAGAACTGGCGGCAGCTATGGCGCCAACTCCTGGCGGCCCTGCCGCCGGATGAGGCAGCCAAGGTCATGGTGGACGCCCTCCATGTCGCCGCCAGAACCGACGACCTGGCCGCTGTGGAGCGCTATCTGCGGCGACAGCTCCGCCGCGGTGAGCTGAACCTCACGGCCCTGCGCGATCACTACGGCCTGCGGCCCCCCCGGGGCCTGGCGGCCATGCCCCAGCTCGACATCCCTGAACACACCCTCAGCAGCTATGACGAACTCCTGGTTGGAACCCCCGAGCAGGCCGGCACTGGAAACGGCTCTGCCATCGGTGTTGAAACAGTTGAAACTGCCCCAGTTCCGCAGCCAGTGGCAGGCGGCCGAGCAGCAGGCCACAGCCGATGGCTGGAGTCCAGCCAGTTACCTCTATGTGCTGGCGGAGCAGGAACACCAGCAGCGGCATCAAGCCCGTCAGCGTCGGCTGTTGCATGAGGCCCAGCTGCCGGTCCCCAAAACCCTTGCGGACTACGACTGGAACGCCATCCCGGATCTGGAGCGTCCCCAGATCGAGCAGCTCGCCCACAACACCGGCTGGCTGAACCGCGCCGAGAACCTGCTGCTGTTTGGCCCCAGCGGTGTAGGCAAAACCCACCTGGCGGCTGGCATCTGCCGCAGCCTGATTGCCCTGGATCGCTCGGCACGCTTCTTCTCCGCCACCACCCTGGTGCAGGAGCTGCAGCGCGCAAAAGCCGACTACACCCTGGCCAAGGCCCTCAACCGGCTGGATCGCTATGCCCTGCTGGTGATCGACGACATCGGCTACGTGCGCAAGGACGAGGCGGAGACCTCGGTGCTGTTCGAGCTGGTCATGCACCGCTACGAACGGAAATCCCTGTTGGTGACTTCAAATCAGCCGTTCAGCGAGTGGGAGAATGTCTTCTCTACCAGCGCCATGACCGTGGCAGCGGTGGACCGATTGGTGGATCACAGCACCTTGATCCAGATCAATGGCGAGAGCTACCGCCGCAAGCGGGCACGCCGCCTTGGTCGCCCCAGCTCGGGCTGATTCGTCGCCGCGACCAGGCGTCAATTACCCGCCAACCACAAGCCAACCCCTGGCGCCAGGTGCCGGTGATGGGCTCCGCGCTGCCGCCGGACCGTGGGGTCCGCCGGCTCGTGCGCTCCGCTGCAGCGCTCAGGCGGGATAGCAGCAAGAGCACCGGTCAACGAGCTTGGCGCCTGGGGCCGATCAGAAGATCCCGGCTCCATGCCAGAGAACCGGAGCAGGCGGGCAGATTTCGTGTCACCTGCGGTGGCTCACTTTTCGCTGTCGCCTCCCCCTGCCATGGCAGGGGGAGGACACGGGGTAACCCGCCTACGTAATTGACGCGACCCGCCTACGTAGTTGACACCGGGCAGTCTGGCCCCGCTTCACCTCCTTGCCCACCCGCACCGGCAGGCTGAGGATCTGGTCCTCGGGGCGGGCACCGATCACCGTGGCCCCATTGGGGACGATCACCACGCCCCGGCCAATCGCCTCGGTGGTCACCGGCGAGAACAGGAACCAGCCGGCGGTGAGCGTCCAGGCGCCCCCAGAGACACCAGGACGCGCTGTTCAGGATCCCCCAGCAGCCCGGTGGTACTGGACTCGCCGCCGCGCGCTTCGGAACGTGCAGGTTCAAGGAACGCAGATCCACAGAGCCCAGGTCCGGAGTATGCAGGGAGGCTCAGCCCTTTTCAGCCAGCCTGCTGCCCGAGCCTGGCAGGGCTTCGCCGCGGCCGTTCGCGAGCGGTCCGTCCCATTCCGATCCGGCGTCCAGTCGGGTTCAACCCTGCAGCCGCTCCACCAGATGGGTGCCCACCCGCAGGGCATTGGCGATGGCGGTGAGCGAGGGATTCACGGCACCGATCGTCGGCATGAAGCTGGTGTCGACGACATAGAGGTTGTCGAGTTCGTGCGCCTTGCAGTTGAGATCCAGCACCGAGCTGGCCGGATCGCTGCCGAAGCGACAGGTGCCGGCCTGGTGGCCCACGGCGGCGATGCCCATGCTGTTGGCGATGTAGAACTGGCGCTCCACCAGGTGGTTGCGCAGATAGAGGCGATCCAGCAGGCCCTCCAGCCGGCCCACCAGACGCGCCGAGGCGGTGAGGTTGTTGGGGGTGTAGCTCAGCTGGATCTGTCCGGTACTGGTCACTGTCACCCGGTTGTTCGGATCGGGGAGATCTTCGCTGGAGATCCAGAAGTCGATCGCGTGTTCGGCGATCTTGTCCATGCTCCAGCCCGGCATCAGGAAGGTCTCCAGCGGGGCATAGCCCTTCATGATCGTGCCGCTGGTCTTGCCCGTCATCTGGATGTTGCCCATCGGGTAGTCGAAGTCGGCATCGCCGAGATACCAGTCGTTGATCGACACCGTTTTCTGGAAGACGGTGTGGTTCGGCTCGTGGGCCAGGGCCACCATCGCCTTGCTGTTGTGGAACATGTAGTGGCGGCCCACCTGGTCGGAGCCGTTGGCCAGGCCGCGGGGATGGCTGTCGTTGGCCGACATCAGCAGCAGGCGGGCGCTGTTGGCGGCGCCACAGCTCACCACAATCACATCGCCGCTGACCGTCAGCGGTTCGCCGTCGCGCTCCAGTTCCACGGCCTTCACTGTGCGGCCGGATGGATCGGTGACCAGCCGTTTCACCTGGGCTCGGGTCAGCAGCGACACATTTGGCGCCGCCAGGGCCGGCCGCATGCCCAGCACCTCCGCATCCGACTTGGCGTGCACCAGGCAGGGGAAGCCATCGCAGCAGTTGCACTTGCGGCAGCGGCTGAAGGCCATGTTGGCCTCATCGAGCATCACGCCGCTGGGGGCATGGAAGGGGTGGAGCCCGGCGGAGCGCAGGTCGTCGACCAGCTTTTGCATACGTGGCTCATGGGCCACCGGCGGATGGGGATAGGGGCCGCTGCAGGGCGGCTCGGTGGGATCCTCACCGCGCTGGCCGTGCACGTGATACATCTCCTCCGCCTGCTGATACCAGGGCTCGAAGTCGGAGTAGCGCAGGGGCCAGGCCGGCGAGGTGCCATCGAAGTGGGCCAGCTCCTCGAAGTCCTGCTGGCGCAGGCGGAAGTGGGCGGCGCCATACATCTTGGTGGCGCCGCCGACGAAGTAATGACTACCGGGCTGGAAGGGCTTGCCGTGCTTGTCGAGCCAGGGATCCTTCGCGACGTAGCGGTTCTGCTGGAACACCGCCTCCGCATCCCAGTTCTGGGGTTCCTGGGGCAGCCAGTCGCCCCGCTCCAGCACCAGCACCTTCAAGCCCGTGGGCGCCAGGTGGCGGGCCAGGGTGCCGCCACCGGCGCCGCTGCCGATGATCACCACGTCGAAGTGAGCGCCGTTGGCCACCTGCAGCTGGGCCGCTTCGGGCAGGGGTGAGCTGGAGAAGGCCGGACCGGCGATCGCGGCGGCGGAGCTGGGGGTCGGGGTGCTCATGGTGGTGGGGGGGGTGCGGAGCGCGGGAGCGGTGTGGCGATGAATGGGGTGGGCTGGCGCGATAGGCGGGGGCGCTGGTTGGCAGCGTCCCTTTCGGCGTGCAGCAGCCCGTTGCCGCACCGGACCGTTACCGGGAGGACTCAGCCGTCGGGGTAGCGGGAGAGCTGGTTGAGCATCTTGCAGGCCATGGCGCTCCAGCCCGTCTGATGGGAGGCGCCGACACCGCTGCCGTTGTCGCCATGGAAGTATTCGTTGAACAGGATCAGGTCGCGCCAATGGGGATCGTTCTGGAAGATATCCACATCACCGTTGAATGGTCGGCGGCCTTCGCTGTTGCGGCGGAAAATACCGACCAACCGCTTCTCCAGCTCCAGGGAGGCCTGCCACAGGGTGATCCAGTTGCCGGAGCGGGTTGGGAATTCCACCTTGAGGCTGTCTCCGTAGAAATGGGCGAACTTCTGCAGCGATTCGATCAGCAGGAAGTTCATCGGCATCCACACCGGACCGCGCCAGTTGGAGTTGCCACCGAACATCGCCACCGGGCTGTCGGCGGGGCTGTAGGTGAGGGTCTGGCTCTGGCTGCCCTCGGAATAGGTGTAGGGGTGCCTTTGATACACCTTGGAGAGGGAGCGGATGCCGTGGGGGGAAAGAAACTCCTCCTCGTCGAACAGGCGCTCGCAGATGCGTTGCAGGCGTTCCCTGGGCACCAGGGTGAACAGCACCCGGTCGTTGTTCCAGATCCCCAGGTTCTGCACCATCCAGGAGGGAGTGGTGCGCTCGTGGGTGAACCAGGCCAGGGTATGGGTCACATCCAGCATCGGCAGGCGTTGCACGGTGTCGATGTCGAAGCTCTGCACCGCCAGCAGCGGCACCAGCCCTGAGATCGAACGGGTGCGCAGGTAGTCGGTGCTGCCATCGGGCCGTTTGATGACGTCGTAATAGAAGCCATCCTCCTCGTCCCAGTTGACATAGTCGCGGCCGACCGGCTTGTTGAGGCCGATCGCCAACTGCACGAAATCAACGACGAAACGCTCGCAGATGTCGGCGTATTCCGGTTCCTCATGGCTCAGCTCCACGGCGATCTGCAGCAGATTGAGACTGAGCGAAGCCATCCAGGCCGTGCCGTCGCACTGCTCGATGACGCTGCCGTCGGCCAGGGGGAAGCGCCGATCGAACACGGCGATGTTGTCGAGCCCCAGGAAGCCCCCCTCGAAGACGTTGTCACCGGAGCGGTCGTTGCGGTTGGCCCACCAGCCGTATTCCAGGATCAGCTTGCGCAGGGCCGCGCGCAGAAAACCCAGGTCGGGGGTGTCGGTCTGCTTGCGATCGATCTGATAGATGCGCATCGCCGCCCAGGCGCCGATCGGCGGATTGGGATCGGAGAGGGCCCATTCATAGGCCGGAGTCTGGGCGTTGGGGGCCGTGTAGTGGGGCTTGCGCAACAGCATGCACTGCTCCTTGGCCGTCGCCGGATCGAAGACCGCGAAGGCCACGGAGTGGAACATCAAATCCCACTGGCAGAAGTAGGGGTACTCCCAGCAGTCCGGCATCGAGATGATGTCGTGGGCGTGCAGCCGTTTCCAATAGGCGTTCTCGGTGTGTCGCCGCACGGCCGGGGGCGGGGTGCCGGTCGGGTCCCCATCCAGCCAGCGCAGCACACTCCAGCCGTAGTACTTCTTGCACCAGAGCAGGCCGGCGGCGCCGGCCAGGTGGATGCGCCGGTCGTCCTCGGACAGGCCGGGAACGTGCTGTTGGAAGTACTCCTGCCACTCCTGTTCGCGCTCGGTGAAGAGCGTCGCAAAGGCGTCTGAACCGGGTGTCGGTGTCTCCTGCGGCATGCCCGGCTCCAGGGCTCCATGGGCCGCGTCATCGATCCGGTGCAGGCGCAGTTCCACCAGCCACTCCTCGCCGGGGGCCAGGGTGCGCTGCATCAGCCGGGCCGCCTTGCTGCCGTGGTGGGCCGGATTCACCGCGCCGGCTTCACCGTTGACCACGTGGCGGTGGAAGCCGTCTTTCTGGAAGGGTGTGGTGTTGGGCTGGCCCCAGAGGCGCTCGCTGTTGGTTTCGTTGTCGGTGAAGATCCAGCGCCCCGGTTCTGCGCAATCCAGCTGATAAACCCCGAGATGGGGGATTCCATCGGTGACGACGGCGTCGCTGGCGGGATCATTGGCCGATGCATCGGCCAGGCTGATCTGGTGCTCGACTTCATCGGGATAACCCCAGCGCCAGGTGTTACGCAGCCACAGGCTGGGCAACAGGGTGAGTGGTGCGGCGTCGGGGCCGCGGTTGGTGGCCCTGATGCGGATCAGCAGATCCTCAGGCCCTTCCTTGGCGTATTCGATGACGACATCGAAGTAGCGGTTGTCGTCAAAGATGCCGGTGTCGATCAGTTCGTATTCGGGCTGGTCGCGGCCGCGGCGGCCGTTCTCGTCCAGCAGATCGCCGTAGGGAAAGGCCTGCTGCGGGTACTTGTAGAGCCCCCGCATGAAGCTGTGGGTGGGGGTGTTGGCGAGGTGGAAGAAGTAGTCCTTGACATCTTCGCCATGGTTGCCCTCAGGGTTGCCGAGCCCGTAGGGCCGCTCCTTGAGGATCGGATCAGCGCCGTTCCAGAGGGCCACCGAAAAGCAGAGGCGGCACTGGTCGTCGCAGAGTCCCAGCAGTCCGTCCTCACCCCAGCGATAGACACGGGAGCGGGCATGGTCGTGGGGGAAGGAGGTCCAGGCATCGCCATCGGCGGAGTAGTCCTCGCGCACGGTGCCCCACTGGCGCTCGCTCAGATAGCTGCCCCACAGGCTCCAGGGCACGATGTTGTGATTGCGCTCGGCGATGCGCCGGGTTTCGGACACGCTGATGGTGTCGATCACATCAGCAGCAGGAGTGGCGAATGTCAAAGTGATGCCTTCAGTCGTTCGCCGATGCGCAGGGCGTTGGCGATCACCGTCAGGCCGATGCCCACCGAGGGGCAGGACGGCAATACGCTGGCGTCGACAATCCAGAGGTTGTGCACCTCATGGCTGCGGCCCTCCAGGTTCACCACCGAGGTGGCCGGATCCGTGCCCATCCGGCAGGTGCCGCAGGCGCCGCCGATCACCGGCAGGGGCGCTTCGCCGCGGGGATGGGTGGGAGCCGGCTTGGTGACCAGGGTCAAGGGGTCGGCTTCCACAGCCTTGAGACAGTCGATCCAGCGGTAGACCAGGCGGTCGTGGGCTTCGCGGTTGTTGGGGGTGTAGTGGATCTGCAGCTGGCTGTGCCGCAGGGCGACGCGGTTGTGGGGATCGGGCCGCACGGCGCTCATGGCCCACCAGGTGATCGAGCGGGCGGCCAGCTGCTCCAGGCCTAAATCGGGCAGCAGTCGGGTCACCAGGGAGAGCACCGGCGGAGACTCGGCGAACAGGGTGTCCTGGAGAACGCCGCCGCCGCTCTGGATCGAACCGAGGGGAAAGTCGACGTTCTTGTCGCCCCAGTAGAAGTCGGTGATGCCGTGGCTGCGCCCGTAGCGTCCCGAGTTGGGGACTGCCGCCAGCTGCAGGATCGAGGTGAGCTGGGGCTTCATCAGGTTGCGGCCCACCTGGTCGGAGCCGTTGGCCAGCCCGCGGGCGTGATGCTCCGTCGCGGAGCGCAGCAGGATCTCGGGCGTGCCGATCGCTCCGGCGGCCAGCACCACCTGATGGCCGCGGAATAGCCAGCGCTGGTGGTCGAGCTCCACTTCGACGCCACGCACCTCCTGGCCGGATGGATTGACGTGCAGCTGCACCACCCGGGCGTTCTCCTTCACCGTCACGCTGGTGCCGGCGCGGGCTGGATTGACGCCGAACAATTCGGCATCGCCGGTGGGGTCGACCGCTGAGTCGGACCAGCTCAGGGGCAGGTCGTAGGGATGGAGGCCCTGGCGCTCCAGGGCGGCGCGCAGTTCGACCAGGAACGGTTCCACCGGCCGTGGAGCAGCCGGGTAGGCGCCTTCGCGGGCGGGGGCGGTGGGATCGGCCCCGGCGACACCGTGGACGTGATACAGCTTTTCAGCCTGTTCGTACCAGGGAGCCAGGTCGGCGTAGCGCAATTCCCAGTCCGGACTGATGCCGTCCTGCAGCCTGACGCCGTTGAACTCCGGCTCGCGCATGCGCTCGAGCACGCCGCCCCAGATCTTGGTGTTGCCGCCGATGGCGTGCACCATCTGGGGGGAGAAGGGATCACCGTCAGTGCCGAACCACTTCTCCTCGGGGTGGTATCGCGGCTTGCGGAACAGATCCACTTCGGCCACGTTCTGATCGGCCAGGGGCATCACGCCACCGCGCTCAAGCAACAGAACGCTGTGGCCGGCATCGGCGAGGCGGCCGGCCAGAGTGCCGCCGCCGGCACCACTGCCGATCAGGATCACATCGTAGTGATGGTCATCGATGATCATGATTCAGGCTCTCCAGACATAGAGCAGCACGAACAGGATGATCCAGATCACATCCACGAAGTGCCAGAACAGGGACGTGGCCTTCACACCTTCTTCACCACCGTTGTAGTTGCCGGGGATGAAGGATTTAGCCAGCATCAGGCCCATCAGCAGGATGCCGGTGGCCACGTGCAGACCGTGGAAACCCGTCAGCAGGTAGAAGGTGCCGCCGAAGGTGCCGGAGGTGAAGCCGAACTTGAGGCCGCTCCACTCCACCGCCTGGCCATAGAGGAAGTAGCCCCCCATGGCCATGGTCAGCAGCCAGAAGGCGCGGAACAGCCAGATCTTCTCCTTGCCCTTGAAGTGTTCCGCCACCACCATCGTCAGCGAGCTGGAGACCAGCACCACCGTGTTGATCAACGGCATGCGCCATTCCAGGCCGTCGACGCCGGCCGGCAGCCAGTCGAGAGCGGAGAGCCGCAGGATGGCGTAGCCACTGAAGAACGCCAGGAAGATAACGCTCTCGGAGCAGAGAAAAATGATGAAGCCTGTGAGGTTGTGGTTGGCATGCTGGCCTTCGCCGTGGCGGGCAGCCTGCTCGCTCGGGGGGATCGGGGTGCTGGTCATCGGTTCGAATCCGCAAGGGTGAGAGCGCGCTCGATCTGCTCCTGGTTCTCCACCAGCGGTTCACCGCTGCCATAGCCATAGGGGCGGCTGATCACGGTGGGAACGTGCTCGCCGAAGTTGTCCTCCGGCGGCGGCGAGGGCAGCAGCCATTCCAGGCCAATGGCATTCCAGGGGTTGTGACTGGCCCGGGGACCCCGGGCCCAGGCACTGATCATATTGAGCAGGAACGGGATGATCGAGACACCCAGGAGGAAGGCGCCCAGACTGGCCAGCACATTCCAGAAGGCGAACTCGGGGTCGTAGGAGGAGACCCGGCGCGGCATGCCCATCAGTCCGAGGGGATGCATGGGCAGGAAGTTGAGATTGGCACCGATGAAGGTGAGCAGGAAGTGCAGCTTGCCCAGCCCCTCATAGGGCATGCGGCCCGTGAATTTGGGGAACCAGTGATAGATGGCCGCGAAGATGCACATCACGGCTGCGCCGTAGATAACGTAGTGGAAATGACCGACAACAAAGTAGGTGTTATTGACGTGAATATCAATCGGCACGGTGGCTAGCATGACGCCAGTGATGCCAGCAAACACGAAGTTAATCAAGCCGCCCAGGCAAAACAGCATGGGCGTCGTCAGCTGGAGCTTGCCGCGCCAGATCGTGCCCAACCAGGCGAAGACCTTGACCCCTGTCGGTACGGCAATCAACATCGTGTTGAACATGAACAAGTTGCGCATCCATTCCGGAACTCCACTGGGGAAGAAGTGGTGAACCCAAACAATCAAGCCCAAGATCACGATGATGAATGAAGCCAGGGACACGTAGACGTA
>JBAPUA010000141.1:0-32239 GCA_049282435.1 Cyanobium sp. | reverse complement strand
CGTCGGCGTACCGGGGCGCCAGACCGCGCTGGAAGCGCAGAGAGCCCCAGAGAATCACCGGAATCGGTAGAAACGAAACGCCGGCAATGGTGGGGGAGAGGGCCAGCATCATGCAGCCTACGGCCACCACGGTGGTGATCAGCTGCAGGATCTCATTGGCGCCGCGGTCCAGGAACCGTTCCAACTGATTGATGTCGTCATTGATGACGGTCATCAGTCGGCCGGAGCTGCTGGCCTCAAAAAAAGCCATCTCCAGCGACTGGAGATGGCGATAGGTCTCGATCCGAAGTTGATGCTGGACGGTCTGCGCCAGATTGCGCCAGAGCAGGCCGTAGAGGTATTCGAACAGGGATTCGCCGCTCCAGACCACAAATGAGACGATCGCCAGCAAGGTCAACTGGCTCGGCACTGTGGTGAAGCCCAGCTGGGAGAGCCAGGAGCTCTGCTGACGGGCGACCACATCCACCGCCAGGCCGATCAGAACTGGGGGGGCAAGGTCGAGAAGTTTGTTGGTGACTGAACAGAGAGCCGCCAGTTGAATGGTGCGGCGATGCGGGCGGAGCCGACGCAACAGCCGGCCCAGAGCTCGATCGCTACTTGGCTGGGAGTAGCTCAACGGATTGAGGGAATCACCAGCGGTTGCCACCGCCACCGCCGTAGCCACCGCCATTACCGCCGCCGCCGCCATAACTGCCGCCACCACCACCGGAACGGCCGCCGCCCCCGCCGGCGGAGCGGCCGCCCCCGCCGCCGTAGCCTCCACCGCCGGAGCGACCGCCGCCCCCACCACCGCCGCCTTCACGCGGTGTGGCTTTGTTGACGCGGATCATGCGGCCCATCCACTCCACATTCTGGAGATCATCGATGGCCTTCTGTTCAGAGGCGGCATCGGCCAACTCGACAAAGGCGAAACCACGTTTGCGGCCTGTGTCTCGGTCGAGGGGGAGGCTGCACTGGCGCACTTCGCCGTACTGCCCAAACAGATCAAGAAGGTCCTCGCGTTCGGCTCCGAACGAAAGGTTGCCGACGTAGATGGTCATGAACTGAAGCCTGGAGCTGAAGAAAAGATCGGAAGTGATTCGTCCGACGCCGAGATGTCCCAGGGGAAGCCAGTTGAACGGTGAAGCCGGAGATCGAAGCCTGGAGGGGTGTCGAACCCTGATGGGTCACTGCGAGCTGGGCGTACCGAAGGAAGCCTGAACGCCATCGAATCGTCGACAGCCTACAACTCGGGCCCCGATCCCACAGTCTATGAGCTAGTGCTGACGCACCGGACCGGCTGCCGGGCCCAGCTTTCACGGGTCCCCGGGGCGCAGTCCTTTCATGGAGAACCTTGAAGCTGAAATGGAAGCGATCCTGAAGATCGGCGGGTCAGCCCCCAGACTGCGGCATTGTCAGCAAACCCTGATTCCTGTGATCCCCGTGATGATGGCCCCCGTGACTTGGAGCCTCGCCTGGAGCGAGGACGGTGAGCTTGCCCCCCAGGATCTGTTTGACCTGCTGCAGACCATGGTGGTCAGAGAAGGGGTGGACATCCAACCTTCGCTGGTGGCTGCCGTTGAGCGTCTGACTCTGAACCAGCTGAGCGTGGTGTCTTCGGCTGAGGTCACCCAGCTCTGTGCCTGATCCCAAGCAGGGACTGAGTCCGGCTGCGTCGGTCGGACTCAGATGGGATAGCGCCGGGCCGTGGCCTGGCGGCAATCGCTGCGGGCGGTCTCAATGCTGCTGCCGCTGCCGATCCGATCAGCCACACAGCCGCAGGCGTAGTTGGCCATGCCGGCCGGGGGCGTTTTGCCCGATTGGGCCATTTCGTTCTCGAATGCCGACAGGCAGAAGGCCTTGACGATCGCCCCCATGCTCGAATCAGCCCTGGCCGGGCTTTTCAAGTCGGGGGCGATCGGCACCATGGCGATCGACAGCAGCGCGGTCCAGACCAGGGCGGCCTGCGGGGACGGGTGATGACGAAGCGGGCGAAGCATGGGGGGTGGTGAAGGGGCCGGGGAATTCAAACGGACATGCGTGAGATCTGAAGTTCCCGATTCATCACCTTCAGGCGTTGCAGATCGCTGAAGACCTCGTCGGGCATTCCCTTGGGCAGATCCACGGTGCTGTGGGCATCGAAAATTCGGATCCGTCCGATCGAACGGCCGGTGATGCCGGCTTCATTGGCAATGGCGCCCACGATGTTGCCGGGTTTGACCCGATCGCGCCAGCCCACTTCAATGCGGAAGCGCTCCATGTGGGCTTCGGGGGGACCGTCCTGACGATCCGGCAGAACGCGCCTGGCGCCTCCATCGCGGTCGCCGCGCTCGCTGCCGCCGTCACGGGATCCATCGCGGGAGGAGGGGCGAGGCGCTGTCCAGCGCTCCTCTCCCTGCAGCAGCAGGGGCTTGCTGCCAAGCCCGAGGGCCAGAGCCGCCACGGCTAGTTGTTCACCGCTGCAACCCTTTTCCTGGCAGACCCGCTGCACGATCTCGCCGAGCAGGGCCAGTTCCTCCTGACTGCGCCCCTGGCCCTCGAGACCATTGGTCAGCCGTTCCCGCAGGCGGTCGAGGCGATGCTGATTGATGGTGGCGTTGGCGGGCACCTCCATCGGCTCGATCGGTTGGCCGACCGTGCGCTCCAGCCCGCCGAGGAAACGGCGTTCCCGGGGTGTGAGAAACAGGATGGCGTCGCCGCTGCGGCCGGCCCGGCCGGTACGGCCGATGCGATGGACATAGGCCTCGCCATCAAAGGGGATGTCGTAGTTGACGACGAGATTGATCCGCTCCACATCCAGGCCGCGGGCGGCCACGTCCGTGGCCACCAGCACATCGACGCGTCCATCGCGCAGCCGCTCGATCGTGCGCTCCCGCTGGGCCTGGGGCACATCGCCGTTGAGAACAGCCACGTCGTAGCCGTGGGCCTCCAGGGATTCGGCCACCGTCAGGGTGACGGCCTTGGTGCGGGCGAAGATGATCACTCCTTCGCTGCGCTCGGCTTCGAGCACCCGTTCCAGGGCCTCCAATTTCTGTGGAGCGTTGACCAGCAGGTAGCGCTGGCGGATGCGGCGTCCATCGGCGCCCTTGGTCTTGATCGTGACTTCGGCCGGATCCTTGAGATACCGGTGCGACAGGCGGCGGATCTCCGTCGGCATGGTGGCTGAGAACAGCACCACCTGGCGCTGGCTGGGCAGTTTTTCCAGTACCCATTCGACGTCGTCGATGAAACCCATGCGCAACATCTCGTCGGCTTCATCGAGCACCAGGCTGCGCAGTTCCGACAGATCCAGGGTGCCCTGACGCATGTGATCCATCACCCGCCCAGGGGTGCCGACGACGATCTGCACACCGCGTTTGAGCTGCTGGATCTGATCGCGGAAATCCGAGCCGCCGTAGATCGCCAGCACCCGGACGCGGGGCATGCGGGCCGCATAGCTGCTGATCGCTTCCGCCACCTGAATCGCCAGTTCGCGGGTGGGGGTGAGCACCAGCACCTGGGGCTTGCGTTGTTCCGGATCGATGCGGTGCAACAGAGGCAGGCCGAAGGCGGCCGTCTTGCCCGTGCCCGTCTGGGCCTGGCCGACCAGGTCGCGGCCGAGCAACAGCTCGGGGATGGCGGCCAGCTGAATCGGCGACGGGGTCTGGAAGCCGATGGCACTGAGCCCTTCCAGCAGATCGTCGCGCAGACCGAAGGCTGCGAAGCCGTTGGGCTCGCTCAGGGCGTCAACGTCGGCAGCCGCTGCGGTGTCGGCGGTGTGGTCACGGGAGGTGCCAGGAGCTGTGTCGATCATCTGGGCTGAATGGGTCAGGGTCTGTCTGTGGGTGTCTGTGGTCTCTGGGGTTGCCGTTGTCCCGGCTTCGCCGGGCGCGGCATCGATCGGTTGGATCGGATTGAGAACTGTTGTTGTCGCTTCGGTCGCGATCGTGACCGTTGGCAGGGACGCGGCTGTCAGGGCCTCGGAGCCATCCGCGATGTCCGTGCTGAGCAGGATCGGCATGGGCTCCGATTTGGAACCTTTCGTGTCGAAGCAGTCCTCGTCGCTGCCGGCATCAGTCGAACCGGAGTCATCCAGGCTCGGCGAGGCCGTGGTCAAAGCGGTTGCGGTGAGCTCAGACGCGGCAGTCATGCCGGCGAGCACGGCCGTGTTCGCTTCGGTGACGCCATTACCTGCGACACCGTCAGTGGTCTGGATCAAGGTGAGAGTGGCCTGGTGAATCCTTCAACGCAGGCCGGCAGCGACCCAGTGGAGGGAGAGGGTGGATCGATGAACGGATCGGCAGATCCCGCAGGACTGCTGACTCGGTCATCTCCTCTCCAGAGCTGCCTCGTCCTTGATCAAAGGTTGAAATCAGACTTTACCACCCGACCGAAGTCGTCCTCGAAACGCTCGATGTCCTCCTCGCTGAGCAGCTCACCGCGCTGCACCTCGATGATCTCCAGATCCTCAAGGCCGGCCGTGGCCCGATGCAGGCTGCCGATCGGGATGGTGAAGATGGCACCGACGCTGGCCTGCAGGTTGCTGCCGTCGCAGTGGATCGTGCCCTCACCGTTGGCAATGATCCAGTGCTCACAGCGGTGCTGGTGCCGCTGAAGGCTGATGCGCCGGCCGGCAAGAATGCGAAGCCGTTTGACTAAATAACCTTCGCCAACAGCAAGAGTTTCAAACCACCCCCAGGGCCGTTCGCTGCGCCCTGCCAGTACGTGGTCTGGCGCCACGGTCAGGGGATCGGGTTGAGGCTCGAAGGCTGCCGGCATGGAATCCATCGCGATCGGACCGCTCCGACCCTGTAAAGCTGAAGGATAGTGGCGATGATTATGAACAAGACTGACCAGAGTCGTCTGGGGCCGGGGATCCAGGTGGTTGCCCTTTGAAAACCTCGGGGCACCTCAATCTTCCCGTTCAATCGCAATCGACAGGGAGATTGTTACGATGCAGAAGGTCATTCCGGGGTGGAATGAGAAGGGCTCCCGACAGGAGAGACTATTGAAGCAGGGACTCTGGTGAGGCCGGCGGGGAGTGACCTCCTCGCCGATGAAAGAAGTATGGGCCGATCACCGCTATGGCCTTGCTGATGTTTACTTTTCTTTGGCATGTTGCCCTTCATCTTGCTCTGTTAAGCCAGCTTCACGCTCTCGATGGCTGACTCGTCGTTGCCGCCCGCTGTCCCCCTGCTTCGCCCTGGTCAGCCCCGATTGCTGTCGTGATCAGCACAGCTTGCTCGCGGGCGCGGGTCAGGGCGGTGTAGAGCAGGCGCTGATCGCCGCGGCCAGGTGGCAGCAGCACGATCACCTGGCGCGCTTCGCTGCCCTGGGCCTTGTGCACCGTCAGCGCCAGGGCGGCCTCGGCCGCTCCCGCCATCTGGGCCGGATGGAGCGGCGCGATCTCCAGGCCGGGGCTGCCGAACACGATCCGCCGCTGGTGCAGGTTCGCGCTCGATCCGATCAGGATGCCGACATCGCCATTGGCCAGTCCCAGTTCGGGCCGGTTGCGGGTGCAGAGCACCGGAGTGCCGGCCGGCCAGTCGAGGGGGGGACGGCGGATCAGATCCCCGAGCAGGGTGCGGTGGATCGCATCCAGCCCCCAGGCGCCCTGGCGCACGGGGGTGAGCACCAGCAACTGGTCGCGCAGGGCCAGCAGGTCCGCCTGGATGGCCCCATCGTCCGGACCACAGCCCTCGGCCAGGTCCCGCAGCCGCTGATGGTGCAGGCGCAGCGGTGTGATCAGCTCCGGCGGCAGCAGGGGCGGCCGGGCCTGAATCCAGCGCAGGTTGTCCTCGGGGCCGAGGGCGGCCAGCTGGCCCTGGATCCTGGCCAGCGAACCGGAGCCGTCCCCTGGGTCGACCTCGCAGCCTGCCTCGAGACCCGATCGCAGGGCCGTGGCCACGGCGGCGATCGCCCCGCTGTTGCGGTAGGTCGTCGTCAGGGTGATGGCGGCCTGGGCCAGCTCCTGGCGCCAGGGCGGTCGCTGCAGATCGAGGAGCACCGCTCCCGGAGCGATCGGTGGCAGCTGGGCTGGATCCCCCACCAGCACCAGCCGGCAGCTGCTGGGCAGGGCGTCCAGCAGGGCCTCCATCAGAGCCAGATCGACCATCGAGACCTCGTCCACCACCAGCAGATCGAGCTCCAGGGGCCGGCGGCGATGGCGGCCGAAGCTGCCGCCGCGGCTCTCTAGCAGCCGGTGCAGCGTGGTGCAGGGCAGCTGGCCGCCGGTGGCGCTGCGCAGTCGCGCCGCCGCCTTGCCGGTGGGGGCCGCCAGATGAATTCTCAGCTCCGCTGCGGCGGCCTGGGCCGCCGCGATCATCGCCGCCACGGTGCTGGTCTTGCCCGTGCCCGGTCCCCCTGCCAGCAGCACCAGCCCGTGGCGGCTCACGGCCTGGACCGCCTCTCGCTGCCGCCCATCCAGGGGCGCCAGGAGCTCGGCGGCGGCAGTCGTCTCTGGCTGGGGGGCGTCGGGCCGCCGCCTGGCTCGGGCCACCAGGTTGACGAGCACCCGCTGGCGCTGTTGCTGCCAGCGACGCCACATCAGCCGATGGCCGTCCAGCAGCACCAGCGGGCCCTCCGGTTCGGCGGCCAGGGGGGAGGTCGCCAACTGGCGCCGATGGGCCTGGGGCCAGCCCTCGCTGCTGATCGCCTCCGGCGCTGGTCCCGCCAGATCCACCTCCAGCTCGCCGCTGGCCAGGGCGGTGCCGAGGGCGGCGATCAACTCACCGATCAGCGGGTCCGGGGCGACGCCATGGAGGCGAGGCAGGGCTTCGGCCAGGGCCGCCGCCAGGCTGGGCGCCCAGCTCGGGGAGGGTCCGGCGGAGGTTGTCACGGGCCTTTGCCTCCCAGGGCGTCGTCCAGGGCCAGGATGCGTCCCAGCGGCGGCCGATCGACCAGCATCCCGGGCACATTCCCCGGCAGGGCCTGATTCCCGGCCGCACCGGGGGTGCCGCGCAGGAAGACGTAGGCGAAGCCGCCCAGATGGCGCCGGGGGTCGTAGTCCTTCAGGCGCCAGCCCAGATAGCGGTGCAGGGCCACGAGATAGAGATGGGCCTGCAGCACATAGTGATTGGCGGCCATCAGCTCGGCCATCGCCTGTGGTCCGTAGTGGTCCGGCCCGCAGGCGATGGCCCGTCCCTCGTCATCGCGGCGGCCCAGCCAGTTGCTCTTCCAGTCCGCCACCCACCAGCGCCGCTCGCCGCCTGCTGCGGCGTGAAAGAACAGGTCGACCCAGCCGGTGAGGAAGCCGCGGCTGTGGATCGCCAGGCCGGCCAGCTGCTGCCCGTAGTCCACCGGGACGCTGCCGCCGGGGTGGGCGCGGAAGGCGGCGGCCAGATCGGCGGACCGGACCTCGCCGAGAGTGAGGTCGAAGCCCATCTCGTGCAGCCGCCCGCCCGCGTCGAGATCGGCGATCCGGAGGCTGCCCAGTTCGCCGCCGAACGGGGTCTGGCGCAGCTGTTCCAGGCCGGCCAGCACCGGCGCCAGCGGCTGCTGCCCCAGGCCAGCCCGCTGCAGTTCCGCCACCACCACGGCGCGGTTGCCCTCCTGTTCGAGGCTCTGGCCGAAGTCGAGCCGCTCAAGCATGCGGTGCAGGCAGTCCCCCGCCGCCGCGCCGCGCGGAAACCCGGCCAGGGGGCCCTGCTCGGGCCAGCGGGGGTCGCCGCTGCCGCTGGGCTCCAGAGCCGCCTCCGGGCTTGGATCCTCGGTGTCCCGATCGGCATCGATCGGCACGGCCACCGGCCCGCTGTGATGGCTGCCCCGGGTCCAACTGGTGTAGCTGCTGCGACCCCAGAGCCGGTCGAAGCCCAGGGTGGGAACGGGGCCGCAGGCCAGCGGCGGGCCTGAAAGCGCCGCCGGCTGCAGCCGCCGGGGCCGCGGCGCTGGCGGATCGATCAGCCGGATCGCCAGGCCCCGTGCCGCCAGACCCTGCTCCAGCAGCAGGCGCCAATCGGCATCGCCCAGGTGCTGATAGGGATCCGCAGGGCTGTCAGGCAGCGCAGTCTCGCTGAACAGCCAGGGGAACAGGGGATTGGTGTGGTGGCCCGCGGCCGGGCCCCAGGCCAGCACCAGCCGATGGCAGGCGCGGGTGGCGGCCACATAGGCCAGCCGTTCGCGCTCCTGCTCCTCGGCTTGGCGATGCTGGTGGGCGGCCTCAAAGCCCACGCCCCAGTGGGGGTTGAGGTGGATGTCGAGCCGGGGCCGGCTGTGGCCGGGGGGCTGCCAGCGGACCGCTCGGCCGCGCCCTCCCCGGCGCCCATCGCCGGGGCCCTGCCAGAGGTAGGGACAGATCACCAGCGGATATTCCAGGCCCTTGCTGGCGTGCACCGTCACCACCGACACCACTCCCTGTTCCCGGTCGCTGTGGGACAGGTGCGCCTCCGGCACCGAGCGCTCCGGATCCAGCCGCAGGCGCCGCAGCCAGTCGGCCGTCGCCGCCAATCCCTGCTGCTCGCTGTGGAGACGCTCCTGCACCAGGGCCGCCACCTGTTGCAGATCGGCCAGCAACCGCCCCTGGCGCCAGAGCCGCAGGAGCACCCTGGCGTCCAGAAGCTCGGCCAGGACCCCCAGCAGACCCTGGATGGGGACCCGCTGGCTGAGCTGCTCCAGCCGACCCGCCAGGCCGCTCCAGGTGGCGGGCCCGGCCTCGCCGATCGTGCGGGCGCTCCAGCCGAGCAGGGGCGAGGCCGCGAGCAGGCGCAGCCGGTTGCCGTCAGCCGGGTCGGCCAGGGCGTCGAGCAGGCGCTGCAGGGCAGTGGCGGCGGCTGTGGCCATCACATCCAGGCGGCTGATCAGGCGACTGGCGATGCCCTCGCGCTCCAGGGCGGCTCGCAGGGTCTCGGCCTGATAGCGATCGCCCACCAGCAGGCAGATGTCATCGGGGCCCAGGCGTCGCCGGCTGCCGGCCTCATCCAGTTCGGCCGCCTCCTCAATCAGATTGGCGGTGAGGGCGGCGATCCAGGGGGCCAGCTGGCGCTCCAGGGTTCCCTTGGCCACGGCTTTCTTGCCCGCCGGCCGCTCGCTCCCCAGCCACAGCAGCTCCAGGGCGGGGCCATCCGGCCCGGAGCGCGCGGCCTGGGCCCGCACCTCGGGCACCTCCAGCCCGGAGCGCCGCAGGCCCGGCCCGTGCATCAGGCCGTTGAAGGCGGCCACCAGCGGGGCGGTGGAGCGATAGTTGGAACTGAGTTCGTAGCAGGCTGACGCCGTAGCCCTGGCCGCCAGATAAGTGGCCAGGTCGCCGCCGCGAAAGCGGTAGATCGCCTGCTTGGGATCCCCCACCATCACCAGGCGATGTTGGCCGCCGCCGAAACAGCGCCGCAGGATGCGCCACTGGATCGGATCGGTGTCCTGGAACTCGTCCACCAGGGCCACGTCGTAGCGCTGGCCGATCCGATCCAGCAGCGGATTGGCCGGTTGCGGGTCAGGGACCTGCGCAGGATCCAGGCCGGCGCCGGCTTCCGGAGCCGCGGCGCTGGCCCGGCTGTCCAGGGCGACCCGGTTGTCCAGGGCGCCCCGGTTGTCAGGGCAAGCCGGATCCTCCCCGGGGTCCAGATCTTCGAGCAGCTGGGAGAAACTGATCCGGCCCAGCAGCTGGCGGCGACGGCGCAGTTCGCTCCGGCCCCAGTGGCCGGCATGGAGCAGCAGCAGCTCCGCCGGCCCATCCACCAGCGCCGCCACCGCCTCCATCAGCGCCGGCTGGGGCAGGCGGATCGGCCGCCCGTCCCCCTCGGCTCTGCGCGCCTCCTGGCAGAAGGTGCCGGCATGGAACAGGCCGTTGAGCAGGGGGTCCGCGGCCACAGCCCGGTAGTCCCCCGCCGCTCCCAGGCTGGCGATCAGGCCGTCCACCGGCGCACAGCGATCCTTGCTGTAGCGGCGCACGTAGTGCTTGCTGGCCTTGGCCCCCAGCTCGTGCCACTGGGCGGCCGCGGCCTGAAAGTCCTCGATCAGGGCGCGGCCATGGGCCTGCCACAGGTCACAGAAGCGCTGCCAGCGGCGTTGAAAGATGGCCGGCAACTGCTCGGCCAGGGGTCGTTCGAGACTGAGCTCCGGTGGCAGGGGCTCCAGGTCCAGGGCCGGATCGCCATCGAGGCTGGCCACCAGCTGCCGCACCCGGTCCGGGTCCACCTGCTTGAGGCCGAGCCCCCCCAGCAGCGAGACAGGCAGGGGAAGGACCTGCTGCTGCCAGTAGTCGTGGGCAATCTGCTGCAGGGTGGTGTCGCTGTCGGTTTCGAGTTCGGGATCGGGGGGCCGGCCGGCCTCCAGGGCATGGCGGCTGAGATTGCGATGGCAGAAGCCGTGGATCGTGGTGATGTCGGCCCCATCGAGCTCTTCGAGGGCCAGCAGCAACCGGGCCCGCAGCGGGTCATGGCAGCCGCTGCCGCGGCGCTGCCGCCACTCCAGCAGCACGGCGTCGAAGTCCTGCCGCTGCGGTTGTTCCAGAGCACGCAGAGCCTCCTGCAGCCGGCGGCCGACGCGATCCTTCAACTCGGCGGCGGCCGCCTCGGTGAAGGTGACCACCAGCAGGCGCCGCAGCTGCAGCTGCTCCTCACTGATCAGCCGCAACACCAGATGGGCCAGGGCGAAGGTCTTGCCCGTGCCGGCGCTGGCCTCCAGCAGTCGCACGCCGGGGTCGAGCGGAAAGTCGTTGGGCTCGAAGGTCACCATCACCGCTGGGCCGTCAACAGCGGTTGCCAGAGCTCCAGCGCCCGCTCCCCGAAGTCCGCGTCGATCAGATCGCGGGCCTCCAGGCTGGAGCCAAAGCAGACCACCATCTCCTCCTGCTGGCGCTCCGCCCACTGATTGGGCCCCCCTTCCCAGGCGCGCTGAGCCGCTTCGAAGCCCGTGCCCGGCCGTTTGGCTTCGGCCTGGACCCAGGCCCAGCCGCTCAGGGGTGGCACCGGCCAGCAGCTGCAGCGCCAGCGCTGTTGCAGCGCGGCGAGCTGCTCCAGCTCGGCTCGGGCCAGCGCGAGGGTCGGCGGGTTCAGGGTCAGCTGGGGGCTGAAGTGGTTCTGGCGCTGCTCGTCGCGGGCAATGACCACCCCCTGGCGGGGGGACCGGCCGCTGCTGGGCGCGGCCGCCACGGCCAGCAGCAGCTGCAGCCACAGTTCCAGCCGCTGGGCCGGCTTGATCCGGGCTGTCTGCACCAGCACCAGGCTGTCCCCCTGCCAGCGGGGAGCCCCCTGCCAGCTCTGCCAGATCAGCGGTTCGCGGTGATGGGGACCCAGGGCCTCCAGGCTGGCGCGCAGGCTGGACCAGCGCAGCTGCAGGCCCTCAGCCTCCAGTTCGCCCCCGGCCAGGGCCGGCAGCAGGCCCTGGCCTCGGTAGCGCTCCAGCCAGTCAGCCTCCCGGGCCGGCCCCGGCGCGGCCATCAGCTCCGACTCCGCCTCGAGCTCCGCCAGCAGATCCCGCAGCAGGGCCGCCCGCTGCCGCTCCTGGAGGGTCAGGGGGTCGAGATCCTCGATCCGCTCCTGCCATTCCCCCGGCCGCAGTCCCAAGCTGCGCAGCCAGTGTTTCTGGGGCGCCTTCAGCCAGGCGGTCAGATCGTCCAGGCAACTGGCGGCCCCATCCGGCGCCAGCTGCTCCGGCATCGGCCCCTGCAGCAGGGCCGCCGGGGCCGGCGACGCCGCACGCTCCAGCAGCTGGCGGGCGGCCAGCAGGCGGCGATCGCAGCTGGGGGCGGGCCGTTCCGGGCCGCCCTCGAAGTTGCCGCGCTCCAGGGGGCTGGGCGGATGGCGGGCCACCAGGGCAGCGCAGCCCCCCTCCAACTCCCCATCCAGCCACTGCATCCACTGCCGCACCGGGCTGGCGGGTTCGAGCGAATCGCCGCTGCGATCGTCCCGGCAGCTCCAGCTGATCAGCAGGTGATCGCGGGCTGACAGCAGGGCCTCCATCAGGGCGTAGCGATCCTGGTCAGCGGGATCGGGATCCCCCAGGCGCCGGCGGGATTCCATCAGGTGGAAGCCGGAGCGCGTGCTCTGGCGGGGGAACGGGCCGGCATCGAGCCCCATCAGCACGATCACCCGGTGGGGAATGGCCCGCATCGGTTCCAGGGCGCTGATCGTCAGGGCGCCGCTGCGATGGCCGAAGCGGCCGCTGTCCACACTCAGGCCCTCGTCGAGTCCATCGGCCACCACCTGGGCGTCGAGGATCAGCTCGCAGTCGGTCGCCGCCTGCTGCCAGCCGTCGATGGCGGCCAGCAGCGGCGGCAGCTCCCAGGCGGCCTCGCCGCCGTCGCCGAACAGATCGGCCAGGAGCTCCACCAGCAGCTCGGCCCAGCGCGCCACCAACGCCCCCTGGCGCAGCAGGGTCAACCAGTGCTGCAGGCGATCGAGCAGGCGCAGCCAGCGGCCGCTGAGGTCAAGGGAGGCGCCGGTGGCCAGGGGGGCGGTCTGGCCGGGTGCCAGGCCGAAGCTTGGCTCCAGCACCAGTCCCAGCAGCAGGCGATCGAGGCTCCAGCGCAGGCTGTGGGTGGGATCGCCGCCGCGATCCCGGCCGTCGAGGCCCCAGCGGAAACCGCAGCGCTGCAGCGCCTGGGTGAGCTGGGTTGTCTCCTCGGCGCTCAGTTCAAAGTGCTGTTGCAGCGGCCGGCAGCTCAGCAGGTCGTCCAGCTCGGAGGCACTGAGCCGTCCACCGGCCAGGCGCAGCAGCTGCAACAGGGCCCGGCCGATGCCGGCGCGGCTCTGCTGGCTGCGGTCGGTCAGGCGCCAGGGCAGCTCCACCCCGGTCGCATCCGTGTCGCCGAACACCGAGGCCACCAGGGGGGCGAAGCGATCCACCTGGGGAGTCATCACCAGGATGTCCCGGGGCTGCAGGCTGGCGTCGTCAGCCAGCAACTGCAGCAGGCGATCGCGCACGATCTGCACCTGGCGCAGGGGGCCGGGGCAGGGATGGAACTCCAGGGAGCTGTCGCCCCGGGACCGCCGCAGGACCGGCACCACCGCGGGATCGACCAACTGGGCCTGGAGCTGGTGCAGCAGAGGGGGCGCGGCCGCAGCGATCGGTTCCGCCGCAGTGGGATCCGAGGGCTGCGATGCACCACCGGCGGCCAGTTCCAGGTCTGCGGCCGTGGGTCTCGATGCATCCGGTCGGCGCGTCTCGGCTGCGGATTCGCTCACCACGCTGGCTGGGGCGACGAACAGGTCTCCGGCCTCCCAGCGGCCCAACTGGGCTTCGCCGGTGCCCTCCAGCAGCTGCTGAAACTCTCCTCCCAGGCGCCCGAAGCGGGCCTCGAGTCCCGGAGCCTGCAGCACCCAGTCCATGCCGAACGGTTCCGCCAGGGCCAGGCTGTCGCTCAGCTGCCGGCGCCGGTCGGCGCAGCGCTGCCAGAGATCGGCGCAGGGGGTGAGCAGGAAGATCTCCACCGGAATCCAGCCGCTGAGAGCCTGCAGCAGGCGCACCTGCACCGGCGCCATGCTGCTGAGGCCGAACAGCCGCACCCGCTGGTCGGCCAGCTGGGGTGGGGGCGGCCGGCGGCACAGTCGCTCGATCGCCGCCTCCACCCGGACGCCGAAGGGATCACAGGCCAGGCGGACCCGCAGGGCCCGGTACAACTCCGCCTGCCACTGCTGCGACGGCGGCAGCGGCCGGCCGTCGTCATCGAGCCCCTCCCCCCGGGCCCAGGCCTGCAGCATGGCCGGCCGGTACAGGCCGTAATCGTCGAAGGCATCGGCGATGGCGCGGCCCAGATGCCAGGCGTCCCGCTCCAGCCGCTCCTGCCCCGAGAAGCGCTCCAGCCAGGGCCGCAGCGGGGCGCCGCCGGGACCGGCGGCCACCCCGGGCAGCAGCTCCAGCAGCGGCCAGACCAGCACATTGGCCCGCCAGGGATCGAAGGCGGCGGGCTGGGACGTCGCGCTGGCCTCGCCGGGCTGCGGGAGCACCAGCTCCACCAGCTGGCGCAGCCGGGCACCGGGAAAGGGATAGCGCAGGTTGGCGGCGATGCCACCCAGGTGGCTGGCCAACTGTTCCCCCAGCCAGCGGCTGGTGGGCCAGGTGTTGACGACGATCTGAACCGTCTCCAGGGGGTCGGGGGGACTGAGCCGGAGCTGGGCGGCCAGGATCTGAGCCAGAACTTCGGCCTGGTTGCTGCGGAAGACGGTCAGCACGGCGTCGACGCTGGACGGAGCAAGGGGTCAGCGCAGGGGTAGCTGGGTCTCGGGCAGGCGCGGGGCCGCGAATGCGGGATGGAGGGCAGGCTGCAGCACACTGCCCCGGATTCCCCCGTCCACCTGCACGGTGGCGCCGGTTTCCGGGCAGTAGGCGGTGAGTTGGCCGCCATAGCAGGCACCGGTGTCGATCAGCACAATCCGGCCCAGGTTGCGGACGCCGGGACCTGGGGTGTGGCCGACGATCACATCGCCGAAGCGGCCGTCGTAGCTCTGCCAGAAGGCCATCCGCACCGTCGGGTCGGGCCTCCAGGTGAGCGGGTCAAAGCCGGCATGGGTGGCGACCCAGCCCCGGCCCCAGTAGGCCATGGGCAGCTGTTCGAGCCGCTCCAGCCAGCGGCGACAGCCCAGATCGCCCAGCTGCCGGTAGGTGTCGCAGCCCGCAAGAGATTGCAGCGCCCGCCAGTCACCGGCACGCAACTGTTCCACCAGGGTGCGCTCGTGATTGCCCATCAGCCAGACCGCCCGACCGCTCTCGACCAGCCCCCAGGCCAGGGTCATGGCGGCTTCGATGCGGGGCCCGCGGTTGACCACATCGCCGCAGAAGACGATGCGGTCCTTGCACGGCAGCCGGCGGATCAGGGCCTCAAGGGCATCGGCGCAGCCATGGACATCCCCGATGACCCAGTGCGACACCGGGTGCTTCGCGGACTCGTGGGGGGGCGTCATCAAAAGGATGCGTTACAGACAGTTTTGCCCGCCACGGGGTGATCTGTCAGCCCCCCTTCGGCAGGCTCCCGATCCGGGAGGCTGATCGCGGGCGCTTTCAGGCCCGGCAGCTCGGGCCGTGGCGGCGATGCCGATCCAGCCGATCCCAGTCCTGGCCATCCGTGATCCCAGGACCACGGATCGGGGATTGCAGGAATGGGCGGGCCCAGCTCAACGATGGACATCGCTGATACGGTGCCGGACAGCGGCCGACAGGGTGATGGAGGGAGTCGATCCGAAAACCCTGCCGGTGACGCAGAGGGTCAATCTGCTCGTGCGGGCCCTCAACGGCGCCAAGCGCACGAATGAGGCCCTGGCCCGCTGCGGCGATGGCGAGGCGATGCTGGATGTGCTGCTGGGTGCCTCCGCCAAGCTGGGTCTCGGCCTGAGCCGCGTCGATCTGCAGAACACACCGCCGATCCGCGACTGGATCTGGTGGAAGAACAAGGAGGCTCTGCTGACGATCGGCGACAACAAACCTCGCTATCAGCAGGACGCCAGGAAGGGTTCCCAGCCCCCTACCGCCGCTGCGGCGGACACAGCTGCCGCGACCAGTGGGGCTGCCGATCCGGAAGCACCACCCCGCAAGCGGTTCCTGGGGCTGTTCTGAACGACTCGGGCAGGCTGGGTTCGTAGGGGCGACCGCTGTGGATCGCAGCCACTCCGTGTTGCCGTCAATCGGCTATCCGGCAGCGAGCGCATGGCGAAAAACCGCCCGGCTCGGATCAGGCCGCGCCGGGCAGGCGTTTCAGGGCGCGCGCCCTCGGCAGCGACCTGATCCCTCCAGATCTCAGGTCAGGCTGGCCTGGGCGGAGGGGATGGAGGCGGAAGGGGCCTCGAAGCTGCCGCGGACCACGAACTCCAGCCGCAACTTCAGAAAGACGATGAACTTCTCATCCGTGGAGATCACGGCCGCGGCCGGTCGCGGCACATCGCGGCTCAGGTCCCGGAGCTCCACCGCCTCCAGGAAGGCCGGCCGCCGCACCAGCCAGAAATCGATGGCGCGCTGGTTTTCGGTGTAGTTGCGAACCCGCTCCCGCAGCACCTCCTCCAGCGGTTCCTCCTCGCACAGGAACGCCTCACTGGCCGCAATGAAGTGGAACGTGCTCATGGACGCTGGCCGAACAGGGGGTCGCGGCGGGGATTCTGAACCAGCGCCTTCATCTGCCGCACCGCCGTCTCCAGACCCACCGCCAGGGCCCGGGCCACGATCGTGTGACCGATGTTCAGTTCCTCCATGCCCTCGATCGCGGCGATCGCTTCGACATTTTGATAGGTGAGGCCATGACCGGCATTGACCCGCAGGCCCAGGGAGCGGGCGATGGCGGTGCCCTCGATCAGCCGCGCCAGTTCCCCCGGCTGCTGCGACCATTCGGCATCGGCATAGCGGCCGGTATGCAGTTCCACCCAGCGGCTGCCGGTGGCGCAACAGGCATCCAGCTGGGTCGGATCGGCATCGACGAACAGGCTGACACCGATGCCCGCCGCCTGCAGTCGCCCCACCAGATCGCCGATGGACCCGGCCTGGGAGGCCACATCCAGGCCCCCTTCGGTGGTCACCTCCTGGCGCCGTTCCGGCACCAGGGTGACCATGGCCGGCCGCAGACGCAGGGCAATCGCCTCCATCTCGGCGGTGGCCGCCATCTCGAGATTGAGCCGGGAGCGCACCGTCGCCCGCAACAGCTCCACGTCACGGTCCTGGATGTGGCGGCGGTCTTCGCGCAGGTGCACGGTGATGCCATCGGCGCCGCCCAGTTCCGCCAGCAGGGCATAGCTGACGGGATCCGGTTCGACGCTGCGCCGGGCCTGACGCACGTTGGCGATGTGATCGATGTTGACGCCGAGGCTGGCCATGGACGGGGCGCGGCAGGTGGCGCGGCAAAGAGGTGGGGCAACCGTATCGGCCGAAGGTTCAACTGCCCGCTGCGGCGGTGCCCAGGCCGGTTTCAGCCCTTAGCTTGAAACCACAGCTTTTGCGAGTGTGGCGGTGTCGTTGGCACGGGGGCCAGTTCAGGTCGAGGCCAGTGCTGACGGGAGCCCGGCCCCGCAGCCCCAGGTCGTGGCCAACCAGAGCCCGTTCAACCCGTCCCGGCCCGCAGCGATGCACCAACTTGCCCTGGAGCGGGAGCGGTGTCTGGGGACCGGGATCAGTCCCTGGTTGGCACCCCTGGCGATCCTGGTCACCCACGATCTGGCCCTGCCCGGCTACTTCGATCGGGTGCGGGTCCTCGAGCGCCAGCATCTGCCGAAGCAGGGCCCCGTGCTGCTGGCTCCCACCCACAGGGCGCGCTGGGATGCGCTGCTGCTGCCCCACGCCGCCGGTCGCCGGGTGACGGGGCGCGACTGCCGTTTCATGGTCACCATCGATGAGATGAAGGGCCTGCAGGGCTGGTTCCTGCATCGCCTGGGCTGTTTCCCCGTCGATCAGGGGCGTCCCACCCTGGCCAGCCTTCGCTACGCCATCGATCTGCTCGGCATGGGCCAGCAGCTGGTGGTCTTTCCCGAGGGGTGCATTCAGCGTGATGGCGGCACGATCCAGTTGCAGCAAGGGCTGGCCCGCCTGGCCCAGCTGGCGGCAGCCCAGGGCATTCCTGTGCCGGTGGTGCCGGTGGGGATCGCCTACGGCCACGCCCATCCCCGCCCGGGAGATCATGCGGCCATCTGCTTCGGGGCGCCACTGCTGCCCCGCGGCCAGGGCCGCGATGCGGCCCGTCACCTCACCCAGGACCTCAGCCAGGCGATGCAGTCGGCCGAGCAAGCGGCCCGCACCGCGGTCGGCCGGCCCATGGAGCGCCCGTAGAGTTGCCTTTCACCTTTGGCGTCAACGTGATCAGGCCCGTTTCCTCCATCGCCTTCGGCTCCAGGGCTTCCCTTCGCGTCCAAAGCCGGGTCCTGGGACTGGGCCTCGGCCTGCTGGCCCTGGTGGCTCCCTTCAGCGCCACCCCGGCCCGGGCCCAGAGTGAGGCCACCGCACCCCAGCCTGCAGGTGCCACCGCTTTTGACGTGGCGGCCGTGCGTCAGCTGCTGGCCCGCGGCGATGCCGCCGCCGCCGCCGGCAACCTGGCGGAGGCCCGTCGGCTCTACGACGACGCCCGCGATGCCAGCCGTCGCCTTGCAGGCTTCTACCGCACGATCGCCGGCGCCTTCCGCGGTCTTGATGCCCGCATCCCCAGGGAGATGGACGACAAGGGTCGCCAAGCGATCGAGCTGCTCGCCCAGGCCAACATGCGCCTGGCGGCCCTGTTCCGCCGCCAGGGCCAGCCTGAAGTGGCCGTGCCGCTGCTGGTGGAGGTCCTGACCGCCACCACCCCCGCCTCTGAACAGGGCCGCAAGGCCTACCAGCAGCTCGTGGAGATCGGCTTCGTCGCCACCCCCTATGCCGCCGGAGCGGCTGCCGGCAACTAGATTCCCGCTCTCCCCTGTCCTCCAGCTGCGTCATGGTTCAACCGGATCAGGTCAGGGATGCCATCTGTCGCGCCCTGCCCGATGCCGCCGTGGAGGTCGAGGATCTCACCGGCGGTGGGGACCATCTCCAGGTGAAGGTGGTGTCAGCCGCCTTCGCCGGCCTCACCAGGGTGCGCCAGCACCAGCTGGTCTACGGCGCCCTGCGCCGTGAACTGGCCAGTGAGGCGATCCATGCCCTGGCCGTGCAGACCTCCACTCCCTGATTCCATCCATGGATCCGACCACCCAGCAACGCATCGAAACCCTGGTCAACAGCAGCCCTGTGCTGGTGTTCATGAAGGGCACCAAACTGATGCCCCAGTGCGGTTTCTCCAACAACGTCGTCCAGATCCTGCATGCCCTCGGGGTGTCGTTCGAAACCTTCGACGTGCTCTCCGACCCTGAGATCCGGCAGGGCATCAAGGAATTCTCGGACTGGCCGACCATTCCCCAGGTGTACGTGAAGGGGGAGTTCCTCGGCGGCTCCGACATTCTGATCGAGATGTACAACAGCGGCGAGTTGCGCGAAACGCTGGCGGTGGCCCTGGCTTCCTGACCTTCCGGCACCTCAGAGTATTGGTCCTTCAGAGCCAGGGTCCGCTGCTGCGCCCGGGCTCTGAACCAGGTCCGAGACTCTCTGCAGGGCACCTCGAACCATCTCCCAAGCTGCGAGCGCTCGTCAGGGACAAGCCAGCCATCACTAGGCTTCTTGTGCTGTGTTCCTTTGAAGTCCGGGATTCTTCGAAGTGCCCTGAAAACCAGTCTGCGCCTTGATGGCCTGACGATGAGCGGTCCCGAACTTCAGCCAGCCGCCGCTGAGATCTGGGCCACAGCCACGAAATGGGCGCTTGGTGCTCCCTGGCCCTTCGCTGTGCCGGCGTCGCAGCAAGCGCCCAGTCATTAACAGAAGTGCTCAGGTCCGCTCCGGGCTGCGGGACCTGGCGGCCGGGGTTCAGCCCTAGAGACGGCCGCTCTCATACAAGGTGCGCCGATCGCCGTCGGCGCCGATGAAGGCGGATGGGTCCCTGATCCAGCGATCGATCAGCTCTTCCAGTCGCCGCTGGGAGAGTGGATCGAGCACAGCTGTCCGCCTCAGGGCGTGCAGGTAGCCATCGGCATACAGCCGCAACTCAGCGGGGCCATGGTGGCGATGGGCCAGCTCCTGGCAGGCGTCGCAGAGCGACTGGAAGTGGCGAATGGCGTCGGGATGTTGCAGTGATGTCATGGGGTCTCCAACCCGCTGGGTCATTCTGTCGTGTGGCGCCCTCAACGGTGTGTCCGGTCCCAAACTCGATTAGGACGGAAATCCGCTGCAGATTCCCTTTGATCCCCGCCGCGTCAGCAAACCAAGGTGAAAAGGGGCTTAGGCAGCCGCTGATACGCGCTTTGTGGTGAAAACACCGTTAAGTTGGTTTCATTCGATGCTTGTGGCGCCGTGTTGGGGGAAGTTTGCACTATTACAAATCCCTCTGATACCAAGCCCTCATCCCTGACGTTGAGGCTTTCCGCATGGTGCAGCAGTCGGTGAGCGAACCCTCAGGCCATCCCAAGCGTGTGTTGGTGGTTGATCCCCACGCCACTTTGCGTACCGTGCTTGCCCAAAGGCTCCGTCAGGACGGTCATCTGGCGGCGGCGGTCGCCACGGCCAGGGAAGCTTTGGACATCTGCCATGACCAGTCCCCTGATCTGCTGGTCAGTGCCGAGCTGTTGGAGGAGACCTCAGCCCTGCGTCTGGCCAGCCAACTGCATTGCGCCGTGATGGTGCTGACAGCCCGTTCCGGCTCGGAACCGGTGGTGGCCCTGCTCGATGCCGGAGCCGACGATGTGCTGCGTAAACCCTTCGGACTTGAAGAGCTGGCAGCCCGCTGCCGCACCCTGCTGCGCCGCAGCGGCAGCGGCCTGCAGGAACGCGTCTGCGTTGGCCCTCTGGAGGTGCATCTGTTGTTGCGCCAGGTGACCCTGCGGGATCAGCCGGTGGAACTGAGTCCCCGCGAGTTCGCCCTGCTCTGTGCCCTGCTGATGCCGCCTGGCGTCGTCCGCACCCGCCAGGAGCTGCTGCGCATGGCCTGGCCCCCCTTCAGCGGCGGTCCCCGCTCCGTGGACACCCAGGTGCTGACCCTGCGGCGCAAGCTCGAGCAGGCTGGACTCGGCGACGGCGGCGGCATCGAGACGATGCGCCAGCAGGGCTATCGCTTCAGCCTCGACACCCTGCCCGATCAGGACGACACCCCTGCGATGGTCATGGCTCAGAGCTTGATGGCCAGCCAGTCCCCGGCCAGTCGGCTGACCTGACCTGCATCGGATCAGATCAGATCGGAGCAGATCAACCTCCGCCCGGCAGGACTGGGTTCAGTGCGAACAGGCCGACTTCTCCGGCCAGCAACAGTCCGCTGAGCAGGGCCAGCATCTGGTAGGTCCAGGGCGGTGTGATCCGGCCCACAGCACTGGTGTCAATGCCGCTGGCGGAGCTGAAGCGCTCCAGGAAGTCCTCGAAGCCCGCCACCCGCTGGGGCAGCAGGTAGGAGCGGCGAAGGCCCGAGGGCGCGGCCGCTCCCTGGCTGCGCACATAGAACACTCGCCCTCCCTGGCTGGTCGCCACCGGTGTGAGGCCGCTGATCGCCTCCCAGCTCAGGCTCCAGCCGCGCCGCAACCACCAGGAGCACCAGGGGGGATGGCCCACCCGCAGCCCCTGCTCGTCCAGTTCCACGCGCTCACTGGTGATCGCCAGCACCAGCACCAGGCCAGCCGGAACCGCCAGGGCCATCCACACACGCAGATCGCCTGGGGCCAGCAGGGGTAGGGGCAGGACCAGGGCCAGATAGAGCGTGATCAGGGTCAGGCGGATCAGGGCGGCCATCGGATAGCGGTGGGGGCCGTTGCTCATCGCTCCTGGCTCAGAAAGGGAGGGCGTGGGGTGTGATGGCAAGACGGAATCCGGGTGGGGTGGCCTGTCGGACTGGGCCGGTCTGCTGATCCAGGCCACGCTGTGCGCTGGCTCGCCGCACGGCAGACGCAAGCGGATCGGCTGGGCCCGTTCAGCGATCGTCGCTGGAGCCGGGCAGTGGTTCGATCACGCTGGCCGGCTGGTAGCGGCCCCCGAACACCTCGGCTTCCCGGCCCTTCCAGAACTCGCCGAGCCGCATCAGATCGGCATGGGCCTCGCCGAGCCGTTCGACGAACTCCTGGGGCTCCATCGAGTCCTTCTCCTCCTTGAGCTTGGCCAGGCGCAGCAGATGCCACATCCACGGTTTGCCCAGTTCGCCCCGGCTCTCGAGGTAGCGCGCCAGATCGGCGGAGTTGGGCAGGGAACTGGAGCTCATTCAGAAGCGCTCGCGCAGGCCGACAGCCTATGGACTGCCGGGACCAGTCGTGGCCAGGCTGGCAGCGGCTATCCGGCCCCCGGTCGCGGCGCCGTTCCGTAGAGCTCCGGTCTGAGATCGTCGTGGTAGCGGGTGCCGGCCGGATGGGTGGGGCCGTAGTCACCGGGGAGGCAGTCGGCGATCAGCAGGGTGGGTTCGGAGCGGGCCGCCACCAGCAGATCGCCATGGGGCCCGCAGATGACGCTGTTGCCCAGATAGGCGGCCATTGGCCTGCCGTGCACCGCCTCGACGCCGCAGCGATTGGCGTAGGCGATGAAGCAGCCGTTCTCGAAGGCATGGGCCGGCAGCAGGGTGCGCGAGACATCGGGATAGGGGCGATCGGTGCGCTCGCCATCGCTGAGGATCGCCCAGGCATCGGCGGCGGTGGGAATCAACACCAGCCTGGCGCCCTGCAGCGCCAGGGCCCGGGTGAGTTCGGGAAACTCCGCCTCGTAGCAGTTCAGCAGCCCCAGCGGCAGCCCGTTCACCGTCTGTACGGTCAGGGCCGGCCCCTCCTCCGCCTGCCGGTAGCCCGCGCTCCAGCAGCGTTTTTCCTCCGGTCCCCACAGGTGGGTCTTGCGGTAGTTGCGCAGCAGCGAGCCATCGGCGCCGACCAGGGCGATGGCGTCATAGAAGCGCTCCACGCCGGCCACCAGGGCCCGCTCGGGATAGGGGCAGGCGATCGCCAGGCCATGGCGGCGGGCCGCGGCGGCCACCCGCCGCAGAGACGGTCCATCGACCGGTTCCGCCAGGGCAGATGCCAGCGCCGGCGTGACGATGTAGCCGCTCAGGTAGAGCTCGGGGAAGGCCAGCAGCTGCGCGCCGTGGCCGGCGGCGAGGGCGCAGACCCGCTCCAGCCGCTCCAGGTTCTGCTGCCAGGCCTCGGCAGTGCCGGCATTGCCGCTGCCCTGCCAGAGCGCCAGGCGCAGACCGCTGCCGGGCGCGGGTGGCTGCTGGCGCACAAAGCTCTGCACCCGGGCGAGGGCGGGATCCAGGCTCGGGTCCGCAGGCTGCATCGAACCATCCTGCTGGGCCGGTGGGTCGCTGCGGTTCTTCGCCCTGCAGAACGGATAGAACAAGCACAACGATCTGAAGCGTCGCGGCGCCGGAGATAGGGGGCATGGAGCACAACCCACCGACACGCCGCCCCCTGGATGGGGACACCGTGGCGGCGGGCCTGCGCGGCCAGCTACGGGCCCGCTCGATGGCGGCCCGGCTGCCCGCCGACCTCCCCGAGCACCGGCTGGCCGAGCGGGGACTGCGCGCCGACCTGGCCTATGAACTGATCCACGGGCATCTGATGCTCGATGGCAATGCCCGTCTCAACCTGGCCACCTTCGTGGGCACCTGGATGGAGCCGGAGGCGCTGCGGCTGATGGCCGAATGCGCCGACAAGAACATCATCGACAAGGACGAATACCCCCAGACCACGGATCTGGAGCGGCGCTGTCTGCGGATTCTGGCGGATCTCTGGCATGCGCCCGATCCGGGCGATGCGGTCGGCACCTCCACCACCGGCTCAAGCGAGGCCTGCATGCTGGCGGGCCTGGTGCTCAAGTGGCACTGGCGCCAGCGCCAGGGCGAAAGCGCCCCGGCGCTGCAGCCCAATCTGGTGATGGGGGCCAATCGCCAGGTCTGCTGGGACAAGTTCTGCGCCTACTTCGAGGTGGAGCCGCGCTTCGTGCCGCTGGGGCCGGATCAGCTGCATCTGCAGGCGGAGGCGGCGGCGGCCCATTGCGATGCCGGCACCATCGGCGTGGTGGGGGTGGTGGGCAGCGTCGTCGATGGCAGCTATGAGCCGATCGAGGCGATCGCCACCGCCCTCGATCAGCTGGAGCGCAGCGGTGGTCTGGCGATTCCCCTGCACGTCGATGCGGCCTCGGGGGGCTTCGTGGCGCCGTTCAACGCCCCGGACTGGGCCTGGGATTTCCGCCTGCCGCGGGTGGTCTCGATCAATGCCAGTGGTCACAAGTACGGCGGCGTGCTGCCCGGCGTGGGCTGGCTGCTCTGGCGCCGGGACGCCCTGCTGCCCAGGGAGCTGCGCTTTGACGTGAACTACCTCGGTGGCGTCACCCCGACGATCGGCATGAACTTCTCGCGGCCGGGGGCCCAGGTGGTGGCGCAGTACTTCAACTTCGTCCATCTCGGCCGCCAGGGCTACGGCGAGCGGATGGCGTCCCTGGAGGCGATCGCCTGCCATCTGGCCGATCGGCTCGCAGCTCTGGCCCCGCTGCGGCTGGTCAGCCATCCCCTCGGCCAGTTGCCGGTGTTCTGCCTGGAACTCGATCCGCGCGTGCGCTTCTGGAGCGTCTTCCATCTCTCCGACAAGCTGCGGGAGCGGGGCTGGCTGGTGCCCGCCTACACCCTGCCGCCGGATCAGCAGCATCGGGCGGTGCTGCGCATCGTCGTGCGGGCCGGTTTCAGCCGGCCGATGGCCGATCAGCTGCTCGACGACATCAGCCGGGCGGTGGAGTGGTTCGAAGGCCTGACGGTGGCGATGCCGGAGCCGATGAGCCACGGTTCCTTTTCCCACCTCTGCTCCATGTCCCACCAGTGCGCCGGAGCCATCACCTCCATGGCGAGGCCAGGAGCTCACGCTCCAGGCCACCGGCTCAATCCGGCAGGGCCCAGGGATTGAGGCCGAGATCGGCGCCGATGCGGTGGGCGCAGGCGAAACCGCTGAAGGCGACGGCGTTGAGCCCCTGGCCCGGGAAGCAGGAATCGCCGACGCAGTAGAGCCCGTCGATGCCGGTGCGGTTGAACGGCATCGGCAGCAGACCGGGCAGCCGCAGGGCCGGGATCGGGCCGTAGCTGCCGCCGGAGCGACCGAGAAAGCGGCGATGACTGCGCGGAGTGCCCACCTCCAGATGGCTGATCGCGCCGCCGAGTCCGGGCAGGAAGGCCTCCAGGCGTTGAATCAGCCGCTGGGCATCGGCCTGTTTCTTGGTGGCGTAGGCGCTGGGCGCAAGGCCCTGCCAGTGCTCCATCGAGGACGGGGTGAAGGTGTGCACGATGTGATGGCCTTCAGGCGCCAGCGCTGGATCCAGCAGGGTGGGAATCGAGACGAAGGCCGTGCCCTGTTCGGCCTCCATCGCGTTCCAGTCCTCCAGCAGCAGATGGTGCACATGGGTGCCGCTGGGGATCACCCCGGCCTTCACCCCCAGGTGCAGAGACAGGAATGACGGCGAGGGCTTGTAGCGCTGGCGCCAGGTGCGTTCGGCGGCGGGGGTGTGGGCCTCATCGATCAGCTGGCCGAAGGTGTCCCAGCGGGTGGCATTGGAGATGATGCGCCGGGCGTGGAGGGTCTCGCCGCCGGCGAGCCGCACCCCGATGGCCCGCTGACCATCCAGCAACACCTCGGTGACCCGGGAGCGGTAGCGAATCGAGCCGCCATGGCGCTCCAGGCCCCGCACCAGCTGCTCGGCGATCACGCCGACGCCGCCTCTGGGGTAGTTGATGCCGCCGGCATGGCGATCGGAGAACACCATGCCGGCATTGATCATCGGCGTCTGATCCGCCGGCATCACCGACCAGCAGAAGCACTCCATGTCGATGAAGCGCAGCAGGTCCGGATCCTGAATGTGGGCGCGGGCCACATCGCCGACATTGACCGGCAGCCAGCGCGCCAGCCCCAGGCAGGCCAGCGGCGCCTTGAAGAACACCTTGGCCAGGTAGGCGGGGTCCTCCAGCGACAGCAACGGCATCGCATCGAGGCAGTTGAACACCTGCCAACAGGTGTCGTAAAACGCCCGGATGCCCTTGGCTTCATGGGGGAAGCGGGCGGTGAGGTCGGCGATGAAGCGCTCGTAGTCCCGGTCAACGGCCACGCAGAGGCCGCCGGGCAGGTGGTATTCGAGCTGCACCGGATCGGCGATGGTGGCGCAGTGTTCGCCCACATCGGCCAGGGCACGGGTGAGCAGGTTGGTGTGGCCCTTCTCGCCGAAGCCGAAGATCATCGAGGCGCCCACGTCAAAGGTGTAGCCCTCGCGCTTGAAGCTGCCCCCCGATCCGCCCGGGATCAGGTAGCGCTCCAGCACCAGCACCGAAGCCCCCTTCGCCGCCAACTGGGAGGCGGTGACCAGGCCGCCGATGCCGGCACCGATCACGATCACATCCCAGCAGGTCCCGGGGCTGGTTGCGGTCAAGGCATCGGCAACGGCGCGGTCTGACCTTAGGAAGCCATCGGCAGCAGGGCGGATCGGTGGTGATCAGGGTGGCTCCTGCAGCCGGCGGGACCGCAGCTGAGCAGCCGATGACAGCAGCCTCGGGCCCAACCTGCCAGCCCGGTGCCAACGCTCCGGTGGTGGATCCGCTGCCGGTCCCGCTGCGTCGCTGCGACGCCGCTCGCGGGCAGCCCGGGCTGCCGTCGTTCGCTGGGGGGATCTGATGCGCTTCGACATCCAGAGCCATCTGAACGCCCCGGCCCAGCTCCAGTCACTCAGCCAGACGGCCTGGGTCCAGACCCGGAAGCTCGATCCCGCTGGACAACCCTGTTTCGGTCCCGCCGAATCGCCCGTTCGACCTGGGCTTTCAGACCATGCCGCCCCGGTGCTCCAGGCCCTGCCGAGCTGAGTACGGCGGCCGGGTTGATGGACCTGCAGGCCAAGGCCGCAACTACAGGAGGGACATCAGGCGAGTTGGAGCGCTTCGTTGCTGGCCGGAACGGCGGCAGTGAAGGGCGACAAATCCGCCAGGGCCCGGTCGCGGTAGGCGCCGTAACGGCGCCGTTTGTCACGGATGCGCTCGGCCAGCTCGGGCAACAGGCCGAAGTTGGGCGGCATCGGCTGGAACTGGCCCTTGCCGGTGCGGATCTCGCCGGAGCCGGCGGTGCCTGGGAGGGCAATGTCTGGGAGGGCACTGTCTGTGCGGGCGGTCTCTGTGCGGACAGTCTCTGTGCGGGCAGTGTCCGTGCGGGCGGTGGCGATGAAGTGAGTCAGGGCACCGGCCATGGTCGTCGGCGGCAGGGTGATCGGCGCCTGCCCCAGGGCCAGGCGGGCGGCGTTGGTGCCCGCCAGCCAGCCACCGGCCACCGCCGCGGCGTAGCCCTCGGTGCCGGTGATCTGGCCCGCGGCCAGCAGCAAAGGCCGCTGCCGGAACTGCAGAGTCGCATCGAGCAACTGGGGGGACTCCAGGAAGGTGTTGCGGTGCATCACGCCGAAGCGCACGAACTCGGCGTTTTCCAGACCGGGTATCAGCCGCAGCACCCGCGCCTGTTCCCCCCACTTGAGATTGGTCTGGAAGCCCACCAGATTCCAGAGGCGGCCGCCTTTGTCTTCCTGGCGCAGCTGCACCACGGCGTAGGCGCGGTTGGCGCGACGCACATCCCGGTCGTTGACGTCGCCCCAGCGGGGATCCCAGAGGCCGATCGGCTTGAGCGGGCCGTAGCGCATCGTGTCCTCACCGCGGCGGGCCAGCTCCTCGATCGGCAGGCAGCCCTCGAAGAAACAGGCACTTTCTTTCTCAAAGTCCTTGAGTTCGGCCTGCTCGGCCTGCAGCAGCGCTTCGCGGAAGGCCAGAAACTGCTCCCGATCCATCGGGCAGTTGATGTAATCGGCGTCCCCTTTGTCGTAGCGGCTGGCCCGGAAGGCCCGGGACAGGTCGATGCTCTCGCCGGCCACGATCGGACTGGCGGCATCGAAGAAGTGGCACTCGCTGCGGCCGGTGAAATCGCGCAGATCGTTGGCGAGGGCATCGCTGGTCAGCGGGCCGGTGGCCAGCACGGCGATCTGATCCGGATCCGGTAGCTGCAGCTGTTCCCGCCGCTCCACAGTGATCAGCGGATGGGCCTCAAGCATCGCCGTCAGGGCGGCGCTGTACTGACCCCGGTCCACCGCCAGCGCTCCACCGGCCGGCACCGCATGGCTATCGGCGGTGCGAATCACCACGGAACCCAGGCGCCGCAACTCCTCCTGCAGCAAGCCCGCCGCCCGATCCGACGAGAGGGCGCCAAAACTGTTGCTGCACACCAGTTCGGCGAACTCGGCGCTGTGGTGCGCTGGAGACCGCCGCAGCGGACGCATCTCCACCAGACGCACCTTCAAGCCGGCCGAGGCGATCTGCCAGGCCGCCTCGGTGCCCGCCAGGCCGGCACCGATCACCAGGAGCTCAGGGGTCAGGGGAGAGGAGCGCAGCGGATCGGGGGCTGAAGCCAGGACATGGACGCTGGAGGACTCAGGCGCGGGCGCGCTTGAGCATCAGCTGCAGCTGGCCGATGGCGGCACGACCGATGTTGAAGCCGGCCCAGCCGACGGCCAGGAGGATCGGGGAAACCACCAGAAGCAGCCGAAGGTCCATGACAGGTCGGGGAACGGGTTTGGCGATCTTAGGGGTATTCGGTTGCGCTGCTCCGGCCGGCGTGGGCCATGGCCAGATCTCGGTAGCGCCGGGCGTGCTCGCGTTGTTGTTCCACCGCCTCGGCCGCCAGGGGGCGTTTGAGCTGGGCAGGCGCCCCCATCACCAGGCTGGCGGCCGGGACATCCCGGGTGACCACCGAGCCAGCGGCCACCAGGGAGCCGGCCCCGACGGTGACGCCGTTGAGCACGATCGCACCGATGCCGATCAGACAGCCGTCCTCGATCGTGGCGCCGTGAATCACGGCCCGATGGCCGATGGTCACGAAGGCACCGATCCACACGGGTTGACCGGGATCGCCGTGCAGGACCGCACCGTCCTGCACGTTGCTGTTCTCGCCGATCAGGATCGGACAGACATCGCCACGGGCCACCGCCGTGGGCCAGAGACTGGATCCCGCCGCCATCCGCACGTCACCGATCAGGACGGCAGAAGGAGCCACCCAGGCATCGGCATGGACCTGGGGCTCGGGCCAGGGAAAGGCAGCCATGGCAGATAACAGGCCGAAAGCCAGGGTTGGTCTTGGCATTGTGACCCCGACCCCTGGCTGCACCAGGGAACTGAGTCAAGGGGACGGCCGGGTGATACGTTTTCTCAGTTCCCACGGGGATGGCCCTGCTTCAAGGGTCTTGGTTCAGTCCACGGGTCGCTAGCTCAGCGGTAGAGCACTCGGCTTTTAACCGATTGGTCCTGAGTTCGAATCTCAGGCGACCCATTTCAGACGCAGCCTGAATTCTGGCTCGAAAGCTAGTTAGGGCAAGGCTTTTCGGGCAGCCTGGTCAGTGCGGCAGCTGTACCAGTCCGTAGCCAGATGACTCCCTGCGTAGCGGTTGTGAGGAACAAAGTTCCTCACGCTTTGGCGAGACTTTGGCGTTGAGACTGCCCCCCTGCCATGCGTGCCAAGGACACGTTCAGTCAGGCCCAGCTGCGCCTCCAGGCTGCGGGCTGCCGCTACCGGATCAAGCAGGCCTCCAGAAGCCCCTTCATCCAGGTGTACGACACCCTGCCGCCCAGACGCCAACAGGCTGCCCGCGGCTTCCGGCTGGATGACGATCAGGCCTGCTGGGATCTGGCCGAGCTGCTCCTCCGGGCCCATCAGCGGGCCGTCCAGGGTGGGGCGCCCCTGAGCTGGGAGGTTCTGGAGGCGGCCGATGGCCGAGCCCCTATCCAGCAGCACCAGCGCTGGGGGGAGATCTGCGCCGCGGTCCAGGGCTGGATCGCGCCTGGGGGGCCCAAGGCCCGAGATCGCAATCCCTTCACCTGCTTCAAGCCGAACGGCTATTTCGGCCGCACCTTTGCTGCCGACCAGATCGCCACCACCAGAGCGCTGGAGGAGTTCTGCTTGTACACGCCAGCGTCGCTGAAGCTCTGGCGGGAGGACAGCAGCAGTCTGCTGATCCGCCGGTCTTACAACAGCAAGGGCTTCTATGGCGTGCTCCAGATGGTGAATTATCTGGCTCAACGCAGCATCGCGATTGCCACGCCTGAACTGCGGGCCAGGCTCGACCAGCTCAAGAAAAGTGCCGGCAAGCTGCGCGCACCCGCACCTCGCTTCATCCCCCGTACCGATGACATCGAGGCCTGGTTGGACCAACTGCAGCAAAGCGAGCCTTTGAGGGGTTGGGTGATGGCCGTGATCGCCACCTATGGCCTGCGGGGTCATGAGGTGTGGCACATCGACCGGCTACCTGGGGAGGTGGAGGCCGATGCGGAGGTGATCGAGGTCGGGAGCTTCGAGAGCCATGGGGATGGGGCCGAGACCAAGACAGGTCATCGCTTTGCCCTGCCTCTGCCCAGGGAGTGGGTGAACCGCTACCGCCTCAACGATCACGACCACTCGAAGTCCATGCTCGCGGAGCTGAGGCGCCGCCACCCGGTCAAGACCGCTGTGCGAGACGACGGCACTGTGCAGTTCTTCAACAACGGTGAGCTGTCGGTCTATCTGGCCCATTGGTTGCGTAACCGAGGCCGCGAGGATCGGGAGCTCCCGATCAAGCTGTTTGGCTATCATCAGCCCCGACAACTGCCCGGGAAGCCGAAACCCAAGGCCAAACGCGATCGCTGCAAGCTTTACGACCTACGCCACGCCTGGGCGCTGCGGGCCAAGGCAACGACAACCTGGTCCACGGCGGTCAAGGCGGCCTCCATGGGGCACAGCGAAGCCGTTCATTCCAGCCGCTATCTGATCGAGGAGCGGGCTGAGCACAAGCTGGCCCACCTCCTGAGGCAGCGAGACCTTGATGAAGGCCGCAACTCGGAGCAAAGGACAGCGGGAGCCCCAGCAATCCCTGCAGCTGAGGTAATACCTGCCTTGCCTGCTGGGGTCACACCGGAGCTCATTGAGCTGGCCAGAAAGCTGCAGGCCGCAGGATTGGGTTAGTGGGGAACCCGGCCCAGGGCGAGCTCACAGCGAAGCGAGTGCCAAAGGATGTCGGAACGGGGGCAGCCTGGAGTCTTCCTGGTCCAATGCTGCCCTTCCTTGAGCAAACGACGGCGACGCAGGCGCCAGAGCGTCTGCCTGCTGACCCTGAGGCGCGTGCTGATCTCTGCGGTCTCCAACCACATGACGGCAGGTCTTCCAGCGGACGCGGAAGGCTACCCAGCGCCTCAGGGTGGAGGCAGCCTGATCAGGTTCAGGGCTTCCGGGCCGGATCAACTCCAACGCCAGATCCTCCCAGCGCTAACCCGGCGAGGATGCTGAGCCCCTGACTGACGGCGGCATCAACGCGGCTGCGGGGCCGATCGCAGAAGACGCCGGTGGGATCAAAGGGCGTCGGGGCAGAGGTGGTGGGCGTCGGAGCAGCTGAAGTCACCCTGCTCAGGTTCACCTCTCTGGCACTTGCGCCACTGGTGTCGGGGGTTTGAGCAGGGCGACCCGCACCCGCCCGTGGCAGTGCCTCCCGATCCCCCGCCGGCTGTTTCTGAGCCGTGGCCGGAGCACGGTTGCTCAGCTCCAGCCCATGGCGGCGGACATAGAGCCAGGAGAGCAGGCTGCAGTTGAGCAGGTCGAGAGCGAGCGTGCCGCCCTGGAAGCCCAGGATGCCGGCCGCGATCCAGACCACCAGCCGGCGGGAGTCCATCCCGGCACGTTCACAGAACACTTGAGGGTTCCGGGGGAGGGATGGGCCCTTGGGTCAGTGGCCGGGTCGGTGCTTGGGCTGGCCCGGAACCCTCAGGAGCCCTGCCCAGCGCTCCATGTCTCCTACGACCCCGGCTCCTCAGGCCACCAAGCCCCGCCAGCTCAGCAACTCCTTCAATCAAGCAATCACCCTGCCGGTGCCCTACTTATGCCAGCGCGATAGCGCCACGGCCGAGGGCCTGCGGATGTGTTTTTCGTCGACCTGCGCCATGGCTGCCGCCTATCTCAAGCCCGGCTGCCTCAACGGAGCTGGCCAGCTCGATGATCGCTATCTGGCCCTGGTGCAGCGTCATGGCGACACCACCGATGCGGCGGCCCAGATCCAGACCCTGCGGACCCTCGGGATCCAGGCCGAACTGCGAACCGATGGCCGCCTTGAGCAGCTGATTGCCCAGCTCAAGCTGGGGTCTCCGGTGCCGGTGGGGTGGTTGCACCACGGGTCCGTCTCTGCTCCTGCAGGGGGCGGCCATTGGAGCCTGGTGATCGGCTGGGATCCTGCCAGTCGCTCGGTGCTGATGCATGACCCAAATGGCGAGGCCGACCTGATGGGCGGCGGTTACGTGCGCACCGCCATCGGTAGCGGCAAGAGCCAGTGCTATTCCGAACGCAACTGGGGCCGGCGCTGGATGGTGGAAGGGGTTGGCTCGGGGTGGTGGTTGGAGTTGGCGAAGTAAGGCATCTCCAGGCCCCAGCCACTGGCTCAAGGGCGCTTCTCTCGGGGCGCCTTTTTTGTTGGATGGCGGCCGTCGTTCCGGTGCTCACAATCCAGTCCATCGGATTGCCAGGGCCGGTAACGGTGCCAGTGATGAGCACTGACTCCATGGGCTGAGATCGGTTCCAAGGCGAACGCTCGGCAGATGGACGGGATGAACATTCCAGGAGCCGACGATCCTTGCTCATGGCTACAACACCAGGCACCGGAAGTCGGAGAAGCGATCCCCTGAACGGATTCGGCACCAATGCCATGAATGAAGCTCCGGCATTGTGATCAGCTGGGACTTGTGTTGAGCCGACGATTGTGTAGGCTGAAAACTTCTGATGGGGATCAGCCATGTTGAAAGAGAAGGATCTGCTCGCCAAGGTCAAGGAGCTCGGCGATGCTTCCAAGTCTGAGC
>JBAPUA010000140.1:0-6080 GCA_049282435.1 Cyanobium sp. | reverse complement strand
AAGATTATTTAGGAGATACAATGTGCCATCAGTGATCGATTGCATGAGTATCGATGTAGAAGGAGCTGAAGATCGAGTGCTGCTTGGATTTCCCTTTGCAGAATATAAGTTTAATTGCATTACCATTGAGCGACCTTCTGCCAGTCTAAGGGGTGTCTTGGCAAGCAACGGTTGCATTTTAATCAAGCAAATACCAGGTCTAGACTGCTTTTGCATACATGACAGCTATGCGCATGCGTATCAAGAAAGTCTTGCTCAATTCAATGCAAAGAAGCTTAGGTATCAGCGTGGCGCTGAAAGCCGCGAGATTTCCTGCGGAGCTTATCCCTAAGAAACATCTCGCTACGCAGCCCGATCTGCCAGGCAATACTCTTGGGATTGTTGGCCAGGAATGTGTTGATGGAAGGCAAACAGCTATAGGGGCGTCGGTTTGGCGCCGAACTTTAGGGAAGTGCCCGATCACCTCACAGTATTCATCGCTCGATTACTTGGTAATGATGTTGCTTCGGAGCAACGACTCAGAGTTCTCGGTTCTCACCTTCCTTAACGGCGGCACCCTCGGGGTCAACAAAGCGATCAGGGCAATTCAGCTACAGCTCATCCCGCCATCTGCTCACCGGGTTGGCCCCTATGGTCCTTGTTTCATACCATCCTGCGCTCCCGACAGGATCAAGATTCTCTCCTTACAGGATCCAGACGATCGATAACCTGACGTGTCGCGTAGGTTCCCCAGGCCCAACTCCTTGGCCGATGCGCATCGCCCTCACCGCCGACCCCGAGCTGCCCGTACCCCCCAAACTCTATGGCGGCATCGAGCGCATCATCGATCTGCTCGCCCGTGAACTCAGCCGGCGCGGGCACGAGGTGTCCCTGTTTGCCCATCCTGATTCCGCCACAGCGGCTGAGTTGATCCCCTGGCCCGGCTGCTCCAGCCGCTCCCGCGCCGACACCCTGCGCAATTCCGCCACCCTGCTGCGCGAGGTGCGCCGGGGCCGATTCGACCTGGTGCATTCTTTTTCCCGAGTCGCCTACCTGCTGCCGTTGCTGCCGCTACCGATCCCGAAACTGATGAGCTATCAGCGGGCGATCAGCCGCCGTTCGATCCGCTTCGGCCATGGCCTTTCCAGAGGCAGCTTGCATTTTTCGGCGATCAGCCGCTGGATGATCGAGCCCGTGGCCGACATAGGTAAATGGCATCTGGTGCCCAACGGTGTTCCCGTGGCCTCCTATCCCTTTGTGGAGGATCCGGGGGCCGATGCACCGTTGGTGTTCCTGGGCCGGGTGGAAGAGATCAAGGGGCCACACTTAGCGATTGCGGTGGCCCGCCGCGCCGGGCTGCCCCTGGTGATCGCGGGCAATGTTCCCCAAGAGCACCAGGGCTGGTTCGATACCCACATCGCCCCCCAGCTCGATGACTCGATCACCTATGTCGGCCCGGTGGACGACCAGCGGAAGGCCCAGCTGTTGGGCTCAGCCCGGGCCCTGCTGATGCCGATCCTTTGGGAGGAGCCCTTTGGGATCGTGATGGCCGAGGCCATGGCCTGCGGTACGCCGGTGCTGGGTTTCGGCCGTGGTGCTGTGCCCGAGGTGGTGGAGCATGGGGTGAGCGGGTTTGTGGTGGAGACTTTCGACGAGTTGGTGGCTGCTGTGGGGCGCTTGGATCAGTTGCGGCGATCGGACGCTCGGCAGCGGGTGGAGGCGCATTATTCGGAGAACGCTATCGCCGATAGGTATCTAGACGTCTATGTCCACATGCTGAAGGCTTCCAATCAGTTCAAGTGGCTGCATCCATAGCTCTACATGACGTGAGGCTTCCCAAGGAGAGAATTAATAGCTTCTTTCGCCTCTCTCTGGAAGGTTTTTCCCATAAACTTAAGAAGTTGTTTAACGATCATTCGTTTCTGGTCATCACATAGCTAATCCCGATGAAATCAATGCAATCGATCTCTGACTTGGCCTCTTCCGGCTTCGTTTATGTGGCCAACACACCTGCCTATGTGCTCGAGGCTCAGAGCTCAATGTTTAGCCTGCGTCTACATAATCCTGCAGTCAAAGTAGCTTTGGTTGCTCCTGAGAATCTTTGGCCTCAAGCACAAGGATTCGATGTTTATGTTGAGCTTGATCTCGATGATCGAACGCCGATTGTCAAGCTGGATGCAAGAAAAGCTCCATTTGATCGTGTTTGTTTCTTGGATACAGATACTCGTGTGACTGGTGACATGTCAGAGGCATTTGCCCTGCTTGATCGATTTGATCTCTGTCTTGCCCATGAGCCAACCAGAGGCTGGGATTACGGAATTTCCGTCCCGCCGGCCTTCTGCGAGTTGAATACAGGCGTCATCTTTTTTCGGAAGACAGCGAAGGTTTTGTCTTTTTTTGATACATGGCTTGCCTGGTATCGAGCCGTGCTTTCTGAGCAAGGCTTGCGCAACGATCAGCCAGCCTTTCGACGCGCTCTCTGGGAAACTGAAGATATTGATGTTTGGGTCTTGCCTAGTGAGTTTCATTCAATCGTAGGAAAGCCCGTAGCAATTGCCTGGGAAGCAAGGCTGCTCCACGGTCGAGTGAACCTTGCCAGGGTCGAACAGCTTATTAATGCCAAAATGGGTTGCCGAACTTATGTTCCAGGTGTTGGTTGCCTTTCTGCATTTGACGGGCGCAAGGGGCTTTTGCGCGATTGGTTGCGCCTGACGATTAGATATTTCGTGCTCCTGATCAGGCAGAACGATTCTCCCGAGATGGGTACCAAACAGGCTGTGCCCCATCGATGGCATTTGGGTGAAACAGAGTGAGGGCAGCCGTTGCCCACCTGATCCCGGCCCCCTTCACCCAGCAGGTAGCCCGGGCTCTGGACGAGCGGGATGCCTTGGCGGCCCTGTTCTGCACGCTGGTGGATCAGCCCGAGGCCCGCTGGCAACAGGTGGCCTGCCGTACTGCTTCGCTAGCGGGCATCGATCTCCGTAGGGATCTGCGGCGTCGGGCGATCACCGAAGTGCCGGCCGAGCGGGTGCGCAGCTATCCGCGCCGGGAGGTGCTGCGCATGGCCCAGGTGCGCCTGCTGAACAATCCGGTGCTGGGCGATCGGGTGTTCCACTGGGGCCGCGATGGTTTCGAGGCCTGGGTGGCGCGCCAGCTCAAGGGGCTGGATCTGATCTACGGCTACGAGTACGGAGCGCTCAGGATCTTTCGAGAGGCCAGGCGCCTGGGAATCCGCACGGCCTACGACCTGCCTTCTCCGGAGCACGATTTCGTGGAACGGTTGTTGGCGCCGGAGTTTGCCCAGTTCCCCGAGCTGGTCACCCCTTACCGCCAGCACACCCTGGCCCTGCAGGCGGAGCGCACCGAGCGCCGGCGCCAGGAATGGGAACTGTCGGATCTGGTGATCGCGAATTCCAGCTTCACGGCCACCAGCTGGCAGGCGGCGGGTTGGTCGCTCCGGCGGGTGGAGGTGGTGCCCTACGGCGCTCCGCCTCCGATCGAAGCCGCCAGCGAAGGCCCGCCGAGCCGGCCCCTGCGCCTGCTCTGGGCCGGCACCTTCTCGATCCGCAAGGGGGCCCATCTGCTGTTGGAGGCCGTCCGGCAGCTGGCGGTGAGCCCGGCTGATCTGGTGATTGATGTGTTCGGCGCCCAGGGATTGCCCGCTTCCCTGCTGGCCACTGCTCCGCAGAATCTGTTGTTCCACGGCAGCATCCCCCGGCCGGAACTGCTGGAGCGGATGCGGCAGGCCCACGCCCTGCTCTTTCCCACCCTCTGCGATGGCTTCGGCTTGGTGGTGAACGAGGCCTTCTCCCAGGGGCTGCCGGTGATCACCACCACCCGGGCGGGGGCTGCCGATCTGGTGCGGCCTGGTGAGAATGGTTGGCTGATCGAGGCTGGCAGTGCCGAGGCGATTGCCGTCGTGATTGATCAGGCCCTCAAGGATCCGGATGCACTCAACCGCCTCCGGCCTGCAGCCCTGGCCACCGCCGCCCAATGGCAGTGGGCGGACTACCGGCGAAGGATCGGCGAGTTGTTGGTGGACTCATGGCCCGCATCTGCCTGATCAGCCCCGGCCATCTCACAAGCAACCCCCGGCTGGTGAAGGAGGCGGATGCCCTCACGGAAGCGGGCCATGAGGTGACGGTGATCAGCGGCTGGTCGTATCCGCCCCACCAATCGGAAGATCGGCGCTTCGAGAACCGTCCCTGGGCCCAGCACCACCGCGTGGCGTTCGGTTCCCTGGCCTCACCACAACGACGGTTCTGGCAACGGCTGCGCCAACGGCTGGCCCGTGGGCTGGTTCGCCTTGGAGCGCACGGCCCTGCGGTGGCGATTCAGGCCTGGCACCCAGCTGGCCCCGACTTGATCCGGGCCGCCCGTGGGGTGCGCGCCGATCTCTACATCGCCCACTACCCGGCGGCTCTCCCCGCAGCGGCGCTGGCGGCCCGGGCCCATGGGGGCCGCCATGCCTTCGATGCCGAGGATTTTCATCTGGGAGACTTCCCCAAGGAGCCCGCCTACGACTTCCAGCGGCAGCTCTTGCGTATGATCGAACTACGCTACCTGCCGGGCTGCGTGTTCACCACGGCCGCCTCCCCCGGCATTGCCGATGCCTACGCAGATGCCTACGGCATCCCCCTGCCGGTGGTGCTACGCAACGTGTTTCCCCTCTCCCACGCCCCTGAGGGACCCACCTCACGTGGCACAGCCATACCTGGGCCATCGCTCTATTGGTTCTCCCAGACCATCGGCCCCGATCGTGGCCTGGAGTGCGCCGTGCGGGCCATCGCCCAGGCTGAGAGCAGGCCCCATCTCTATCTGCGGGGCTTCATCAGCGATGCCTACCGCCAGAGCCTGGTGGCCCTGGCGCGGGCCGGGGGGGTGGAGGATCGGCTCCATCTGCTCCCGCCTGCCCCGCCGGAGCAGATGGAGCGGCTGGCTGCCACTTATGACTTGGGGCTGGTGGGTGAAACCGGCGCCACCCCTAACCGCCGCATCGCCCTTACCAACAAGTTGTTCACCTATGCCCTGGCAGGCGTGCCGGCGGTGATCAGCGACATCCCTGCCCATCGCAGCATCCAAGTCGAAGCGGATGGTGCCGTCCATCTCTTTTCTTGCGATGATGCTGCCTCCCTAGCCGCGGGTTTGGATGCATGGCTAGCGGCTCCCCCCGTGGTCCTAGCTGAAGCTAGGGCTATTGCATATCGCCTCGGTCAGGAAGCTTGGAATTGGGAGACGGAGAAACAAATTTTACTTCATAAAGTTGCCGCTGCCCTCGCTGTACGTTTTTCGATACATTAATTATGTAATTTTAAAACTCATCGCCTCTTTGCTTGCTTTTGTCAATGTCTTCATTGGCTTAAAACTGTTTTCCTGATTATCAATGAAGCATCTCGGCTCTGGCAAGGTGTCTGATATCTGCAGGTTTCTGATGCTATTGATTAGCGGGTAGTTCGGTAAAATTCACTGACTGGAGTGGAGATTGAGGCTGCAGGTAGTCTTAGCCAGATGATGTACCCGAGGCTTTCTCGTTTTATCTCCCAGCACGTGTAACTCGACCCTGTTTTCCTGTCCTAGATGGTTGTGTCCATTTCTTGAATGTTTGCTCCACCTCGTTTGTTGCCGTTGATGGCATTGGGCGCGTCCTTTTCGTTCAGTCCTGGCTGCTATTGAGAGGTGGTTTTAGTTGCTAAAAATTTTATTATGCTTCTAGGTTCAGCCTCTTTTTAGCTTCGGCCTTTGATTCCTTCGATCGTTAATTGATCGACCTGGTTTGGTTTCACGTAGAGTGTCCGACTCTCGTCTTTATCGTTTGGGCTTCTATGCACGCGTAGCTCTTAAATCATCACAGCCGGTGGTATCGGAGATGCGTCGAGCTTACGGGGTACATCTTATCCGTGCTCCTTATCCACGCTTCTTTGATCGTTTTCTCGGCTGAAATATGTCACAACTTTTAAGTCGTAGTTGTCTTAGAATTGTTGCTTTGTTTTCTGTTTACTGTTTGGGTATCCTGTCCCAGCGTCAAGGCATGCCGTCAGCTGTATGGTCGATGTTGTCTGCGAATCAACAACAAAAGTCTGCTAAGGTGTTAACACCTGTTT
>JBAPUA010000139.1:0-13229 GCA_049282435.1 Cyanobium sp. | reverse complement strand
GCCTTGGGACTTGATGGTCAGCGATGGCTTGGCTGATCCTTGTGGGCTCCCGCTCCCGGGCTCCTCAGAGTTTGACTTCGATGTCGACGCCACTGGGCAGGTCAAGTTTCATCAGAGCGTCGATGGTCTTGGCGCTGGGGCTGTAAATGTCGATGATGCGTCGATGGGTGCGGGTTTCGAAGTGCTCGCGGGAATCCTTGTCCACGTGGGGCGAGCGCAGCACGCAGTAGATCTTGCGCTTGGTCGGTAGCGGAATGGGGCCGATCGCCGTGGCGGCCGTGTGATCGGCGGTTTCAATGATCTTTTCGCAGGACAGATCCAGCATGCGGCGATCAAAAGCCTTCAGGCGGATGCGGATCTTCTGCTGAGCGATGGCGGTGGACATGGCGAAATACGGAAAGGGGCGCAGTGGTCACCGCGCAGGGTGAGGAAGCCTGGGGCACGGGGGCCGGCTTCTCAGAATGAAGATCGAGCCGGGAGGTCCGGTTGTCGAGGTGCTCAAGGCTCGATGGCCTTGGGGAGTGGGGTGAAAGACTGAATGGCTTTCACCCCTTGAACCTAGATCAGCGAACCGATCGGGACCCGATCACTCGACGATCTTGGAGACGACGCCGGCACCGATGGTGCGGCCGCCTTCGCGGATGGCGAAGCGCATGCCCTGCTCGATGGCGACGGGGCAGATCAGCTCGGCGCTCATCTTGATGCGGTCACCGGGCATCACCATTTCCACGTCGGTGCCGTCATCGGCGGTGAAGGCGGTGATCTGGCCGGTCACATCCGTGGTACGGATGTAGAACTGGGGCCGATAGCCGGAGAAGAAGGGGGTGTGGCGGCCGCCTTCCTCTTTCTTGAGCACGTACACCTCACCTTCGAACTTGATGTGGGGCTTGACGGAGTTGGGTTTCACCAGCACCATGCCGCGCTCAATATCCTCTTTCTGAACGCCCCGCAGCAGCAGGCCCACGTTTTCACCGGCCCTGCCCTCATCGAGCAGCTTGCGGAACATTTCCACACCGGTGACGGTGGTCTCGCGGGTGTCCTTGATGCCGACGATCTGAACGGTTTCACCCACTTTCACCTTGCCACGCTCGATCCGGCCGGTGGCCACGGTGCCACGACCGGTGATCGAGAAGACGTCTTCAACAGCCATCAAGAAGGGCTTGTCGATTTCGCGCTCAGGTTCCGGGATGGCTTCGTCGACCGCATCCATCAGGTCGAGGATTTTGTCGACCCACTCGTCTTCACCGCGGACGGCCTTCTTGCCGGATTGGATGTACTCCAGCGCTTTGAGGGCGGAACCAGCCACCACGGGAATGTCATCACCGGGGAAGTCATAGCTGCTGAGCAGCTCGCGCATCTCGAGTTCGACGAGTTCGAGGATTTCCTCGTCGTCGACCATGTCCTTCTTGTTCAGGAATACGACCAGAGCGGGTACGCCCACCTGCTTGGCCAGCAGGATGTGTTCTTTGGTCTGGGCCATCGGGCCGTCAGTGGCGGCGACCACCAGGATGGCGCCGTCCATCTGGGCGGCTCCGGTGATCATGTTCTTGACGTAGTCGGCGTGGCCGGGGCAGTCAACGTGGGCGTAATGACGCTTTTCGGTTTCGTACTCGACGTGGGCTGTGTTGATCGTGATGCCCCGTTCCCTTTCTTCAGGAGCGCCGTCGATATCAGCGTAGGCCTGGGCCTTGGCCATGCCCTGGGACGCCAGCACGTTGGTGATGGCGGCTGTGAGGGTGGTCTTGCCATGGTCAACGTGGCCGATGGTGCCGATGTTGACGTGGGGCTTGGTCCTCTCGAACTTCTCGCGTGCCATGGAAGGAAAGAATCGGGGTTGTGGGTTGGGTGGTGGGGAAGATCAGGAATTGCCCTGATTCTTGGAAATGATGGCTTCAGCGACGTTGCGAGGAACTTCCTCGTAGTGGCTGAACTCCATCGAGAAAATACCCCGACCCTGGGTCATGGATCGGAGCTGGGTGGCGTAGCCGAACATCTCGGCCAGAGGCACCTTGGACTGGACTTTGGATTGTCCGTTATCGACGGACTGGCCCTCGACCTGGCCGCGGCGGGAGGAGAGATCTCCGATGACGGAACCGAGGTAATCCTCGGGCACCTCCACCTCCACCTTCATCATCGGTTCGAGAAGCACAGGATTGCACTTCTTGACGCCATCCTTGAAGGCCAGGGATCCGGCGATCTTGAAGGCCATTTCCGAGGAGTCGACGTCGTGGTACGAGCCATCGACCATGGTGACCTTGACATCAATCATCGGGAAACCTGCAATCACACCGGATTGGCAGGTTTCCTTCATGCCAGCTTCCGCTGGCCCGATGTACTCCTTGGGAACGATGCCGCCAACAATCTTGTTGACAAATTCGAACCCTGAACCCGGTTCGCCGGGTTGCATTTCGATCACCACATGGCCGTATTGGCCCTTGCCGCCGGTCTGGCGGGCAAACTTACCTTCGCCTTTGGCGCTGCCACGGATGGTTTCACGATAGGAAACCTGGGGAGCACCGATATTGGCCTCAACCTTGAACTCGCGCAGCATGCGATCAACCAGGATTTCCAGGTGCAGTTCGCCCATGCCGGCGATCACGGTCTGGCTGGTTTCGGGATTGGTGGATACCCGGAAGGTGGGATCTTCCTCGGAGAGCGATTGCAGTGCTTTGGAGAGTTTCTCCATGTCACCCTTGGTCTTCGGCTCCACAGCAACCGAGATCACCGGTTCAGGGATGAACAGCGATTCAAGAATGATCGGAGCGCTGTCGACGCACAGGGTGTCACCGGTGGTGGTGTCCTTGAGGCCCAGCACCGCTCCCAGGTCGCCGGCCCGAAGCTCGTCCACTTCCTCACGGTCGTCGGCCTTGAGCAGGATCAGACGCGAAATGCGCTCCTTCTTGTCCTTGGTGGAATTCATCACGTAGCTGCCCTTCTGCAGGACGCCGCTGTACATACGCACGAAGGTGAGCTTGCCGTAGGGATCGGCCATCACCTTGAACGCCAGGGCGCTGAAGGGAGCGTTGTCGTCGCAGGCACGGGTGGACTCGGTGCCGTCGGGCAGCAGGCCGGTGATCGGCGGCACATCGACGGGGGCGGGAAGATAGTCGACGACCGCATCCAGCACCAGTTGGACACCTTTATTCTTGAAGGCTGAGCCACAGAGCATCGGCACCAACTTGTGCTTGACCACTCCTTCACGAATGCCCCTCACCAGCTGGGCTTCCGTGAGCTCACCGTTCTCCAGATAGGCATCCAACAATTCTTCGTCGTTTTCGGCGACGGTCTCCATCAGCTTGTCACGCCATTCTTCGACTTCATCCTTCATGGAGTCAGGTACTTCCTGCTCAAGAATATCGGTGCCGAGATCGTTGGTGTAGACGATCGCTTTGTTGCGAACGAGGTCGATGATGCCCTTAAGTTCGCCTTCAGCGCCGATCGGCAGCTGGATCGGAGCGGCGTTGGCTTTGAGGCGGTCCTTGATCTGGTCGTAGACCTTCAGGAAATTGGCGCCCGTGCGGTCCATCTTGTTGACGAACACGATGCGGGGCACGTTGTAGCGATCAGCCTGGCGCCAGACAGTTTCTGACTGGGGCTGCACACCACCCACGGCGCAGAACACCGCCACGACACCGTCGAGGACCCGCATCGAGCGCTCCACCTCAATGGTGAAGTCGACGTGGCCAGGGGTGTCAATGATGTTGATGCGGTTGTCTTTCCAGCTGGTGGAAATGGCGGCCGCGGTAATCGTGATACCCCGCTCCCGCTCCTGTTCCATCCAGTCGGTGACAGCGGCGCCGTCATGCACCTCACCCATCTTGTGGACCACACCGGAATAAAAAAGAATCCGTTCGGTGGTCGTGGTCTTGCCCGCGTCGATATGGGCGGCGATTCCGATATTTCTGACGCGGTCGAGGGGGTAGGCGCGGGCCACTGACGAGTTCTCCGGGTGGGGTCAACAAAAAACGGGTGTTACTTTACAGACTGGCCTTCGTGGCTGTCTGAGGGGGAAATCGGTGCCGCCCTGGCAGCCGCTTCCCGCCAGGCTCAGTAGCGGTAGTGGGCGAAGGCCTTGTTGGCTTCGGCCATTTTGTGAGTTTCTTCCCGTTTGCGAACGGCGCTGCCGGCCTCGTTGGCTGCATCCATCAGTTCGCCGGCCAGTTTCTGGGCCATGGACCGGCCATTGCGGGCGCGCGAGAAGTTGACCAGCCAGCGCAGGGCCATGGCCGTACCGCGATCCTGACGGACTTCCATCGGTACCTGGTAGGTGGCGCCGCCCACCCGGCGAGCCCGCACTTCCACCAGCGGGGTGGCGTTGCGAACAGCGGTCTCGAACAGTTCGAGCGGATCGCCGCCGGTCCGGTCGTTGATCAGGCTGAAGGCGTCCGAGAGGATCCGCTGGGCCGTGGATTTTTTGCCGTGCTTCATCAGCCGGGCCACGATCATCGAGGCCAGGCGGCTGTTGAACTGGGGATCCGGCAGGACCGGGCGCTTCTCGGCGGCGTTGCGGCGGGACATGGAACGGGAAGGGAAAAGGCGGGGGAGTCGGGACTAAACGGCGGGTTGTCCCGGGAGCGGGACCGGACCCATCAGGCCTTGGGTGTCTTGGCGCCGTACTTGGAACGGGACTGGCGACGGTCCTTGACGCCGGCGGTGTCGAGGGTGCCGCGGATGATGTGATAGCGGACCCCGGGCAGATCCTTGACCCGGCCACCGCGAATCAGCACAACGGAGTGCTCCTGCAGGTTGTGGCCGATGCCGGGGATGTAGGCGGTGACCTCGAATCCCGAGGTGAGCCGCACCCGGGCGACCTTGCGCAGGGCCGAGTTGGGCTTCTTGGGGGTGGAGGTGTAGACGCGGGTGCACACACCACGCCGCTCCGGGCAGGAGCGCAGGGCGGGCGATTTTGTCTTGCGGGTGAGACGCTGCCGCTCGGTGCGGATCAGCTGCTGGATAGTGGGCATCGAGGGCCGTCAGGGCTGGTCGGTGCGAACAGGTCGGGCTACCGACCGATTTCGACAATCCGTCACCTTACTGCCCCGTCGTCCCCCGTCCAGGGTCCCGGCTGAATGCGGCCCCGCAGGCGCAGCTGCGCACGCCGTCGCCGGGGCGCACGAGGAAGCCGCCACCACTGAGATCCCCCTTGTAATCGAGCTGCAGGCCGGTGAGCAGCGGCAGCTGGGGGGGAGGCGCGTAGAGGGTGACGCCATCGGCGCGGGCCACCGGGGTGCCGGCCAGATGGCCGGGGCGCAGGCGAATGGTCCAGTGTTCGCAGCTGCCTTCCAGCAGGTCGATGTGCATCAGCCCCGGAGTGCCGGCCACCGCCGCCTGACGGCACAGCTCGGCGGCGGCGGCGGCGGAGATGCGCAGGCTGTGGCCCTTGGGCACGGTCGAAGCTGCGGCGGATCTCCAGTTTGTCAGCTGCCGGCCAGACGGCTGGAACGGGCGGCGCTGCTCGCCCCGGTTCGGTCGGCCTGGTCGCCGTTCGGCACCAGGCCCAGGCCGTTGTGGACAGCGCCGGCCACGCCGCGCCCCTTGACCGTGTGGGCGCCGCCCATGACCAGGCCGGTGGAACTGCCGCCATCGAGGTTGAGGGCGTCCCGCAGGCCAAGGCCCTGCAGCAGCATTGCCGTTTCGGCCAGGGTCGGTCCCTCCTGTTCGACACCTTCGAGCGTGATCAGCTCGATCCTGGTGCCGTCGGTTCCGATCACCGTGCGGGGTGCCCCCTGGCTCAGGAAGGCGGCGCCGAATCCTTCGGCGGCCCCGCTCAGCACGATCCGCCCCTTGAGAAGCAGTAAAGGTCCCCCTCCCAGCACGTTGGCGGCCAGACCCACGGGATCGCTGGGGCGGGAGTCCAGGGTCAGGGGTTCGCCCTCCTGCCAGGGCAGTTCGGCGCCCGCCCGACCCACCAGCACCATGTCGCCAGGGGCCAGGGCCACCCCGGCTGTCAGACGGGCGGCGTCGAACCGTTGTTGCACCATGCCGTTGCGCAGCAGCAGTCCGGTCTCGCCGTTGCTCAGGGCGCGGTACCAGGGCCCCCAGTCACTGGTGTAGCGGCTGATGCCCCGCTGCACGTAGCCACTGTTGAGCACCTGAATAGGCCAGCGCTGGCCGTTGCGGTCCAGCAGCCATTCCTGCAGTTGCAATCGGCCGAACCGGGGCAGGTTGCGGCTCTCCCAGCCCACGGCTCCCCGGTTGAGGATCGGTCCGGAAAGCCAGCGTCCCTGTTGGCGCAGGGCGCCCAGGGGCAGGCGCCGGACCCGGTTGAAGAAACCGCCGTTGATGGCCACCAGCGCATCGGCGCGCTGGGCCAGGTCGGTGAGGGAACTCAGGCCCTCCATGCCGCCACTGCGGCTCAGGGGCTGGAGTTCCAGCGGACCGGAGCGGGGATCGAGGCTCACACGGTTCAGTCTGAAGCTGAGACTGCCGAGGCGCAGCACCTGGCGGTCCCAGCGGAGATCCTTGCCGAGCAGTGCCAGCAGCCTGGGATCGAAGCGCGCCGGCCCCGGCTTGGTGTTGGGTTCGGGGCCTTCGCCAGGCAGGTCGATCACCACCCGGCTGGGGTTGGCCAGGGTGAGGATGCGGCTCAGCCTTGTGCCTGACGCCGTGGTCAGCACCAGCCCCTGGGGAGCCTGACGCACCCCGAGGCCCCGCTGGGCCAGGTCGGCCTGCTGGGCGGAGCTGCTCCACAGGCCCAGATCCAGGCCTTCCTCGCTGCTGCGCACGACGGCGGGAGCATCGAGATCCAGCACGATCCGCCGCTGCCCGGGTTGGCGGGCCGCCCGCACCTGCAGCAGGCGGGCGGGTGCCAGCTGCAGCTCCAGGGTATCGCCGCCGCCGTTGCTGACGCTGACGCCCACCGCCTCCAGCAGGCCCGCCACGTCCACGGCCACCTCATCCCCCAGGCTGCGTTGGCCGCTCGTCGGCACGATCAGCTCCTGGCCGTACCAGCCGAGGGCGAGGCTGCCATCGCTCCTGCTGCTGCTGTTGAACCCAAGCTGGGCCTGCAACACCTCCAGGGGCAGCCAGAGCTGCTCGCCCTGCCCCGGCCCGGCAGGCAGGCGCAGCCAGGCGGCCTGCTGGGGCCGTCCATTGATTCGCAGCCGACGGCCCTGCTGGCTGCCGGTCGCGCCGGCTGGGATCGGCTGGATCGCCGCAGGCCGGCGGTAGCGCGGCCCAGATTCCGGGCTGTCCAGCGCGGGCGGTGGCGGCGGCGGCGCCTGCAGTCGGGGCGCGAACGACGCCGCCGTGCCGGAGGTCACCGGAAGCCGCTGCGCAGCGACCCATGGGGTCGCCAGGAGAGGCGGAGCCAGGAGGGGCGCAGCCAGCAATGGAGCCGCCCTGACCAGGGTCGAGGCAAGAACCTTCCAGGAGGTCATCGCCATGGCGGATGCAGCCGGGTCCCGAAAGGTAGTCCCTGCGAACAGTGCCAGGAATGCGGCTGCCTAGGATCAGCGACTCGCCAGGGGGGATGGCTGCTCGTCTTCCCCAGGACCCTCTCCATGGGCTGGTTCCATGGACTGGTCCAAAGTCGGCACGTCAGTCCGGACTCTCCGGGCTCTGACCTCGCCAGGCCGCCGAACTGCTCGGCTGCCCCCTTACGGCCCCCATTCTCACGCCGCTCGCGTCCTGGTCCATGCCCAACCCCATCCCTCCCTTCTGGCCCCACCGCGACAGCCCGGCGCCGGCGCCGGTGGCCGGTGAGAAGGACGCCTGTGGGGTGGGCTTTCTCGCCCATCTCGGCGGTGAGGCCAACCACTGGGTGCTGGCCCAGGCCCTGCGCGGTCTGCGCTGCATGGAGCACCGCGGCGGCTGCGGCGGCGACGGCGACTCCGGTGACGGTGCCGGCATCCTCAGCGCCATCCCCTGGGGTTTGCTCGAGGCCGTCTGGCCGGAGGCAGCCGCCAGCAGCGGCCAGGTGCGCGGTCTCGGCATGGTGTTCATGCCGGTGGATGACGGGCGCCGTCAGCAGGCGCGCGCCCTGTGTGAGCAGGAGGCCTCCCGGCTCGGGTTGCGCAGTCTGGGCTGGCGTCCGGTGCCGGTGGATGCGGCCGTGCTCGGCCCCCTGGCCCGTCAGACCGCGCCGGTGATCGAGCAATGGCTGCTGCTGGCGCCCGATGCCTCGGCCGCGGTCCCAGCGGAGGTCGATGCGATCGAGGCCCTGCTGTTCCGCCTGCGCCGCCGTGCCGTCGATCGCGTGCGCGAGGTCTGGGGATCGGGCACCACCGATCTGTATTTCGCCTCGATCAGCGCCCGCACCGTCGTCTACAAGGGCATGGTGCGCTCCGAGGTGCTCGATCGCTTTTACGCCGATCTGCGCGATCAGCGTTTCGCGGTCAACTTCGCGGTCTATCACCGGCGCTTCAGCACCAACACCCTGCCCCGCTGGCCCCTGGCCCAGCCGATGCGGCTGCTCGGCCACAACGGCGAAATCAACACCCTGCTGGGCAACATCAACTGGGCCAGGGCGGCCGAAGTCAATCTGGAGGCGGTCTGGGGTGAAGCCGCCGCTGATCTGAGGCCTCTCGTCAATGCCGCCTTCAGTGATTCCGCCAACCTGGACGCCACCCTCGAGCTGATGGTGCGCAGTGGCAGGCCGATCACGGACAGTCTGCTGACCCTGGTGCCCGAGGCGTTCCGCGACCAGCCCGACCTGGAGCATCGTCCGGCCATCCAGGCTTTCTACGAATACAACGCCTGTCTGCAGGAACCGTGGGATGGTCCCGCCCTGCTGGTGTTCGGCGACGGTCGCATGGTCGGGGCCACGCTCGATCGCAACGGCCTGCGGCCGGCCCGCTATTGCCTCACCAGCGACGGCTACGTGGTGATGGGCTCGGAAACGGGCGTGGTCGAACTCGAGGAGAGCCGCATCATCGAGAAGGGACGACTCGGTCCCGGTCAGATGCTGGCGGTGGATCTCGAGCAGGGGCGCCTGCTTCGCAACTGGGAGGTCAAGGAGGAGACGGCGGCCCGCTTCCCCTACGCCGACTGGCTCGCCGACCATCGCCGCAGCCTGGCGGCCGGTCCGTGGAGTTCGGAACGGCATCTCGGCGATCTGGATCTGCTGCAGCAGCAGACTGCCTTCGGTTTCACCGCCGAGGACTTCGATCTGGTGATCGAGGACATGGCGGGCGCCGCCAAGGAACCCACCTACTGCATGGGGGATGACATTCCACTGGCGGTGCTCTCCAGCAAGCCCCACCTCCTGTACGACTACTTCAAGCAGCGCTTCGCCCAGGTCACCAATCCGCCGATCGATCCGCTGCGCGAAAAGCTGGTGATGAGCCTGGAGATGCATCTGGGCCGCCGCGGTTCCGCCCTGCGCCCCGACCCTGCAGGGGCAGCGGTGTTGCATCTGGCCACGCCGGTGCTCAATGAAGCCGAGCTCAAGGCCCTCGGCTCCCACGGCCTGCCCCTGGTCACGCTCTCCACCCTGCTGCCGGTGGCCTCCGGTCCTTCGGGGCTGGAGCAGGCGGTCCAGCGCCTGGCCTTTGAGGCCGAGGCCGCCGTGCGCAGCGGCTGCCAGATCCTGGTGCTCTCCGATCGCAGGGATGGCGAGCATCAGGGCCTCAGTGCCGGCACCACCTACATTCCGCCCCTGCTGGCGGTGGGCGCGGTGCATCACCAGCTGCTGCGGCTCGGGTTGCGGCTGCAGTGCTCGCTTGTGGTGGACACGGCCCAGTGCTGGAGCACCCACCATCTGGCCTGTCTGATCGGCTACGGCGCCAGTGCGGTGTGCCCCTGGCTCACCTGGGAAACAACCCGTCACTGGCTGGCCCATCCCAAGACCCGCTCCCTGATCGAGCGCGGCAAGTTGCCCGATTTCAGTACCGATCAGGCCCAGGCCAATGTGCGCAAGGCCCTGGAAGATGGCCTGCGTAAGATCCTCTCGAAGATCGGTATTTCCTTGCTGGCTAGCTATCACGGGGCCCAGATCTTCGAAGCCATTGGCATCGGTGCTGATCTGATCGAGTTGGCCTTCACGGGCACCACCAGCCGGGTGGCGGGGCTCAGCCTGGTCGAACTCGCCAGCGAGACCCTCAGCTTCCACAGCAAGGCCTTCCCCGAACTGGATCGCTCCAAGCTGGAGTTCATGGGTTTCGTGCAGTACCGCACTGGTGGCGAGTACCACATGAACAGTCCGGAGATGGCCAAGGCCCTGCATGCCGCCGTCAAGGCCGGTCCCGGCTACGACCACTTCCGCACCTACCAGACCCTGCTCGAAAATCGTCCGGTCACGGCCCTGCGCGATCTGCTGCAACTGCAGCCCGCCCCGGTGCCCCTGCCCCTGGAGCAGGTCGAGAGCATCGAGAGCATCTGCTCGCGTTTCTGCACCGGCGGTATGAGCCTGGGAGCCCTCTCCCGCGAGGCCCATGAGGTGCTGGCGGTGGCCATGAACCGCATCGGCGGCAAGAGCAACAGCGGTGAGGGTGGTGAAGATCCGGCTCGCTTCCATGTGCTGCAGGACGTGGATGGCGAGGGCCATTCCGCCACCCTCCCGACGATCCGCGGCCTGCGCAACGGTGATACGGCCTGCTCGGCGATCAAGCAGATCGCCTCCGGCCGCTTCGGGGTCACGCCGGAATATCTGCGCAGCGGTCGCCAGCTGGAGATCAAGGTGGCCCAGGGGGCCAAGCCCGGCGAGGGCGGCCAGCTGCCCGGTCCCAAGGTGGATCCCTACATCGCCTGGCTGCGCAACAGCAAGCCCGGCGTGGCGCTGATTTCACCGACTCCGCACCACGACATCTATTCGATTGAGGACCTGGCCCAGCTGATCCACGATCTCCATCAGGTCAATCCGCAGGCCAAGGTCTCGGTCAAACTGGTGGCTGAGATTGGCATCGGCACGATCGCCGCCGGGGTGGCCAAGGCCAACGCCGATGTGATCCAGATCTCGGGCCACGACGGCGGCACCGGCGCCTCCCCCCTCAGCTCGATCAAACACGCCGGCAGCCCTTGGGAGCTGGGCCTCACCGAGGTCCATCGCAGTTTGCTCGAGAACGGCCTGCGCGATCGCGTGCTGCTGCGCGCCGATGGGGGCCTCAAGACCGGCTGGGACGTGGTGATCGCCGCCCTGCTCGGCGCCGAGGAATACGGCTTCGGCTCGGTGGCGATGATCGCCGAGGGCTGCATCATGGCCCGCGTCTGCCACACCAACAACTGCCCGGTCGGGGTGGCCACCCAGAAGGAGGCCCTGCGCAAACGCTTCACCGGCCTGCCCGAGCACGTCGTCAACTTCTTCCTCTTTGTGGCCGAAGAGGTGCGCCAGCTGCTGAGTGTGCTCGGGGTGGCCCGCCTCGAGGATCTGATCGGCCGCAGTGAGCTGCTGGCCCCGCGGGCCGTGTCCCTGGTCAAGACGGCCGCTCTCGATCTCTCCTGCCTGCTGGATTCGCCGGCCCAGGGCGCCGATCGCAGCTGGTTGCGCCATGACGCCCAGGCCCATGGCAATGGGCCGATCCTGGAGGATCAGCTGCTCGCCGATGCCACGGTGATGGAGGCCATCGAGGGCCATGGTCAGCTGGCTCGCACCCTGACGATCGTCAACACCGATCGCAGTGTCGGCACCCGTCTGGCCGGTGAGATCGCCGCCCGCCATGGCAACCAGGGCTTCCGCGGTCAGCTCGATCTGCGCTTTGAGGGGGCCGCGGGCCAGAGCTTCGGCGCCTTCGGGCTGCAGGGCCTGAATCTGCGCCTGGTGGGTGAGGCCAACGACTACGTCGGCAAGGGTCTCAACGGCGGCCGCATCGCCGTGGTGCCTCCGGCCGCCAGCCAGGATCCCGGCAGCAAGGTGATTCTGGGCAACACCTGCCTCTATGGCGCCACCGGCGGCGAGCTGTTCGCTCTCGGCCGGGCGGGTGAGCGCTTCGCCGTGCGCAACAGCGGTGCCCGCACCGTGGTCGAAGGCGCCGGGGACCACTGCTGTGAATACATGACCGGCGGCGTGGTGGTGGTGCTCGGCAGCACCGGCCGCAACGTGGCCGCCGGCATGACCGGTGGCGTGGCCTTCCTGCTCGATGAGGAGGGTGCTGTCGCCAAGCGGCTCAACAGCGAAACGGTGGCCCTCGTCCCCCTGACCACGGCCGAACAGGAATCGCTGCTGCGGCCCCTGCTCGAAGCCCATCTCGAGCACACCGGCAGTGCCCGGGCCGCCCAGATCCTGGCCGACTGGCCCAGCTGGAAGGCCCGCTTCAAGGTGGTGGTGCCCCCCAGCGAGAAGGCTCTGGTGGGGCTGGCGGAACGGCTTGAGGCGGTAGCTTGATCGCCTCGGCGCCGCGCCGCTGAATCACCGGCTGAGGGCGGCAACCAAGGGAGGGCAGCGACACCCCTGCCGCCATGCTTTCGCCTCCCCTGCGGCCTGAGCCGAGGTGTCCCCGGATCCACCAGGCGCCCCTGCGCCTGGTGGGTCTGGCTCTGGGCTATGCCCTGTTCGTGGCAGGCCTGGGCCTGCGTTGGACGGTGCCGAGCCTGGGGATGGTGCCTCCCCTGGTCGGGCTGCTCGCCTGGAACCGGCTCGCAGCCCGCCGGCTCACGCCTGGGCCGGAGGGCGACAACCCGGGTGGTGTCGGCTCGTTGATGGACCCCGGGGAACTGGCCTGGCGACTGGATCAGGTCGCCCGTCAGCAGCCCTACCCCTACCCCTACCCCTGGACCGGGCCCCAGGACCCCCAGCTCCCTCCGTCCTGGCGGCGCTGCTGCCAGCGACTGGAGCACATCCGCCAACTGGCGGTCCGCTGCGCCCAGCTGGATCCCCTATCCCCTCTGCACCGTGGAGCGCCTGGTGCTGCTGGAGGAGCTTCTGGATCGAGTCCAGAGCCAGGCCGCCACGCTGTTGCCTCCCCGGGACCTGGCCATCGCCGGGGCAGCGCTGGCGTACCGGAACCACGCCGCCCAGCTGGAGCGGCAGCTCGATGCCGTGGGGGAGCAGCTGGCCCGCGCCCCTGACAGCGCCCTCCGGCAGTCGTTGCAGACGCCGGACCTGCCGGTGGGTCCGGCGTCCGTCCTTTCCTTCTGACGCCGATGAAGATCCCTCCGATCCTGCTGCGTGGGGTGGTGACCTCCCTGTGGTTGGCTGCCAGCTGCGCTGGCTGCCTGCGCACGCCGCCGATCCCTGGTTTTGAGAGCGCCCTTCAGCATCTGGAGCAGGACCTGCTGCCGGCGATCCAGGTCGACAGCGCCGAGCCCCTCCCCGGCAGCACGATGCCCCTCACCGGGGCGGCCCTGTCTCTGGC
>JBAPUA010000138.1:0-3171 GCA_049282435.1 Cyanobium sp. | reverse complement strand
CAGCAACACCAGGCTGGAGAGAATCACCCAGCGATCCGGCGGCTCGTAGGTGTCCTCTTCGATGTCGTTACGAACGCCGAAGTAGTGGAAGGTGGAGAGAGCCACCATCAACAGCCCCACCAGGGTGAAGGCCAGGCCCAGTTTCCAGCCGTTGCCGGGGGGCTGGGGCGCCAGGGGCGGTCGTAGCACCCGGATCCGCACAATCAGCACGCCGAAACCGAGCAGGGCGATGCCGCTGCGCATCCAGGCCAGATAGGTGCGCTCATTGGCAAGGTGGTCGCGGACGCGGTTGGGATTGAGCCGCCGGGATTCAGGCGTCATGACGGACCCCAGCGATGCCGAAACCGGAAGCGAGGCGAGCCGACCAGCCCGCCGACAGTGCTGCCGGCAGGCCCGCATGGATCCGAAGGGGCTGCAGCAGGGATGCCGCCATCACGGCCAGACAGCTGTAGGTGATCAGGGCCAGCCAGGGCTGCTCAAGGGTGTGGCTGTCGATCACGATCAGGGTGCCAAGGGTGATCAGCACCACGGGGATGCAGCGATCGCCGCAGCGGCTCAGGACAGAGGCCAGCCAGGGGGAACGGGTGAGCCGCCAGGCGACGAGACACCACAGACCCACCCCTGCCGCGAAGGTGAGCAGGGTGATGCCTAGCTCCGTGGGAGAGGCATGGGCAAACAGGGGCATGTAGACGCTGATGTTGTCGCTGCCATTGGCCACGGTGAGGCTGGCGATCCCCAGCACCTCAGCCACAGCCCAGCTGGGGGGAAGGCCCAGGGCCGCCAGCGGCAGCCTGGTGAGAGGGAGCTGGGGTTCTCCGCCTGGATCGGCCCCCTGGGGAGCGAGGCCTTCGATCAGACGGGAGACGCCGAGGCTGATCGGCAGCAACCCCAGAAGCCCCAGCCAGGTCGCCGGCAGCAGCGACTGACCCAGGAAGCCCACCAGGCTGATCAGCACCAGCAGGCTGAAGCCGAGCACCTGGCCGCTGACCACATGGATGGGGCGCAGCCGTTGATCCAGACGAGAGAAAAACAACACCAGAATGACAATGTCATCGAGATTGGTGGCCGTAAAAGCTCCGCCAGCCGTCAGCACCTGTTGCAGCATCAACTCATCACGGCATGTCTCGGCAGCCTATGGATGGCGCCCAATCGCAGCAAACACGATCGCTTCTGCGAACGATCAAGGAGTGTGATCGAAACCCATGGTCTGGCTCATCACTGATGACCGATTTAAGTCCTAAGGTCAGGCCAGAGCAGCCATTCGCGATGAACGCCCTGACGCAGCTCTTGCTGCAGGAAAGGCCGGATACAGCCATTCCGGAGACGGCTGATGCTGAAATTTCTGATACGGAATCAGCCACAATATTAGGATCCCCTGTGAAGCTGACTGCACCTGAACTGGACGAACCAGAAACAGCCGCGACAGCATCAGCGAATGATCACCCGATGGTCGGTTGCTTGATAGAGGAACGTCCAACAGTTGATTGTCCGACGGTTGATCGCCTGACGGTCAATCAAGCCAGAGCCAGAACATCTATAGCTGAACAAGAATTGTTGATCGCAAAGGTGGCAAGTCAAGCTGGGAGCAAGCAGATCAAATCCGATTCAACAGCCACTGACCGCGTCACAACCGATGGTATCACCAGTGATGCTGTCGCTGTGAATGAAGCCACTGATGTTGACAGCGTTGCCCCCTATCGAAGGGCTCGCAATGCCCTCTCAGCCCTGCGCCTGTTCGGATTGATGTTGACCTTGGCTCTGCTGAGCACTTTTCTGGTGATCGTGCCGGCTGGAGATCGGGGGGTGCTGCTGCGCTTTGGGGCTGTTCAAGAGCAGGTGCTGGGCGAAGGTTTCCATCCCCTGCTGCCACTGGTTTACAGCGTGGTGCCGATCAGCGTGCGGCTGCAATCCCAGTTGTTGCACAGCGAGGCCGCATCCCGCGATCTGCAGGACGTGCACTTCGATGTGGCGCTGAACTGGCATATCGATCCCAGCCAGGTGGCTGTGGTGTATCAGCGACTCGGCGAGCCTGCGGCCATCGTCGCCCACGTGATCGAACCGTCGCTCGAGGATGGGCTCAAGGAGGTGGTCTCGACGGTGACGGCCGAGCAGCTGATCACCGAACGAGCTGCCGTCAAGGCGAATCTCAGCCAGCTGCTGGGCGAACGACTCGCCAGTTACAACCTCAGCCTGGATGGCATCGACCTGCTCCAGCTGGATTTTTCCGATCGTTTTCGTCAGGCCGTGGAAGCCAAACAGGTGGCCGAACAGGATGCCAGGCGGGCCCAATTCGAGGCGGCCAAAGCGCGCCGCCTGGCTGAAGCTCGGGTGTTCCAGGCAGAAGGCGAAGCCAGGGCCCAGCAGCTGCTGCAGGCTGGACTCACGCCGGAGCTGTTGGAGCGGCAGACGATCGAAAAATGGAATGGTCACTTGCCACTGGTGATGGGCGGCGAGAACATTCAATCCCTGGATCTCAAATCCTTGCTCAAGAGCGACAGTAGGCTCGACCGGCGGCGTTGAAGAAGATCTGAATGGTATACCGCGAAACCCATAAAAGTCCTGATCAAGAAATCTATTGTCGTGACATCTTGCACTTGCTGGTCGCAGTTGCTGAGTGATTACAAAGCGTCTTGTCAAGCCAACGTGCAAACCAGTCCGCTTCAGCCGAGCGCAGTGCTGAGCATTCAGTTCGTTGGGCGACATCAGCCAAGGACATCGCTGCACCTGAGCATCGATGGGTGTGAATGTCGGCCTGAATCAAAGTCGGCTGGGGTACTTGATGGATGCCGAGCAGAGCAACTGGATCGCCGACGGATCGCCATCGCTCTCTGCCGGCCCTGGCTAAGCCCGGGGCTTTCAGCACCAAGCCCTCCGGCCTTTTTCAGCCTTCGTGATCGAGTCGGGCTGCCTTTTTATCTTGCTCCATTAATTGCTCCACCAGCAATTTGAGTAGCAGCGACACAATCGCCACCCCCCCCAGCACCATGGCCGCTCCGAAAGCGAGCTCGGTTTGATATTGCTTGTAGGCGTCTTCGACAAACAGCGGCAGGGTCTGGGTTTCGGCGCGGATGTTGCCGCTGACCACCGAGACGGCGCCGAACTCTCCCAGGGCCCGGGCGGTGGTGAGAATCAGGCCATAGAGCGCTGCCCAGCGCACCGAGGGCAGGGTGA
>JBAPUA010000137.1:0-11338 GCA_049282435.1 Cyanobium sp. | reverse complement strand
GGGGGGAGGGGACTGGCTCATCGATTCAGGCCTAATGGCCAAAGGTATAGCTGGCGGCCGGCAACAGCCGCCAGGCGCCGCTGCCGTCGAGTTCGAGCACGGTGTCGTGATACTCCTTGAGGGTGGGGCGGTGACCGACGCTGACGAAGGCCATCTCCCGCTGCACCAGCAGCTCATAGAGCCGCTTCTCGGTGTTGACATCGAGGGCACTGGTGGCCTCATCCAGCACCACGAACCGGGGGGAGTTCAGCAGCAGGCGGGCGAAGGCCAGACGTTGCTGCTCACCCAGGGAGAGCAGACGGGGCCAGTCCTGCTTGATGTCGAGATCGGGATAGCGATGCACCAGATCGGGCAGGCGCACCTCCTCGAGCACGTGGCGCAGCTGGCCATCGCTGAAGCGCTCGGTGCTCTGGGGGTAACAGAGCTGCTCCCGCAGGCTGCCCAGCAGCATGTAGGGCTTCTGGGGAATGAACATCAGCTCACCCACGGGCGGCCGATGCACCCGGCCGGCAGCGGCGGGCCAGAGGCCGCTGACCAGGCGCAGGAAGGACGTCTTGCCGCAGCCGGAGGGGCCGACCACCAGCAGGCGCTGGTTGGGGGCCACCTGAACGCTGAGGTCGTGGATCAGCAGGCGGCTGCTGCGCGGCGGCATCAGATCCACATGGCTGACCAGGATCGAATCGGTTGATTCGCCCTCAACTCCCGATTCTGCTGTCAGCGCCGGCTGAGCCTGGTCGGCGATGGTCTGGGCCGCCACCTCGCCGCTGATCGCCTCCACCTTGCCCTGGAAACCCTCCAGACGGCTGATCGAAGCGGAGAAGGCGGCGAGGCGATCGATGTTGTTGACGATATAGCTGACTGAGAACAACACCTGGGAGAAGGCGATGCTGGCCTGACCGAACACACCGAAATCCACCTGCTTGGCAAAGTAGATGGGGGCGATCACCAACCAGGGCAAAAAGCGGGAGAAGTAGTCGTAGGATCGTTGGATCACACTGATCAGCGCCTCCCAGATGATCAGTTTGTTGTAGTTCTGAATCACGCCACCCAGGCGCCTGGATCCCTCCTTCTGCTCCTGCTGTTCTCCCCGGTAGAAGGCGATCGATTCAGCGTTGTCGCGGATGTGGACGAGGCCATAGCGGAAGTCGGCCTCCAGCTTGAGCTGCTGGTAGTTGAGATTCACCAGCTTGCGACTGGCGAACACGATCAGAGCGGTCCCCCCCACCGAATAGCCCAGCAGCCAGAAAGCGAGGGTGGAGTTGATGCTCCACAGAACAATGATGAAACTGAAGAAGGTCAGCAATGCCGAGATGATCTCAACTGTGACGCTCAGGCTGGTGGCCGTGAAGCTGGCCGCATCCTGGGAGATCCGCTGGTCAGGGTTGTCGATTTCCTCGACTGTTTCATCATTGGGATTGAGGACGTAATAGGCGCGATTCGTCAGATAACGTCCCAGCATTCTCTCGCTCAACCACTCGCGCCACATCAGCCCCAGCTTGGGAATCAGGTAGCTCTGCAGGGCCCGGATCGGCAGGGCCAGGACCAGGCAGAAGGCGTAGATCGCCACGATCTTCCAGAAGTCCTCGGCCTTATAGGCCACCAGGGCATTCTCGATATTGCGGGCGACATAGCTGATGCCCACATTGATGCCATTGATCACCAGGATCAGCAGCGTGATCACCCCCAGCAACAGCCAGGGCAGCCAGCGTCCCTGCCGCAACTTGGCGCGCGAGGCCCCGAAACAGAGCAGGCCGGCGCCGAACAGCACCATCACCACCTTGCCCCAGGGCCCCGCCCAGATCGACGCCACCTGCTCGGGCACCCCCGGCAGGAAGCGGGCCTGCAACTCCGGAATCCAGGCGCCGCTGGCCGCCACCGCCGCCGTCAGCAGCAGCAGGGTGAAGCCCACCACCACGGCGATCAGAGCCACCACCAGCACCAGGAACTGGCCGGAACTGGCGCCGTTGTCCAGCGGCAGGAAATAGGGCTGGGCCAGACGCTGCAGCTTGCCCAGCTGGTCGCGGAAAGCCTTGAGGGGGGTCATGGAGCCAGGCAGATCAGCGCATTGTCGCCGTTCGCCGGACCGGGTTGCGGTAGCGACCGGCCTGAACATCCGGGCGATGCGAGCAACGAGTTGCGCCGGCAGCTCAGGGCGATCACTGATCGAAGCAGCGACGACAACGGCACGATTCGGAGGGAATCAACGGCAACGAGCCGCAGCTCGACGCGGCTGGCCTCGGCCGACTCAACCCGGCGGCCAGGCCAGGGGCCTGCCGCCGATCACGTGCACATGCAGATGGAACACCGTCTGCCCCGCCTCGGCGCCTGTGTTGATCACCGTGCGCCAGCTGCTGAGCCCCTCCTGCTGGGCCACCCTGGAGGCCACCAGCAACAGATGGCCCAGCAGCGCCTGGTGCTCCGCCGTGGCTTCCGAGAGCTGGGCGATCGGTTCCCGGGGAATCACCAGCACATGGACCGGTGCCTGGGGCGCCACATCGCGGAAGGCCAGGCAGAGATCGTCGCTATAAATCGCGTCACAGGGAATCTCGCCCCGCAGGATGCGGCCGAAGAGCGTCTCGCTGGACATGGCCTGAGCAGCGCCCTAGGGGCGGCCGATGGGACAGGGGGTGGCACTGGTGTTGCAGTGGACCCGGGTTCTGATGTTGGCACGCTGCAGCGGGGCTGCCCTGCGGGGACTGGAGGCCGTGGAAGTCTCGGTGGAGGTGGACATCGCCCCCGGCCTGCCGGGCCTGCAACTGGTGGGCCTGCCGGATGCGGCGGTGCAGGAGGCGCGTGAGCGGGTGCGGGCCGCGATCCGCAACAGTGATCTCAAGGTGCCGCTCACCCGGGTGGTGGTGAGCCTGGCGCCGGCGGACCTGCGCAAGGCGGGGCCGAGCTTCGATCTGCCGATTGCCCTGGGGCTGCTGGTGGCCAGTGGCCAGCTGGCACCCGAGCGGCTCGAGGGCATCTGGAGCGCGGCGGAACTGGGCCTCGATGGCCGCCTGCGTCCGATCCGGGGCGTGCTGGCCCTGGCGATGGCGGCCCGTGCCGCGGCGGCGCGGGGGCTGGTGGTGCCGGCGGCCAATGCGGCCGAAGCGGCCCTGGTGGAGGGACTGGCGGTCTGGGGTGCCGAGGACCTGAACGGGGTGATCACCGTGCTGCAGGATCCCGAGCGGAGCCCCAGGGCCAGCGCCGCGATCGCCCCGCCCGTCGCCAGCGGCGGTCCGGATCTGGTGGATGTGCGCGGCCAGCCCCACGGCCGCCGGGCCCTGGAGATCGCCGCCGCCGGGGGCCATCACCTGTTGCTGGTTGGGGCCGCAGGCAGTGGCAAGACGATGTTGGCGCGGCGACTGCCCGGGCTGCTGCCGCCCCTGGAGGCGGCGGAGTCGCTGGAGCTCACCCGGCTGCACTCGGTGGCGGGTCTGCTGTTGGACGGAGGCAATCTGATCAGCCAGCGCCCCTTTCGCAGCCCGCACCACAGCTGTTCGGGGGCTGCCCTGATCGGAGGCGGCACGATCCCCATGCCCGGCGAGGTGAGCCTGGCCCACCACGGCGTGCTGTTCCTCGATGAACTGGCGGAATTCCGCCGCGATGTGCTCGATCAGCTGCGCCAGCCGCTCGAGGAGGGCGATGTGCTGATCAGTCGCACCCGGCAGCGATGCCGCTTCCCCTGTCGCATCACCCTGGTGGCCGCCACCAATCCCTGCCCCTGCGGCCGCTATGGCGAATCCGATGGCAGTTGCAGCTGTGGCGAAAGCCTGCGGCGCCGCTACTGGAGCCGGTTGTCCGGGCCCCTGCTGGATCGACTCGATCTGCAGGTGGTGATGCGCCGGCCCCCGGCCCGGGAGTTGGCCGATGGGATCATCCCCGGCAGCTCGCGCTCAGCCACCCCTGGGGTTGCCGGCGCCCAGGAGCAGCCCGAGAGCAGCGCCATGGTGGCGCTGCGGGTGCGCCGGGCCAGGGCCCGGATGGCGGCGCGCAATCCCGGCGGCAGCTGCAATGCCCAGATGGCGGCGGAAGCCCTGCCCAGGGTGCTGGCGTTGGAGCTGCCGGGCCGTCAGCTCTGGGAGCGCGCCATGGAACAACGCCGGCTCTCAGCCCGCGGCGGCATGCGCTTGCTGCGGGTGGCCCGCACGATCGCCGATCTGGCCGGTGAGGCCAGCGTCGGGCCGGCCGCCATCGCCGAGGCCCTCACCTTTCGCAGCTTTGACCTGGTGTCCTCCGAGCCGCCTGCGCCCGGCTGACCAGACTGAAGGGCGACCACTGTGGAGGCGACGACCGGGCCCTGAAGCCGACCGACAAGAGGCCCTGAAAGCCCCTGGACCGGATGGGATCGAAGCCGATTCAGCGGCGGCGCTGCTGGACCTTGATCAGCGGCGGCGGCGGCGCTGCTGGGCCTTGCGCTTGTATTTCTCAGTGGGGGTTTCGTGGTGCCGCAGCCGCTTCAGATCCGCGAAGATGCCGGCCTTGGACACCTGGCGCTTGAAGCGACGCAGAGCGGATTCGATCCCTTCGTTTTCGCCGACGGTGACCTGGGTCATGAAGTGCTGCTGAAGCGTGGCAAGCCAGGCAATCTAGCAAGTCCCCGGGCGGCTCCCCTTCAGAGCCTGGAGGGGAGCGGAGGCAGGGGAGCAGCCTTGGCCGGTGAGCCAGGGACCGGCATCGAAGGCGCCGCAGGGGGAGCACTGGTGGCCTTCGGTCCGACGACGGAGAGGGGACGCGGCGAGACTGGGGCAGCACCGCTGGCGGGGGAGCCCGCTGCGGGGAGGGGCGCGGCGGCACTGCCGGGGCTGGTCACCCCCGGCCAGCTGTCGTTGAACAGATAGACATGGCCGAGGTTGCGACCACGGAACTGACGCCGCATCAGCCGCCAGCCCGGCTCGAAATCGAGCTTGTGAAAACCGCTGGCCGCCCCGCCGGCCCGGGCCACCACCATTTCGGGACCGGCCCCAGTCTTGGTCGGCAGCGCCACCAGCAGGGTGTCCCCAGACTCACTGCGCACCAGCAGGCGATAGCTGCCCGCCAGATCCAGCGGCCCCACGCGCACGGAGTAGCCATTGGCATCGATATAGCGACTGCAGATGCCGGTGAAGTCGAAGGTGGCCAGCAGGGGATTGACCGCCGCTGGCTTGCCGGCGCCGATGGCGAAACAGGGCTTGCGGGGATTGACCTGTTCGTAGATGTTCAGCTGGTAGCGGCCGCTGCTGCCGATGGGGGAGGCCACCAGCACGAACCGCTGCGGATCGAGATCGGCCGCCGAGAACATCGACTGGGCCACCGCGACACGGGGCCAGAGGGCGACTGAGAGGGCGGCAGCACTGGCCACAGTCACTGCGCTGGCTACAGCCGCCGCACGGGCCACAGCCGTGACACTGCTGACAGCTGTCGCGCTGGAAACGGCCATGGCCGCAGGGACGAAAGGGCCCCTGCGGCGAAGCAACACGGAGATCGGGGAAGACAACACGTCGCTCTCTTGGATCAGGGGACGGAACGAGCCGTTGAATCGTATGCAGGCCAGAGACCCTTCGCCCACCGGCAGAGCCCGATCCCAGACCGGCCTGCGGCCTGGCCACAGCACCCATTCAGCGGACTTCAGGACGGGGCAGGGCTGTTGATCCGGATCGCCACCAGCAGCGCGAGCACGGTTCCGGGCAGGCTGCCGGCCAGGATCCAGCGCGTGGTCTGCACACCGAGATCGGGTTCGCCATAGGCCAGCTCGAAGATCGAACCGGTGGCGGCGATGCCCAGCAGGCAGGCCAGGGCCAGAAAAAGCCCGGCCAGGGGTTTCATCGGCATCGGGGGCTCATCAAAAAGGGTGGTGTTCAGCGGATGGACTGAACGTGATGCCGCTCAAAACCCTGCTGCTGCAGCCCTTCATTGAGACTCAGCTCATCGGTGACGCGATCGACGAACAGCACCCCGTTGAGATGGTCCAGTTCGTGCTGAATGCAGCGAGCCAGGAGGCCATCGGCCTTGATGCGCCGCGGCCGGCCGTACTCATCTCGGAAACTCACCTCCACGGTGGAGGGCCTGACCACATCGAGATACACCCCCGGGATGCTGAGGCACCCCTCCTCGTAGGTGTTGAGCGAAGCGCCGGCGGCCGAGATCGCGGGGTTGATCAGCACGATCGGCGGATTGGCGGCCTCCTCGAAGTCGAGATCGATCACCAGCAACTGCTTCTGCACCCCCACCTGGGGCGCGGCCAGGCCGATGCCGCGGGCGGTGTACATGCAGCGCAGCATGTCGCGGGCCAGGTCCCGGACCGAGTCATCCACCTTGCTGATCCGCTTGGCGGCATGGCGCAGCTCCCGGTCTCCGAGCTGATGGATGGGCAGCGGGGGCTCCTCCACCGGCTGCTTCGGCACCATGAGGCTGCGGGAGCTCTGATCAGCCTTTCGCGCCAACTGGGCGAAGCTACGCGCCAAGGGATCTCCTGAATCAATGGGGATCATTGTAGGAGTCATCGCCGGGAGAAAGGGTTGGGAGGACCAGGGGAACGGGGGACAGACCGGGGCGATGCACGAAACGCCAGCCGGCCGGAGCCGCGCTGGGAGGATTCGGCCGCGGCACCGGCCGGGAACCGGCAGCCGCCGCGGCGGAGCTCTGGCGAGCCCACGACCGGCGAAACCAGCCCCCGCCACGACCGGCTCGGCCAGCCGCGGCCCCACCCCCTGGCGGCGTCCCTGGTGGTGGCAGCCAGTCCGGCGATCCGTGAACCCCGTCTGGATGGCGAGCGGCTCTTCTGGCTGGAACAAAGGCCCGACGAAGGCGGCCGCACCACCCTGTTGATGCGGGGCCCCGGGGGGCCTGTGCTGGAGCTCACCCCGGGCCGCAACCTGCGCAGCCGGGTGCATGACTACGGCGGTGGCTGTTTTGCGGTGGCCGGGCCGACCCTGGTGTTCATCGACGACGGCGATCCGGGCCTGTGGCGGCTGAATCTGCCCGTCTCCGGCGCTGATGGCCCACTGGCGCCGGCGCAGCGGCTGACGCCGGCGGCCGATTGGCAGCGGCCGTGGGTCTTGGCCGATGGCCTGATCGATCAGCGCCGCGATCGCTGGATCGGTGTGATGGAACGGGACGGCCGCGACCAGCTGGTCAGCGTGCCCCTGGCGGGCGGGGAGCCGCAACTGCTCCACACCCCCGCCGACTTCATCGGCTACGCGGTGCTCAGCCCCTCAGGCAGCCACCTGGCCTGGGTGGAGTGGCAGCAGCCCTTCATGCCCTGGGAGCGCAGCCAGCTGTGGCTCGGGCGCTTCAATCCCCGGGGCCAGCTGATCGAGGTGCGCCGCCTGGCGGGCTCGGACGCAGGCGATGCGGAGGCCGTCTCGATCTTTCAGCCCCTCTGGGCCGGCCCGGATCTGGTGGTGGCCAATGACCGCAGCGGTTGGTGGAACCTGGAGTGGCTCGCCCGGGCCGAATCCCTGGCCGCCGGCGCCGAGCCCTGGTGGCAGCCCCTGCTGCCGATGGCGGCCGAGTTCGCGATGCCCCAGTGGGTGTACGGCATGCGCACCACCGCCTGGGATGGCCAGCAGTTGCTGGCGGCGGCCTGCCGCGAGGGCCGCTGGGAACTGGGACGGCTGACACCCGGCCCGACCGGTGAGCCGCCCCTGATGAGCTGGCAGCCCCTCGACCTTCCCTTCGAGGATCTGGCGGCGCTGGACGCCGCGGCGGGCCGCCTGGTGGCCCTGGCCGCCGCCCCCGACCGCGGCTCGGGCCTGCTGGAACTCGACACCGCCAGCGGACGCTGGCAGCACCGGCCCGCCGCCGCCGATCGGCTGGAGCCCGCCGCCATCAGCCAGCCGCAGGAGCTGTGGTTCGAGGGCCATGGCGGCCTGCGCACCCAGGCCTGGTATTACCCGCCAGCCGGGGGGGCCCACCGCGAGGCCCCCCTGCTGGTCAGGGGCCACAGCGGTCCCACCGCCATGGCCCGCACTGGCCTGAGCCTGTCGATCCAGTTCTGGACCAGCCGCGGCTGGGGGGTGGTGGATGTGAACTACGGCGGCTCCACCGGTTTCGGCCGGGCCTACCGCGAGCGGCTCAACGGCCAGTGGGGCGTGGTCGATGTGGCCGACTGCATCGCCGCCGCCCGCAGCCTGGTGGCCGCCGGCAAGGCCAGCGCCGAACGGATCGCCATGGAGGGGGGCAGCGCCGCCGGCTTCACGGTGCTGGCGGCGCTCTGCCACGACGACACGATCCGGGCCGGGGCCTGCCGCTATCCGGTCACCGACCTGGTGGCCCTGGCCGGGGGAGAGCATCGCTTCGAGGCGCGCTACTTCGATGGCCTGATCGGTCCCTGGCCGGCGGCCCGGACGACCTACGAAGCCCGCTCGCCCTTGCGACAGGCCGGGCGCATCCGGCGCCCGGTGCTCCTGTTCCACGGCCTCGAGGATCGGGTGGTGCCCCCGGAGCAGAGCGAACGGCTGGCCCAGGCCCTGGGCGAGCAGGGCGTGCCGGTGGAGCTGCACCTGTTCCCCGGCGAGGGCCACGGCTTCCGCAGCGGCGCCGTCCAGCGGCAGGTGCTCGAGGCCACCGAAGCCTTCTTCCGTCGCCATCTGCAGCTGGACCAACTCAGGAGTGACCAGGTTCAGGGCGACCAGGTCCAAGCTGACGAAAGCGTCCGCGAAGGCGAGGGGCTCCGGGAAGGCGGGGGCCCCGTGGGAGAGGCTCAGCACGACCGCATCCAGAGTGAAGCCAGCCGACTCGGCCGGTCCCGAGCCGACGCATCGCCGCGGCAAGGGGGCGGCGAATGAGCGACTTCATTGTGAGCGCTCTGCCGCGGTTGGGGCTGGCCCTGGGGCTGCTGCTGGCGCTGCTCGCGGCCGGCAGCCTGCTCGGCAAGCTCCTGGGCATGCACCGCTGGGGGATTCCGGAAGCGCTGCTGGCGGGCTCGCTGGGCCTGTTGATCGCCCCCAGCGGTCCCCTGCCGCTGATCCCGCCGGCCGTGATCAGCCTCTGGGACCAACTGCCCCTGATCCTGCTGACCCTGGTGTTCGCCAGTCTGTTGCTGGGCAAACCGCTGCCGGCCCTGGGAGGGCTGTGGCGTCCACTCTCGGCCCAGGTGCTGATGGCCCTCACCCTGGCCTTCGGCCAGTACGTGGTGGCCGGACTGGCGGTGTTGCTGGTGCTGCAGCCGTTGCTGGGGGCACCGGCCGTGATGGCCTGTCTGATTGAGGTGGCCTTTGAAGGCGGCCATGGCTCGGCCGCCGCCATGGGACCCACCTATGCGCGCCTGGGCCTGCAGAGCGGCGAGGCCCTGGGCCTGGCGATGGCCACGGTGGGCCTGCTGGCCTCCACGCTGGTGGGGGGTCTGGTGGTGGTGCTGGCCCGGCGACAGCGCTGGCTGCTCAGTGATGGCCCAGCCGGCGCTGAACCGGCTGCCGCTGCCGCCAGCGCCTCACTGTCCCCGTCGCCGGGACCATCCGCGACCCGGGAGCTGGAGCCTCCAGGGGCTGATCCCGGCGCTGGTCGATCGCCCTCGCCGGAGTCCGCGGAGCCCAAGGCCGGACCTGGGCCGGCGATCGCTGCAACACCTCTGCCCTCGCAGACGCTTTCGATCCAGTCCCTGTCCGCCCTGAGCCGGCCCTCGCCAGCGCCGGCCTCGCCAGCGCCGCCTGCGCAAGCTCAGCCAGTGCCGCCACTGCCTGCGCCACCACTGCTTGCGCCACCACTGCCCTCAGATGAACTGACTTCAGAGGGACTGCCTTCAGAGACACGGCCTTCAGAGACACCGCCTTCAGAGGCATGGCCTTCAGAGCCAGTGCCTGCAAACCCGCTGCCTTCCGAGCTCCAGCCCGCCGAGCCCCTGGCGGCCACGCCCTCCCCTGGAGCGCCGGCGCCGCTCGCTTTGGCGGCGGTCAACCTGGCCCTGAACGGCGTCGCCGTGCTGATCGGCTGGGGAATGCTGGAGGGCCTGCGGCTTCTGGCCGAACGGCTGGGCGGCGGCTTCGCGATGGTGATCGAAGCCCTGCCGGTCTTCCCCCTGGCCCTGGTGGGTTCCCTGCTGGTGCGGCTGGTCCTGGAGCGCAGCGGCCAGGCCCACTGGGCCTCCGCCCCGGTGCAGAACCGGATTGGCACGCTCTCTGCCGATCTGCTGATCACGGCGGCCACCGCCTGCCTGGATCTGACCCTGCTGGCGAAGGACTGGTTGCCGTTGACGGTGCTGGCCGTGGTCGGCCTGCTCTGGAATCTGGCGGTGTTTCTGCTGTTGGCGCCGCGGATCCTGCCGGCCAGCTGGTTTGAGCGGGGGCTGATCGAGTTCGGTCAGGCCACCGGCGTGGCCGCCAGTGGCCTGCTGCTGCTCAACATGGTCGATCCCGAGGATCGCAACGGCACCCTGACGCCGTTCTCGATCAAGCAGCTGATCCTGCAGCCCCTGCTGGCCGGCGGCGTGATCACGGTGGTGGCCCCTCTGGCGGTGGACAGCTGGGGGCTGCCGACCTGGACCGCCTTCTGCCTGGCCCTGGTGGTGCTCTGGATCAGCCTGGCCCTGTGGCTGGCCGGACGGCGAGTCGGCGGCTGAGCCCCGATTCGCCGTCCGGATGCCCTCGGCCGGCGACACCCCTCGACCGTTGGTGGCCTGCGGACCGGCGCAGCGCTCAGCGCACCATCGCCGCCACATTGCCGCCATCCACGGTGAGCACGGCGCCCGTGGTGCGCCGCATCTGGGCCAGGGCGACGAAGGCCTCGGCCACATCGCTGGCGAGCACCTCCTGGCCCAGCAGGTTGCCGGCCATGTAGGCCTCCTCGCTGACGCCGCGGGCGGCGGCCCGCTGCCGGATCATCGTTTCGTCCAGCAGGCCGGAGCGGATGCGGTCGGCGTTGATCGCATTGACCCGTACGCCGTTCTCGCCCTCCTCCAGTGCGTACTGGCGCACCAGGGCCAGCAGGGCCGCCTTGCTGAGGCCATAGGCGCCGAAGTTGGGACCGGGATTGAGCGCCTGCTTGCTGACGTTGAACAGCAACTGGCCCCCCAGGGGCAGCATCGGGCGGGCTGCACTGCCGCCGCGGCCCGGGCTGGCCCCATCCTGTAGCCGCCAGATCGCCACCGCCGCCTGGGCCACGCTCTGGTGGGCGAAGAAGTTGAGCTCGAAGGCCGCCCGCAGATCGGCCTCCGCCAGGCTGGCAATCGCCCCGGTCCAGGCGGCACCGGCGTTGCTGACCACCACATCCAATCCGCCGAAGTGCTCGCACACCCGCTCGAAGGCGGCCCGCACCTGCCGGCCATCGGTGACATCACAGGCCAGGCCCAGGGCCCGCGGCCCGCAGGCGGCCGCCGCCGCCAGGGCCGCCTCGCCATCGCGGTCCAGCAGCGCCAGCTCCGCCCCCTGGGCCGCGA
>JBAPUA010000136.1:0-17975 GCA_049282435.1 Cyanobium sp. | reverse complement strand
GCCCCATCTTCGGTGCAATCGATTATAGATCGCCCCGCAGCCTCGTAAGTGTGTCTTGCGATACGAAAAGCATCCTCGGCACTATGCAGGTCGGGATTGTTCCATGCAAGGTTCTGGAAATAATCCTGGCTAAAGTGATTTGGATCAGGACCTGTCATGTTTGCAAGTTCATTTGGTATTCCCGTGAAATGATATTTATGGTCCATGCCTATAATGACAACTTGCTGAAATCCCATAAAATAAGCTATTTGTAGTGCTACATGTGTTACCGTCCATCCTTGATGAACTCCGTTGCACAGATCCAGGGAAAATCCCATGGGCGGCAGATCTGCCTTGATCCAATGGGTGTATGGACTTTTTTGGAGGGGACTTGAGTCAGCTTGAGCTGGAATGAAGTTCACGCATTTCAATGATCTGATTTGCTCATAACTCTGTGATAGAACTTCTTGGTTAACTGCAACATAATAAAAGGGATAGATCCTGTACCGCTTAAATCCCAAAAAAATCTTGTTAAGTCCCATTAGCTTTTTGCCGCGCACTCTATCGAAATCAACTCTATTCAGTGAAGGGCCATTGCAAATCAATACAAGCTGCTCGCCATTGTGTCGATTTCTGAATCGCTCAAGCCTATTTGCGATACCAAGCCAATCGTGATCCATCTTAGGGCCCAACGCAAATAGCATGCTCGGCAAGCTTGCGCTTGTCAACATTCTCGGATTGCCCAAGGCTGGGCATTAAAATTGCCTCGAAATTGGCATGCAGGATCGAAACATGCCTCTTTTCTAGATAAAGAGATGATGTGATATGCGCAAGGGTTTTCATAGCCTCTTGGTCTCACTGCCGATGAAATCAGCCACAGTATTAACAAGCCCCTCCGCAACTTCGATTTTGGCACTCCAACCCTTGCCCCTCAACCGGGTCACATTCAGCTGCTTTTTCGGAGTGCCATCGGGCTTGGTCACATCCCAAAGGATCTCACCAGTGAAGCCCGTGGCGACCGCTACTGCTAGCGCCAACTCACGGATCGTTAAATCAACACCGGTGCCCACATTCAGGAAAGTGAGGTCCTCTGGGCCCGGTTGCCAGTGCTCCAGCGCAAAAACACAAGCGTCGCCCAGATCATCCACATGCAGAAATTCCCTCAGCGGAGTGCCCGTACCCCAGCAGGTGACGCTGGCAGCCTTGGCAACCGCCGCTTCGTGGAAGCGGCGGATCAGAGCTGGCAGCACATGGCTGTTTTGAGGGTGGTAATTGTCTCCCGGCCCATAGAGGTTAGTAGGCATCAGGCTGATCGCATCGAAGCCATATTGCTTGCGCAGCGCTTGGCAGAGCTTGATGCCGGCGATTTTGGCGATCGCGTACCACTCGTTGGTGGGCTCCAGCGGCCCGGTAAGCAGATACTCCTCCTTGATCGGCTGAGGGCAATCGCGTGGGTAGATGCAGCTGCTCCCCAGGAAGAGCAGCCGCCGCGTGCCCGTGCGCCAGGCACTTTCGATCACGTGGTTCTGAATCTTGAGGTTCTGCAGCAGAAAATCGGCGGGCTGGCTGTCATTGGCATAAATGCCGCCTACCTTGGCCGCCGCCAGCACCACCACGTCTGGCTTGTGGGCTTCGAACCAGGCGCTAACGGCACTGGCATTCTCCAGATCCAGCTCGCTGCGAGTGGCGGTGAGGATGTTGTGATATCCGCCAGCTTGTAGGGCGCGGCAGATGGCCGAGCCGGCCATGCCCCGATGGCCGGCCACAAAGAAGCGGTCGGCTGGAGAGATCAGGGGGGGACTGACGGGGTTGGTCATGACTTCTCTCCATTGCTGCGCAGGGCGGCGGCGATGGCCTCCGGGTTGGTGGGCGGATTTTCCATCGAACCGACCACGTTGAAGCCCTTGAGCCGCAGCAGGGCCTCCTTCTTGGATTCCTCAAGGTCGCAGGCCACCATCTCCGTAACCAGCTCCTCCAGAGTGGTGGTGGGCGTCCAGCCCAGCTTGGCGTGGGCCTTGCTGGGATCCCCCAACAGGGTTTCCACCTCGGCTGGGCGGAAGTATCGGGGATCGATGCGCACTACCACTTCGCCGGTGTCGGCGCGGGCTCCGGTTTCCGCCAGGCCATTACCACTCCAGACCATGCCGCCCCAGCCGAGCGCCGCGGCCGTGAGTTCAATGAAGCGACGCACCGACTCCTGGCGCCCCGTGGCGATCACAAAATCCTCGGGCGGCCCCTGCTGCTGCAGCATCCGCCACTGCATCTCCACATAGTCGCGGGCATGACCCCAGTCCCGCAGGGAATCGAGGTTGCCCATGTACAGGCAGTCATCCAGATGCGCGTCGATGCGACAGAGCCCCCGGGTGATCTTGCGGGTGACAAAGGTTTCACCGCGACGTGGGCTTTCGTGATTGAACAAAATCCCGTTGCAGGCATACATCCCATAGGCTTCGCGGTAATTCACCGTGATCCAATAGGCATAGAGCTTGGCTACGCCGTAGGGGCTGCGCGGATAAAACGGTGTGGTTTCCTTCTGGGGAATCTCCTGCACCAGGCCGTAGAGCTCGGACGTGGAGGCCTGGTAGATGCGCGTCTTGGCCGAGAGGCCGAGAATACGGACAGCTTCCAGCACCCGCAGGGTGCCAAGCGCGTCGGAGTTGGCGGTGTATTCCGGCGCCTCGAAGCTCACCGCCACATGGCTCTGGGCGCCGAGATTGTAAATCTCATCAGGTTGCACCTGCTGGATGATCCGGATCAGGTTGGTGCTGTCGGTGAGATCGCCATAGTGGAGTACCAGCTTGGGATCGCTCTCATGGGGATCCTGATACAGGTGATCAACGCGGGAGGTATTGAAACTGGAGGCCCGGCGCTTGATCCCGTGCACTTCGTAACCTTTTTCCAGCAACAATTCGGCCAAATAACTGCCGTCTTGGCCTGTGATCCCGGTGATCAAGGCGATTTTTTTACCAGGATCCATGAATGATTCTTATTTGCGTCCACTTTACCGCAGAGCCGCCGCTTCCGCCAAGTAGTGATTGCTACAAAGCATTTCGGCTCCTGGCTCCTGGCTAATCAATGGTCTTAGCTGGTGTTGACAGACGACTTAAGCACCATTCACCGAACCTTTCGCCCAGCACAGCGTGCCCATAATTCGTCCATTGAGCCCGGATTGGCAGATCTGAAGCCGCCTTGGCAAGGGCTGCTAGCCAGCTGGCTCCATCGGCTGAATTCATGTCACCCGGCGGCCCTCCCACGCTGTGCCAGCACAGGCCCATAGCCGTTGCCTCCGTCGCTAGCCAATTGTCACCGTAGCCGACGGCCGCCGCCTGCAACTCCAGGGCGGCTCGGGCTGCTGCCCACTGCCACAACATGCCGCTGCTGCGATGGCGGTAACGCTGGGGGTCGTAGGCCAGCAAGGCCAGCGGGCAGCGCGCCAGCCAGTGTGCCATCGCTGAGCTCTCCACCTCCCCCCTCAGGACCACCAGGCCCACGCCGGCCGCCTCGGCTCGCTGCAGTAGCGAGCGTTCCAGCTCAGGTAGCGGCTTGTGGCCATGCACCTGAAACAGCCAGCCCCAGCCCCTGAGCTGCGCCGGCACTGGCTGCTCCAGCAGCGCCTGCAGCACCGCCAGGGCCTCGTCGCGGCCCTTGCCCGGCTTGTGATCCCCCCAATGCAGCAGCACCAGCGGCGGCGCCTCCCCTGGCCCTGGTTCTGGGGTGCAGCCCGCACCCACCACCGCCGGATGAAATCCAGCACTGCACAGGCCTGTGGCCGCCAGCAGCGGCGCGTAGAGCTCCTGCTGCTGGCAACTGGGGAAAGCCAGTGTCAGCCGGTGCCCCTGCTGCCGGCAGGCCCGCGCCAGGGCCGCCAGGGCCACGCGGGTGTTGCCAGCGGCCCTCTCGTTGGCCTGGAGCGGATCCAGGCCAGCCGCGAGCTCCAGTGTTTCCTGCGGCGGGAACATCAGGCTCAACAGCACAGCCGCCGCCGGGACCATGGCCAGGTGTCGTGCCAGACCCAGTAGTTGGAACGGCAGCAGGCTGTGGGCGAGCCAGGCCCCCACGGGCTCCTTGTGTGGATCACTGCTGGCCAGGTCCAGCTGCTGTTGCAGCCGCCGCGCCAGCAGCACCATGCCGCCCAGCTCGCTCCACTGACGCGGATCCTCGTAGCCGCAGCCACTGAACACGCCCCGCACCCTGCCCGCGGAGACCCGGAGCGGAGGCTCCGCCTCCAGAGCCACATCCGCCCACAGTTCAGGTCGCCAGCCACCGGCCTGCAGCGCCGCCAGCAAGGTCCGGTTCACCTCGCCGTGGTGGCCCACCGAGCCGCTATGGCCCGGATCCACGATCACCAACCGGGGCATGCTCTGGCGCTTCGCGGCATAGGGGCTGATCAATCCTGATGGAACGAGGGCGGCAAACGCGTCATTGGCTTCACAATGGGGCTTGACTCGCACTGTTGCCATGTCGGCCGATGCCATGCCCATGGATGCCATGACCATCGATGCCATGGCCGACCTGCTGGAGCTGGGCCGTCGCGGCCGCAGCCAGGAGCTGGCGCGGCAGGCCCAGCAGCTCCGCTCTGGTGCCGGTTGGAATGCCGCCGCCGCCCTGCAGCTTGCCGCCGCCTGGTTGCTGGCCGGCGATTCCCGCCAGGCCGATTTGGCCCTGCTGGAGGCGGACCAACTCGACCCCTCCTTGGCCCTGGTGGCGGATGAATGGGGCCTGTGGTCTGCCTCCAGCATTGTTGGCGCCGATGGGCCGATCGCCGTGGAGCGACAGCAGGCCCTGGCGTTGGCCGAGCAATACCAGCGCTGGCGTCGCCCCGACGCCCAGGCCCTTTGGCGGCAGGTGCTGCCCCAGCTCAAGGCCGACTGGCGCAGTGCCCTGAAACCGCCCGTCGGTGATGACTTATTGATTCTGGGCCGCGCCTCGGCGACCCCAGGCGCCCCCAGCCTGGATCCGCTGCTGGAGCCAGAACTGGTGCTGCTGGTCAGCGATGCCGAGATCGCCGCCGAACCCGCCGCCAGCAACCGCTATTGGCAGCTGCTGGCCACGATCCGCCCCGATTGGGATCTGGCCCGCATCCGCGCTGCTGACCTGGCCCTGGCCCGCGGCGAGCTGGAGGCCAGCGATCGCTGGCTGAGCGATCCGCCCGTCTCCGCCCTGGCCAACCCCTGGTTCCATGACGTGAAAGCCCGCCTGGCACTGGCCTGTGGCGCTGTGGGTACCGCCCTCGCGGCCTGGAGCGAGGCGATCCGTACGGCTCAAGCCATGCAAGGGGGCGCTGATCTCCTGGTTGTGTTCGAGCAGCGCCGCCTTGAGGCGCGGCGTGGTCCCGGCGTGCTGCAGGTGCGCAGCCTCGCCAACCGCGGCGAACAGGACCAAGCTCTGCTCTTGCTGGAACAGCTCCTGACAGAGGACCCGCAGTGGCAGCCGCTGCGCAGCCTCCGCGAGCAGCTGCGCAGCAGTGCTGCTGCCGCAGCCGTGGCGCCGGCGGGCGAGACCCATGATGGCAGCCCTTCCCCAGCCGCCAGCGCAGAGTTCAACAGTCTGCTGGATCGCGCTGCAGCCTGTCTTCGGGCGTTCGGTCTGCAGAGTCCAGCCCCATCGGCGAACCTTCCAGCCGATCTGCCAGCCCTCGCCGCCGAGCTCAGTGAACTTGACCGTCGCCTCAGCGACTACGAAGCGCGATTTGCCCTGGCCTGAGTTGCCAAGCCCCTCTTCCCCTGCAGGTCAACAAGCAGGGGCTTCGCCCATCCAGCCTTACTTCTCCACCCGTTCCAGCAGGGCCTGAATCAATGCTTCGGCGCGCCGCAGCTGCTCAAGTTGCTGCGTTAACAGCTGCTCCTGCTTCTGGTGAGCCAGGAAGTAAAACTCCAGCTCCTCCTGAGCATGTTGCATCATGAGCAGGTTCAGCTGAACTTCGTCGCGAGCTTCTTCGAGCTCGCTGGTCAGACTGCTGACCTGAGCCTGCAGCTGCTGGGTGCCGGCGCCGGCACTGGCTGTGGGAGTCATGCTGGCCCTTCGCGTCCCCAATAGTGTAAGGCCATGAATGGGCCGCAGCCAATGTCAGTAAGGCTAGATCATGCTCTGCAAATCCTGGCCACAGCCCAGGCCCCTCACGTGGAGCATCTCTGCTTCACCGATTTCGCCAGCTTTCAGGACCACATCCATCGCACCCTGCCCCAGTGGGACATCCAAATCCAGCAGGCGCTGCGGCTAATGGCGCTCCATGGCATCCTGAACCCCATAACCCAGGCTCCTGTACCCGCCACGGCCCTACGCCTGATCGGCAGCAACTATCGGGAAAGTTTCGAAAACAACGGCTGCCTTTCTCGCCATCGAGCCGTGTTGCTCCTCCTGCAGGGCCTGCTCGCTGAAGGCCGTATCCCGCCCCGGCAACAGCTCGATATCTACTGCCCAGAAGCGATCACGCCCTTTGCGGCGACGCTTGGCGACCTGTTTCCCAGGCTGCTTGGCAGTGAATACCTGCCCGATCCGGCCGATCCTCAGCGACAGTATTTCAGCCATCAGGATCTCTGTCATCTCACCCTGGATGATGCCTGCGTGGATGTGGTGGTCTGCAACGAGCTGTTCGAGCACCTCTACGACCTGCCGGCCGCCCTTGGGGAGATTGCCCGCATCCTTCGGCCTGATGGCTATCTCGTGTCCACTTACCCGTTCGCTTATAGCTCTACGCAAACAATCGTCAAAGCCCTGCACAGGTCTGGCGCCAATCCCGGGGTGGCAGAAGAGGCTGAACTTCTGACCGAGGTCGAATATCACGGGGACCCCGTTCACCCTGATCAAGGCAGTCTTGTGTACCAGATTCCGGGTTGGGACCTGCTTGACCAGGCTCGCAGCGCCGGCCTCAGCGATCCTTCCATCCACTGGATCGCCGCTCCCAGCTACGGCGTGGTCGGACAGGAACTGCCCGCAGTGTTGGTCCTGCTCGCTCGCCGGGCCTGAGACCCGGTCCCAGCAACTGAAGCCATCGCCGCCACACTTACCCGAATTGGCTTGCGCCTCAGGAGCCAGGCAGGGCGTAGAGCGCTCCTTCGATCACCACCCGGCTGATCCCCTGGTTGAGCAGATAGGGGGCGGTGCGCTCGATCACCCGTGTGTCCGGCAGTTTGATCACCCGCTGGGTGCGGCCGCAGAGACGCTTGGCCTGGCGGGGATTGGTGAAGACCACCAAGGCCTGGCGATCCTGCTCATCGGCAGGCAGCTGGCCCAGTTCCGTGATCTCACGCAAGGGACGGGCCTGCAGTTCCACGGTCTTGTCGACCAGCATGTAGACGCTGGCGGGTAGCTGGGCGGTGTTCAGAGGACGGAGCTCCGTGGCAGCGCCACCCTCGTCGCTGCCGAATCCGAGGACCGCAATCGGCAGGAAACTGGCCTGCTCGTCATCGACGTTCAGATCGTCCTCGAGTTCATTGACAACGTCGTCATCGTCCTCACCGATCAGGTCGTCCTCATCATCGCCGTATTCGGAATCAGCCTCGATGTCGACTTCGGCATCGATTTCGGCGACGGCGACCAGATCGACCTCGGCATTGGCATCGATCGCGACAGCATTGATCGCGGCGGCATCGATCCCAACGGCATCGATCCCAACGGCATCAGTCGCGACGGCATCGGTCGCGACGGGGCCGAGGGCGGACAGACCATCGCCTTCAGCTTCAGTCTCACGGTCGGGCGCGTCAGCGCCGTCCACCTCATCTGCAGTGTCTGTCTCATCAGCCATGTCGGGCACATCCGCAGCCCGATCAAGCAGATCCCCAGGGGCGGGGTTCCCATCTGGTTCGGCAGCGCCGCTGTCCAGATCGCCAGCAGCCTTGGATGCGGCAGGAGCCGCATCGATGACCCGGAGCCGGCCGGCAGCCTCAGGCTCAGGGATGGTCACCGTCAGCTGCAGCAGTTCAGCCGGTGCGGCTTCGGGGCCACCCCGACTCCGCTGGCGTTTGAGCCGTTCGTAGACCTCCACCCCCAGCGCCGTCCTGGCCACCCGGGTCACCGTGTTGGCACTGCAGCCGAATCGATCGGCCAGGACCTGGGTGCCTTCCCCTGCTTGAAAGCCGCTCACCAGCTCGGATTTCTGGCTGTCGCTGAGCCGGGTGGCCGCCATGGGGCGATCGCTGCACGGTTGATCACTGTACGGGCTGTAACGCTGGGCCGGCCCCCGACCCGAGCGCCGACGCCTGGGTGCCCCGCGGGGAGGCATCATTGGACGCACGGTGCAGAATTCTTTTGCGCCAGCTCCGTGCCCCAGGCCGGAATCACCCCCAGCTCCCTTAGCTCAGCTGGATAGAGCAGCTGCCTTCTAAGCAGCCGGTCGCAGGTTCGAGTCCTGCAGGGAGCGTTTCAGTCAGGGGCTTAATTTTGCCCCAGAAATCAGTAAGGGCAATGGCTTTCAGCGTGGAAGCCGCTGACTGTCCCTGACCACCCGTGCCAAGCTTTGAGGGCAAACTGCTCACACTTCTGCTCACACCTGTGAGCAGTTTTGACCCGTCCCGCGCATGACCCGCTCGGCGCCCGCCAAAAAGCCAGATCCCGTGAGCGCGCTGCTGGCGTTGCGCATGCAGGCGCGGGGGTTTCCCCGGGGGTGGTCGGTGAGCCCCTATCGGGGCCGTGCCCGGCTCCGCGTGACCGCTGGTGCCGGTGATGGCAAGCAGCGACAGGTCCTGATGACATGGCCCTGGTCACCAGCCCATGCAGAAGACATTGCCGCAGACGCGGTAGCTGCGAGAGAGGCCTTCTTGGCCGGCACTCCACTTGACGACGCCCTGCAGCTCCACGTGACCAGCAAGGGATCGGAGACGGAGCCGAGCCGAGCTGAAATCCCACCAACAGAGGAGAGCACCTGGGCATCAGACCCGGAGTGCCCGATCAACTGGGGAGCACTCATTGAGGCCTACCGCCAGCGCAAGATCAGCAGTGGCGAACTGAAGAGCAGCACCTGGGACAAGATCTGGCAGCCAGGGATGCGCGAAGTGCTGGCCGCGATGAACAGGCACCCGTCGCCCGGCCATTCACGCCAGCTCCTGGAAGCGGTCACCCATCGCTGGTCCCAGCAGCCGGGAGCCCGAGGACGTCAGATGCGGGTTCAGCAGACAGCAGCTCTGCTGCGTTGGGGGGTGGACGGGGAGCGACTCCCTGAGTGCTGGGCGCCGCCTCTGGATCTGAGTCCCTATGTCGGAAGAAAAAGAGCCGAGGTCAACCGCACGACCCCGATCGAGGTCGAGCACATCCTCGAGATGGTTGCAGCGATCCCTGATGCCCGCTGGCAGCTGGCGTTTCAGCTGGTAGCCGCCTATGGCTTGCGTCCTGAGGAGTTGCGACACCTGGAACGTCGCGGCGATCACCTGCACTGCAGTTATCGGAAAGTGACCAGCCGCGGATCCACCGCACCACGCAATCTCCGACTCCTGCCCTGCGATGAGTGGGCGGGTGAATGGGATCTGCTGAACCGATTCCATCCTGGGCAGATGCCGCCACTGCGTCCTGGTGAAAGTGGCGAGGCACTCGCCACGTATCTGAAACGGCGACAGACCTGGCAGAAGCTCAGGAACCACTACACCGCCATGGGTGAGAAATTGGTGCCCTACAGCCTGCGCCACGCCTACGCGCACCGCGCCCATGTCGTGCTCGGGCTGGCGCCGAAGGTGGCCGCCACCCTGATGGGCCACAGCGTTCAGACCCATCTGGCGGCCTACAGCCGTTGGTGCGGGGACGACGTCGTCGATGCGGCCCTGGCCCAGGCCAATGTTCAGTGGAAGACGTCCAAGGGCTGACGCAGCAACCAAGCGCCAGGCCAGCCGACTGCAACAGCTTTCGACGTACCCCGCAGGGCTCCAGTCGGCAGTGGCCGTCCTTCAGCGTGCCACGGCTGCGCCGTGGCGTGCATCGGCCAGCCGCCGCCGCCCTCCGCTCCGGGGCCGGTGTGGGGGTGGGCAGGCATGGCTGCTCTCCCGCGGCTGCGGTGGCCGGGCCTTCGCCCGCGATGATGAGGAAGGGGAAGGCCCCAGGTTTCCTCGCGCGGCTGCGCGGCCAGCTGGGCGTTCCGTGCTGAATCTGGCGGCTTTTCTTATCAGCTCGCAGATCCACCAGCGCATGCCTTTGCTTTGCGTAGATCCATTGCCCCACAGCCGCTCTGCCTACTTCTTAGTGCGTTTGTACTGGTAGAATAAAGACTGCGCCAAAGGCCACGAGCCCATCGCCTGCGGCAACGAAATCCTCGGACAACTTGCCCCGTTCGTTTGCTCTGTAGCCATGAGCTTGTCCTCTGCTGCGGTGGCCCAGGCCGCTGCATTGCCGCTTCCCGCTCTCCTGCCGCCGCCGGCGTGGGCCCATCGCTCGGTCGTCATCGTTGCCGCTGGTGGCCGTGATCTCGTCTGGCCCCAGGAGCGCATCGCCTCCGCCCTGCTCCAGCGCTCTGGCGGCCGGCCTGTCCATCTGCTGCTGCATGGCGGTGCCCGTGGCGCTGATCGCGCCATCGGCCGTGCGGCCCATCAGCTCGGTTGGCGGGTCCAGGCCCTCGCCGCTGATTGGCGCCGCCATGGCCGCGCTGCCGGCCCCATCCGCAATCGCCTCCTGCTGGAGCAGGCCCTGGTCGAGGCCCAGGCCCACACCTCCCCAGCGTTCAGCGCCTCGGTGCTGGTGATCGCCTTCCCCGGTGGGGCAGGCACGGCCTCGCTGTTGCAGCAGGCCCGCCGCTGCTCCTCCCGTTCGCCGGTGCCGGTGGTGGTGATGGAAGTGCCGCCGCCGTTCTCCCCGGAGCCCCTCGCCGCCTGAGCGGCATCCGCCGCCCCGTTCCTCTCGTCCTAATCCTTCTCGCACGTTCCAGCCATGTCCGTTCTCACCTCCCCCGCCGCCCCTCTCGCCCCGGCTCTCCCTCAGGCCGCTGGGCCGTCCTGCACCCTCCAGCGCTCTGGTTCCCTCTGGCAGCTGGGCATCGAGGCCCAGGAGCTCACCACCGCCATCGGCCAGCTGGCCCAGCAGCTGGAAACTGATGACGACGACACCCGCGCCCAGGCCCTCGCTGAGTTGGAGGCCGCCCTGCTGGCCGAGGAGGGCAACAAGGCCGCCCTGGCGGCCAAGGCCGATGCCACCTGCTGGGTGATCGAGCATCTGCGCGGCCAGGCCGCCTATCGGCAGCAGCAGGCCAGGCGCCTCACTGAGCTGTCCCGATCTGATGCCTCCCGGGCCGATGCCCTGGAGGACTCTCTGGTCCTGGTGCTCACCCGGCTGCAGCCCTCAGCCACCCGCTTCTCATTCCCCAATCACGAGCTCAGCAGCCGCAAGTCGCAGGCGGTCGAGATCGAGAACGAGGCCCTGCTCGATCCCGAGTGGCTCTGCGTCAAAACCACCTTCTCAGCCGACAAAACCGCCATCAAGGCGGCTCTCAAGGCAGGCCAGCAGATCACCGGCGCCCAGCTCGTCTCCCGCCGCTCCTGGCGCATCCACTGACGGCCATAGGCCGTAGGGCCCATAGGCCCCCTCGCATGTGGGGTTCCGGTGGTGCAGCCGGGCCCCTTCTCCTTTCTCCTCACACCATTGCGTCCACCGTCATGACCGTCGCCGCTCCCTCTGCCAACGGCACCAGCCGCACGGCAGCTCCCCGACCAAGCCAGAGGCCGCCATCGGCCCTGGAGCTGATCCGCTCCACTGACCGCGCCGAGGCGGCCTCTCCAGCAGCCGCGCCGGAATCCGTGTCGGCCGGCATCCCGGTTCAGCCACCAGGCTTCTCCCCCGAGCAGCTCGCGGCACTCTCCGCCCCCCTGGATCGGGCCAATGTTCGCCAGCGGGAGCAGGGCCGCAGCCGGGTGAGCTATCTCGAGGGTTGGCAGGTGATCGCGGAAGCCAACCGCATCTTTGGTTTCGATGGCTGGCAGCGCCAGACCATCGCCGTCCGCTGCGTCGCCCAGGCCGAGCGATTGATCGGCAGAGATCAGAAATCTGGCTGGGGCGTCACCTACACCGCCCGCGTGCGCGTCACCGTCACCGCCGGCGGCCTGACACCCCTGGTTCGGGAGGGAAGCGGTGCCGGTCACGGCATCGACGTGGACCTGGGCCAGGCCCATGAGTCCGCCCTCAAGGAGGCCGAGACCGACGCCATGAAGCGGGCCCTGATGACCTTCGGGAACCCGTTTGGCCTCGCCCTCTATGACAAGGCGCAGCGCCAGGTCAGCAGCGCAGGCGGCCAGGGGGCCGGGCCAGAACGGCCAGGCGGTCAGCAGCCTCCCGTGTCCCGGCCGGCGGCAGGCACACCCTCTTCCGCCACTGCATCCCCGATCCAAGGCCGCCCTCAGGCCACGGCTTTGGCCTCACATCCCCAGGCCCCGACCGACCCCGGCCAGGCCGCCCTGGATGCCCAGACCATCCAGCACCTCCACAGCAGCCTGCGGGCCCTGCCCCGGCCCCAGCTGGAGAGCCTGACCCGGGCTTTCCGCAAGCGGTTCCAGGTGCCAGAAGAAGCGGTAACCATCGCCGATCGGATCAACCAGAGGTGTCACCACGACTGGATTGAGGCCTACCTGGTGCAGCAGCAGGTGGCGGCGTAGTCCGCAGTCGGCGCGGTTGCATCAGTTCACCAGGCCTCAGGGGGCGCCTGGTGCCTCAGGGGGCATCGCTGCTGATCCGAGGAGCGGTCATGCCGAATCGGCAGGTGAACCCACATGACGGTGGGCAGCTCAAAGTCCCTGGCCAGGCGGGCCACAGTCGCGGCGACTTCCTGCACGGTTGGGATCGTGGAGCTGCCTGGGGTGGGGGGCAGCTCGGCAGGGTCTGCCTCGGGGGGAAAGAACGCGCAATCGGAATCGAAGATCGGTCGATCCGCTGTCAGGCCTTGGTCAGGCGCCGGATCGACTGAGCCCTCAAGGCCAGGCATGGCCTGTTCTGCCAAGGGCCTGAGCTGTAGACCCGAGGGCGTCACCTGAAGGCTCACCTCAGACCCCACGAAGGCAGGGAGCTGATCGAGGTCACCGAAGCAACTGCTGAAGGCCTGGGCCTTGCTGGTTCCGCCTTGTGGATGGATCAGCAAAACGTCGGCATAGGGATCACCCGTAGCGGAGATGCCGTAGCCCTCCACTTTGTACAGGTAACAGCGGGTCGGCTGGGGCTCAGGCATCACCGCCACCCCCATGCCGGAGCGGTCAAGTGCTGTCCAGAAGGGCAGGGGCTGCCTTCCAAACCCGCGATGGAATGCATCGAGAAGCTCGATGCAGGACCTGTCAAGGCGCCATGAGCCATTGACAAGTTGTGTACGCCGGACTCGCCGTCCGGCTTTTGATGAGTCACCATGAGGCAGCTCTTGACGAAGGAGCGCCCTTCAAGGGGAGGCTCAGGGAGGTAGAAGCCCCTGGGCCTTTCCTTTTGGAAAGACCCAGGGCTCCCTGCCCGGAAGACCGAGCCGAGCCAGTCCCTGTCGGGGGTCCAATCAGTTTGGCAGCACCGATGGGGTGCGCAAGGCGGCGATACCACCAGGGATGGCGGCAAAGCGCCGAACGTTGTGAAATGTTGCGAAAATTTGGCGGTGGTGCCTAGACTCGCGCGTTGTGAATCTCCCGTGCACGAGTTCTTCCGGCTGCGCACTACGGGCCCGTATAACCCAAAATATCCGGAATTTTTGAGATCCCTTGCGGCGCAACGGGTCTTGAAAAAATCTCGCTAGACCAAGCCTGAGATAGTGTGACAATCCAAAAGGCGTCTACTCAGTTGCGGTGAAGGCTGAGTCTGTCTCTTGCGGCCGTCATTTTTATGCATTGGCTGCATTATTCGTCCGATTGGGCGCAGTACGGCGCGCCTGACTGGTCTTCCATCAGCGGCTACCGATTTGATGGGTTGTGGGTCCATGGCGCTGGCGATCACGCCACCCGGCCTGCCCCGGCTTGCGCACCGCGCAAGGGCTGACGCAAGTCGCTGCGCGACCCTTGCGCGGTGCTGGCAGCGCCGGGGCTCAACGGCGGTGTCGTTCGCCAGCACAGCCATGGCCGCCACTTCCCTCAGCCGCTCCTGCCCGATCCGCGTCATCTCGGTGCATCTCCTTGATGCCGCTGGCCGGCTTCTCAGGGTGCTCTTCCTCGATCGCGAGGGGCATATCTCGGCTGAGCCGCACTACGTGCCCCGAGAAGAGGCGCTGATCCTGGCCTCCAATCAGCAGCGGGTGCTCGGGCACCAGGCCAGGGTGCAGGTGCTCTGAGGTTGTTGCCCGGCGGCATCCCCGCCGGCTTTTCTCCATCGGGGGTGTGGGTCGCGTCCGGGTCGATGTGCTCAGCTCAGCCCCACGTACACCGGCTGGAACCACTGCATCCGCCGGCTCTGACGCTTCTCGCCATGCAGCACGGTGTGCCAATGGCCCCGGCGCCAATGGGGCCGGGGCGAGGCGCTGCTGCTGGCACCAGCCGCGGACCCTTCTGATGCGGCCCTGGGGGTGCGATCGAGCCGGAAGTCCTTGCCGATCCACACCGGGCCCTGGGGTTTCACGAGACCGGTGTCATCGGCACTGCCAGCGGAGAAGCCCTTGCCGCTTGGCACCCTGGCCGCCGGGCCGGTGGTGAGCAGTTCCGGCTGGTAGAGCTGCACCAGCAGGGCGTTGATCGCCAGGCCCTCCATCCGCTGGTTGGTGCTCTGCACCGCCTGCTCATCCCACTGCCAGGCCGGGTGGCTCAGGTCCTCCACGGTGGGCTGTCGTTCACCGATCTGCTGGAAGGAGTGGCGGGTGAGGTAGGTGGCGCCATCGAGGGCCAGGCCCAGGCAACTGATGCCGCCGATGCGCCGCACCTGCTGCGGCAGCCAATCGGCCATCACCCGCAGGTCGGAGACGATCACCACCGGAATCGGCACCCCGTCCTCTGTGAACAGGGCGCCATCGGGGAGCATCAGCCGGAAGCAGGGCAGCACCACCGGCAGTTGCTCATCCAGCGGCGGTAGAGCCGTATGACGAAAGGCCGCCGCCAGCTCGGGTGCCAGGAAGCGGGGCGGCGCCTGCTGCAGCCGTGCCCAGCGGCAGGTGGTGGCAGCCCAGGCACCCACCGAGTCCTCGATCGCATCCATCGTCTCCAGACCGGATTCCATCAAGGCCGCATAGGCCAGGTGGTTGGCCCAGGACTGAAACCCCCGTGGGGAGCGGTAGCGGTGCTGCTCCTGCTGAATCCAGGGATGGTGCTGCCGCAGCTGCTTGATCACCGCGGCGATCGGCGGCAGCTCCTGCTTCTGGGCCAGCAGGCTCTCCAGCGTCAGCCGGCTCATCAGCAGCGAAAAGCAGAGCCTGTGGCAGATCATCACCATCCTCGCTGGATGTCTGATGCTGGGGCTACCCCCCCAGGGGAAGCCGCCGCCGTGCCCGGATTCCACATCACCACCCAGGACGATCTGCCCGGGCCGGATGGGGATGAGCCCTACGTGCTGTTCCTCAACGAGACGGAGTACGGCAACCGCCGCTTTCTGCACACCAACGTGCTCTCAGCCCGGCCCGACCTCAAGAAATACACGGCGCTGCGCTTTCGGCAAGACGTCAAGCGCCATGCCGATGTCCTTGGGCCGGGGCAGGACCTGGTGATGGTGTTCATGGAGGCGATCGATCTCGGCCACCGCTGACGCTGGTGAGCAGCGACATGCACCTGGAGCTGGAGGGCTACCCGGTGGAGCAGGGGGCGGTGATCGAGATCCCGCTGCTGCCGCCAGGCAGCCGCGGACCAGCGAAGGGGTTCGGCTGAGGGGTCTGGGGCTCTGCAGATCAATAAGCCCGGCACCTCCCGCAGCCTCAAGACCCTGCCCGGCAGCTGGAGCGACCTGGCCCTGGCCTGCCTGATCCACGTGGGCATGAAGCGGCTGATGCCGGATGAAGACTCAGGGCTGGGGATCGGGGCGGAGTACGAGGAGGCGGTGCGGTTGCAGGGCTCGTAGGCCAAAACAATGCGCACGTTGCATAGTTTTGGCATATCCGGGCGGGGCCGGGAGAATCCAGGCTGCGTCTGGTCTCTGCTGGCGGCAGACTGGGTCAATCGTCCCCTGCCCCCTATGCCAGGCCAGCCGCGGCAGGCTCTGCTGCTATGAGCATGGTTCCGCCTGCTCTCACCCTCAGCAAGGGTTGCGTGGTTCATTGCCGCAGCCACCTCCACCTGGTGGAGGACGTACAGCCGCCGGAGGACGGCGGCGACACCGTGGTGCGGCTGGCCTGCCTGGATGACGACGCCAACGGCCAGATCACCGAGGTGTTCTGGGAGCGTGAAGTGGACGCGCGAGTGCTGGGCCAGAGCACCTGGGAAACGATCGGGCAGCGGGGTTTCGACGACCCGCAGGTGTTCTCCAGCTACCTGCACACCCTGCAGTGGAACTGCGTGACGGCCACCGACCCGGGGCTGTTCCAGGCGCCGCTGCGGGCGGGGATCGATGTGAAGCCCTACCAGTTAGAGCCGCTGCGCAAGGCCTTGCGGATGCCGCGTGTGGCGCTATTCATCGCCGATGACGTGGGCCTCGGCAAGACGATCGAAGCCGGGTTGATCGCGCGCGAGCTGCTGTTGCGCCAGAAGGCTCAGCGCATTGTGGTGCTGGCCCCGCCTTCGGTGGTGCTGCAGTGGCAGGGCGAAATGGAAGGCCGCTTCGGCCTGCCGTTCCAGGTGATGAACCGCGAGTACGTCTCGCGGATGCGGCGGGAGCGGGGCTGGGGCATCAACCCCTGGGCGACCCACACCCGCTTCATCCTCAGCCAGGCGCTGGTGCGCAACGAGGACTACGCCGGTCCGATGCGCGATTGGCTGGGGGATGGCGAGAGGGCTCTGCTGATCCTCGATGAGGCCCACAACGCGGCACCTGCCAGCGGCTCCAAGGTTGCCGTGGATTCCAAGCTCACTCGGGCCGTCCGCGGCCTGGCCCTCTGCTTCGAGCACAAGCTGTTCCTCTCGGCCACGCCCCACAACGGCCACAGCAACAGCTTCTCCGCCCTGCTGGAAATCCTCGACCCGACCCGCTTCTGCCGCGGGGTGCCCGTGCGCAACAAAGCCGACCTCGAGCCTGTGCTGGTGCGGCGCCTCAAGGAAGACCTGCGCCGGATCGGCGAGGAGCTGCCCAAGCGCGAGGTGGTGCCTGTGGTGCTGGAGGGCCTGGATCCCTCCACCGCTGAGCTAGAGCTGGCCCGCCTGCTCAAGGAGTACCGCACCCTGCGGGAACAGCGGCTCAAGGGCGCGAACAGCAAACAGCGAGCCGCCGAGCTGCTGGTGGTCACCAACCTGCAGAAGCGCTTACTCAGCTCCATCGAGGCGTTCCACCGCACGCTGGGGGTGCACTGCGACACGCTGCGGCGGCGCGATGCCGGCGAGCGCCTGCGCACGGCCCGCGATCCGGGGCAACTGAAGCTGCTGCAACAGGGCATCGACGGCGACGACGATCGCGCCGAGGCCGATGAAGACAGTGTGGAGCGGGAAGCCGAGCAGGAGCATCGGCTGGCCGTGGCCACCACCGAATTGGGCGCCGGGCCCGAAGAGTGGACGCTGCTCAAGGACATGCAGCGCATCAGCGAGCGTTCGCGGTACGAGGCGGACGCCCGGATCCACTACCTGCGCCGCTGGATCCAGCAGCACCTCTGCCCAGATCTCGGGCAGGAGGGGGCCAAGTGGAACGGCGAGCGGCTGTTGATCTTCACCGAGTACGCCGACACCAAGCGCTGGCTGCAGGAGCAGATCGAATCGTTGATCGCCGGCAGCGACCGGGAGCGGGAACGCATCGCCACCTTCCACGGCGGCATCGGCGATGAGAAGCGGGAAGCCCTCAAGCGCAGCTTCAACAGCCCGCCCGATCAGGATCCGCTGCGCATCCTGATCGCCACCGATGCCGCCCGCGAGGGGGTGAACCTGCAGAACCACTGCCGCTATCTGTTCCACTTCGACGTGCCCTGGAACCCGGGGCGGATGGAGCAGCGCAATGGCCGAATCGACCGCACGCTTCAGCGCGCCCCCGAGGTGTTCTGCCATTACTTCGTGCTGGCCGACCGCGAAGAAGAC
>JBAPUA010000135.1:0-2779 GCA_049282435.1 Cyanobium sp. | reverse complement strand
CCCTGGTTCACGCGGATTGACCTGCCACCACGGCCACACCCGTCCCAGCTGCTGGCTGTCGCATGACCCTCTCGGATGAGATGTGTCCGTCAGTCAGGCTCTGATCTTGCCCTTGCCCAGATCACCGCCAAGTGGCGTGGCTCCCTAAGCGTTTTCCAGGCCTTCCAGGCCGATGGCACGAAAGACGGTTTTGAGATCGACCTGGGTTTGCACCTTAAGAACCTTGTCGCCCATGGAACTGGCCAGTCCCGCTTTCTCACCGTTTCCAACCTCACCCTGGATGAGTTGAAGAGCGGCTGGGACGACGGCTGCCGCGGCATGGAGTTCGCGATCAACTTCCTGCGCAGCAATGCCGGCATCACCAGCCCCGCCCTGCTGGCCTCGCCGTTCCTGCTGATCAGCCTGGGCTTCTATGGAGCCCAGCGCTCCTACGAACTCGCGGCCGCTGAAGAGAGAGGCCTACGCCGCTGGGTGTTGCTCGCCAATGCCAAAGGCCGCTACAGCCGGGGCTCCAGCGAAACCCTGCTCGACCAAGACCTCAAGACACTGCGCGAAGGCGGGGGCTTCCAGGAGCTGCTGGATCGGTTGCGCACCCAGGTGGGTCGCCTGGATGTCACCCCAGAAGAGCTGGAAGGTCGCAATCAGCGCAGCGCCCTGTTCAAGACGATGTTCCTGGCCTTTCAAGCCGCCGATGCCCGCGATTGGCATTCCAACCTGGTCATAGCCCTCAGCCATGTGGGCAATGCCCACCAGCTGCAGTTCCACCACATCTTCCCCAAGGCTGTTCTCAAGAGCACTGCCACCACCCGGGAGACCGATGACATCGCCAACCTTGCCTTCATCAGCGGCAAGGCCAACCGCAAGATCAGTGCCAAGGAGCCTTCCCTCTACTTCCCAGAGGTGCGAGAGGCCAATGGCGATCAGCCCTTCGAGAGTCAGTGCATCCCCACCGACCCCAACCTGCTCACCGTGGAGCACTACAAGGCTTTTCTGACGGAACGCAGGCGGTTGATCGCTGAGCGGCTGAACACATTTCTCGGCGGCGGCCAAGAGGCGTAGCGACCATGGAACCCATTCCGTCCGCTCTCATCCAGGCTGAGTCCTCCCCAGAAGCCAGAACACTGACCACCAACTCCACCAGCGCAGCGGTCCGAGAACAGCTGATTCATGCCCTGGAGCTTGATCTGGTGGGGCCCACCCCTGGCCTTCTTGCGCAGCTGGAGGCCGAAGGCCAGAGCCAGGAGGCAACTGAGCTGCGCGAAGAGCTGCTCGATCGCCCCCCAAACCGCTGGTACCAGACCGGTTTTCTGATCCCCAGTGAAACCAGCCTTGGCGACCGCGCCGATGATGCGGCCGACGACGAGTTCGCTGGCCTCGATGGCCAGAACCTGTCCGCCAAACGCAGAAGCAACGCCAGCGGCGATGACACCGGCGCCAGTGAAGCCGGGCCGGCGCGGCGGGTCTTCTTCACCTGCTCCGTTGGCTTGAGCCTGCTCATCCCGCCAGCCAGCGGGCTGGAGGTCACGGTGCACTGGGCCAGCTACAAGCCCACGGCCCCGCCAGAAGACAGCAAGGCCGACGAAGCCTGGTTACGCGAACCCCATACCGAGCAGATCAACATCCCAGCCGAATGGCTGTCACCCAGTGGCCGACCGGCCCAGGCCAAGCCTGTGCCCGGCAGCGATGGCCTGATGCTGCGTTGGCACCTGAGGCCTGCCCCTGCGGAGCAGGGCTACCCCACCGGCGCCGTGGCCGTGAGTCTGTTCCTCACCAACGAACGCAGCTTTGAGGGGCGCAGCGCCGAAGACCGCGATCGTGCCAGTGCCTACCAAGTGCAGCTGGATGTGGCCTGCAGCGCCGGCTTCCTGGAGCGCCGCGACCCGCGCGCCGCTGATCTGGCGATCAACGCCAACGATTGGGACCATCGCGTCAACAACCTCCACTACCGGGGCGACCACGAATTCGCCGTGGGTCACAACATCTCTGTGGTCCCTCGGATCGATTCCAACGGCCACTGCCACCAGATCAGCACCACCTGGCTGCCTCAGGCCACCGTGGAGAAGGTGCTGCCCAGGGTTGGGGAGCTGGAAGCCGCCGGACTGGTGCTGTCGATGGCGGAACTTGATCGCCTGGCGAGCGAAGGGGCTGACCCTGTGCAGAAGGCTTTACGCCCTCTCGTGACGGCCTACACGGACTGGATCGAGCAGCAGCGCTCGACGACGGACACGCCCAGCAAGCAGCAGCAGTCCACCGCCACAGAGCTCCTGCAGGAAGCCAGCAAGCAGGCAAGGCGGATCGAGCGTGGCATCGAAGCGCTGGAGAACGAACAGGTGCGGCTGGCCTTTGCTATCGCCAACCGCGTGATGGCTGCCGCTGCCCGTCAGCGATTCGGGGTGATGCGGGGCCAAAAGCCGGAAGACGTGAAGCCCCTCTGGCGTCCATTCCAGCTCGCCTTTCTGCTGATGAACCTCGTGGGGATGGCCGAGCCCACGGATGGCGATCGCGACACCATCGACCTGCTGTTCTTTCCCACCGGCGGCGGCAAGACCGAGGCCTACCTGGGTCTGGCGGCCTACACCCTGGTGTTGCGCCGGCTGCGCCATGGGGGGTCGATCGAGTCGGCCGGCATGAGCGTGCTGATGCGCTACACCCTCCGCCTGCTCACCCTCGATCAGCTCGGCCGCGCCTCCACCTTGATCTGCGCCCTGGAGCTGGAGCGCCGCAAAGATCCCAAGCTGCTCGGCCAGTGGCCCTTCGAGATCGGCCTGTGGGTGGGGCA
>JBAPUA010000134.1:0-3062 GCA_049282435.1 Cyanobium sp. | reverse complement strand
GCCTGGGCCATGTGGCCCTCGATGGCACCAAGGTGCAGGCCAATGCCAGCAAGCGCAAAGCAATGAGCCACGAGCGGATGCTCAAAGCGGAAAAGCAGCTGGAGCAGGAGATCAACGCCTTGATGCGCCGCGCCGAAATCCTGGATGCCCAGGAAGACCGGCGCTACGGCAAGGGCAACCGCGGCAGCGACCTGCCGGCTGAACTGCGGCGCCGGCAGGACCGTCTGGCCAGGATCCGCCAGGCCCGCTTGGAGATGGAAGCGGAAACCGCTGCGACAGCGGCGCGTCAACGATTGGAGGAAGCGGAGGAAGCCAGAGCCAAAGCAGCAGCTGCCCAGGAATCGAATGCAACGGCAGCTGAGCAGGCCGAGCCGAACAGGAAAGCTGAGGCGGCAGCGGCCAAGGCCAAAGCCGCGAGGGAGACGGCGAACAAGGCTGCCGAGAGCGCTGGCCTGGAGCCACCGGATCTGGAGCCACTGGCGGCTGACGCGATGCCCAGACGGGGCCTGGCCAGGAAGGCCGACGGAACGCCGACGAGCAAGACCCAGCGCAACTTCACCGACCCCGACAGCCATCTCATGCAGTCGGGCGGCTCCTATCTGCAGGGCTACAACTGCCAGCTGGCTGTCGACAGCGACCACCAGGTGATCGTCGCCGTTGGGGTGAGCAACCAGCCACCGGATGTGGAACACCTTGAGCCGATGCTGGAGCGCATCGCGACCAGCGCCGATGCCTTGCCAGAGGTGATGACCTTTGATGCGGGCTACTGGAGTGAGGACAACGCCAAGTCCTGCGCCGATCAGGGCATTGACGCCTACATCGCCACCGGCCGTCTGCCGCACGGTCAGCCACTACCGCCGAAACGTGGACCGCTGCCCAAGGACGCCGACGCCAAAACCCGCATGGCCCGCAAGCTCCGCAGCAAGAAAGGTTCCAAGATTTATGCCCAGCGCAAGGCGATCGTGGAGCCAGTCAATGGCCAGATCAAGGAGGTACGCGGCTTGCGCCGCTTCCTGCTGCGCGGCATAGAAAAGGTCAATGGCGAGTGGCACCTGATCGCCGCCACGCACAACCTGCTCAAGTTATTCAGGTTCCAGCGATCACAGCAGCAGGCGCTGGCGTCAGCAACTGGATGAGGGGCAGTGGCCCTGGCCAGAGCAGCCAGGGGTGATTCAGCCCTACGACGACGGGCATGGTCACCAGAAGAAAAAAGCCGCCGCGGTTCAGCTCAGGGGTGGAGTTCGCCGGATCAGCCGGGCTGCTGCTCTATTGGCAACAAACTCCTAGCTGCTTGAGGTGAGGGCGATGCTCTGTTTGTCGTAGTTAATGGATGAAAAATAAAGCGACTTGCCATTCACGAAAGGCCCTAAGGCTCTTGAGTCATCCCCAGTTCCGGGGATCTCAACCTTGATCACCTTGGCACCCTGCTGTGCAAAGATCATGGTGCAGTACGGGCCCGCCAAGACGCGGGATAAATCAAGGATCGTGATTCCTTTCAGCGGCAGAGAAGAAGGGTCCTGCATAATTGTACCTTTGGATTAAGTTTGGCAAGTTAAGTGCACTTGTGGCTAGTATTGGTGAGATTCGCTCAATAAGCGACCGATTACCAGCAGTGGGTTATCCTTGGGAATGGTGTTTTCGAAAAACTTGAGATCCTTTGACGTTCCAGCCGATGGACGCAGTTGAGCGTTCCGCCATCCTTGAATTGCTCTGTCGCCCTTGTTCCTATGCCTCCCCACGCTAGTACACGCAGCATCGCCAAGGCCATAATCAGCCAGATATCCCATCCCGGATGACATTACTATCGGCGATATTGCTGGCGCCACCGTGAAGATGCTCGGCAGCTTACTGGAGTCAACTTCAGCCTCCTCGCCAAAAGCGTAACGAATACCGGCCCCATCTATAACTTTGCCCACTGGATGGTCGTCGAATTTTGCCGCCCACCAGTGCATCTCCCAGCATCCGACAATATCTGGATCTTCGGCGCCGTCAACCATGACAAAGTCGACGCTCAGATCAGTCACTTTATTATTCATTGTCTTCTCCAATGGAGAAACCCTGATTAGGATTGGTGGCATAGCCAGCGCCGCTTGATTGTCTTGCGCCACCATCAATAGAGGTTTTGCAAGAGACCTCCTGGGGCGCTATCGCGAGATCGACAGACCTAAGTGATAGGCCCTGAGCTGAGACGTGACTAGCATCAATTCTTAAGTATTGCCTCTAGGCCTTGAGGCTTTAGGGGGAAGAGTTCGACCATTTAGCGACTCATCGATCTTTCGCCGGAGAGGGAGTAGTTGATGAAGACGGTCTTGAGCTGGGTGTAGAAGTTCACCCCATCTTCCCCCATCTCCCGGTCGCCGACGCCCGTGATACCGACGCCACCGAATGGAAGCTGAGCCTCGCCGCCGATCGAGGGCTCATTGACATGTGCCATCCCGGAATGGATATCCTGGATGAAGTGCTGCGCTGTCACGATGCTCTGGGTGAAAATCGAGGCAGAGAGGCCGAACGGGACACCATTCGCAAGCTGGATAGCTTCTTCGTAGGACGAGAACTCGCTGACCGCCAGCACGGGACCGAACACCTCCTCCTGGAACAGCCGGTGTGTGGCCTGAGCACCGTCGAAGATGGTGGGCTGGAGGAAGTAGCCGTTCCCGGCCGACTCCTCCTTGCTACCGCCGGCGATCAGCTTCAGGCCTTCGCTCTTGGCGATCTCAATGTATGAGAGGTCGGTATCAAATTGGTCCTGATCGACGACTGGGCCCATCTGAGTAGTCGGATCCAAGCCGTTGCCCACCTTCAAGGAGGTTGTGGCTGCCACGAGGAGCTCCAACAGTTTGGCCTTCACGTCCACATGCACAAGCAGGCGCGAGGTGGCGGTACATCGTTGTCCCGCTGAGCCGAAGCCGCCGCCGATCACACCCTGCACCGCCCTCTCTAGGTCGGCATCCGGCATGACGATGAGCGGGTTCTTGCCACCCATCTCGCAGGTGACCTTGGCGAGCTTTTTGGAGCCGTTTTGATACAACCGCGAGCCCACGGGATTGGAGCCGGTGAAGGAG
>JBAPUA010000133.1:0-13750 GCA_049282435.1 Cyanobium sp. | reverse complement strand
ATCAGGATCAGGTTGCCGTGGTGTTCGGCGGCTGGACCTCGGCCAGCCGCAAGGCGATGCTGCCGGTGTTCGAAGCCAAGGATCACTTCCTCTTCTACCCGATTCAGTACGAAGGACAGGAGTGCTCCAGGAACATCTTCTACACCGGAGCCACCCCCAACCAGCAGGCTGAGCCCGCGGTCTCCTGGCTGCTGAAGAACAAGGGTAAGGACTTCTTCCTGGTCGGTTCGGATTACGTCTATCCGCGGACCGCCAACACGATCATGAAGGAGCAGCTCAAGGTCGAGGGCGGCAAATTGGTTGGTGAGGACTACCTGCCTCTGGGTAACACTGAGGTGGCTCCGATCATCGCCAAGATCAAACAAGCTCTTCCCAAGGGCGGTGTGATCGTCAACACCCTGAACGGAGACAGCAATGTCGCCTTCTTCAAGCAGATGAAGGCAGCTGGCCTCACTCCCGCCAACGGCTACTCGATCATGAGTTTCTCGATCGCCGAGGAAGAGGTTGCGGCCATCGGCCCCGAATACCTTGAAGGCACCTATGCCGCCTGGAACTTCTTCCAGAGCCTCGATACCCCTGCCTCCAAGAAGTTCACCGCTGATTTCAAGGCCAAGTATGGCGACAAGCGGGTCACCAGTGACCCTGCTGAATCGGCCTACAACATGGTCTACCTCTGGGCCAAGGGTGCCGAGAAGGCCAATAGTGTCGATGACAACAAGGTGCGTGCTGCCCTGATCGGCGTCACCTTCGATGCGCCCCAGGGCAAGATCGAAGTTCAGCCCAACCACCACACCACTGAGCTGGTGATGATCGGGGAGGTGCAGAAGGACGGCATGTTCAAGATCATCGAGAACAAGGGCGTTCTTAAGCCGATCGCCTGGAACCAGTTCGTGCCTGAAACCAAGGGTTACACCTGCGACTGGACCCAGGACCGCCCTGACGCCGGTAAGTTCAAGATGTGAGTCCCTACAAGGGATTCAGCCCGGTGGGGGGGAGGAATCCGTTCCTCCCCCTTTTTCTTTGGGTTCCATGGCGGCCCGCTGATTCTTTTGCCTGATCTCTTTGCCCCCGTCCTTCACGGGAGTCCATGAACGTTCTTCTTGACACACTTTTCAACGGTCTGGCGATCGGCTCGGTACTGATGCTGGCGGCCCTTGGCCTGGCCGTGGTCTTCGGGCTGATGGGCGTCATCAACATGGCCCATGGCGAGTTGATGATGCTGGGTGCCTACACCACCTTTGTGGTGCAGAACCTGCTGAAAAACGGGCCGCTGGAGGGACTGTTTCCCGTTTACATCCTGCTCTCGATCCCCCTCGCTTTCGTGGTCAGCGGCCTGGCCGGCCTGTTGCTGGAGAAGACGGTGATCCGTCGTCTCTATGGCCGCCCTCTGGAAACCCTGCTGGCCACCTGGGGCGTCAGCCTGATCCTGCAGCAGTTCGTGCGCTCCGTGTCCAGCGCCTTTTTCATCGGTCTGCTGGTGGCGGTGGCCCTGGGCCTGCTGGCGCCGCGGCTGCTGCCAGCCGCCTGGTGGCGTCAGCGCTGGTCGCCGCTGCTGGGGGTGGGCAGCTGGGTTGGGGCTGGCGCCATCGGCATCGGCCTGGCCGCGGCTCTGGGCAACGACCGCAGCCTTGATCAGCCCTGGTTCAGCGCCCGCAACATCGATGTGACGGCGCCCGAGTGGCTGCGCGGCTCGATCGAGGTGGCGGGTGTGACCATGCCCACGGCCCGCCTGTTCATCATTGCCCTGACCATTCTCGCCCTGCTGGCGGTGCACTGGTTCCTGCAGAAGAGCGTCTGGGGCATCCGCATCCGTGCCGTCACCCAGAACCGGCCGATGAGCAGCTGCCTCGGCATCCCCACCGAGAGGGTCGATGCCCTCACCTTCCTGGTGGGGTCGGGCCTGGCCGGCGTCGCCGGTGTGGCCGTGACCCTGCTGGGGTCGGTGGGTCCCAACCTGGGTGGCAACTACATCGTCGACTGTTTCATGGTCGTGGTGCTCGGCGGCGTCGGCAAACTGCTCGGTACCGTGGTCGCGGCTCTCGGCATCGGCGTGCTCAGCTACGTCCTGGGCTCGGGCTCGCTGCTGCTGCTCTGGCCCCAGATGCCCGCCGGCCTCAACGAGACGATCACCTTCTTCGCCACCACCTCGATGGCCAAGGTGCTGGTGTTCATCCTGATCGTGGTGTTCCTGCAGTTCCGACCGGCGGGGCTGTTCCCGCAGAAGGGCCGCATGGTGGAGGCCTGAACCCATGACCGTCTCCTCCAACAGCGCCTCCAGCCCGGCCGCCTTCCTGCGCCGCTTTTGGCCCTGGATCGCGATCATCGCCGCGGCCCTGATCCTGCCGTTCATCCTGCCGCCGTTCCGGCTCAATCTGCTGGGCCGCTTCCTGTCCCTGGGCATCGTCGCCCTGGGTATCGACCTGATCTGGGGATACACCGGCTTGCTCAGCCTCGGTCAGGGCATCTTCTTTGCCCTCGGTGGCTATGCCATCGCCATGTATCTGCAGCTGGATTCGTTGCAGCCCGGCCAGCTGCCCGACTTCTTCGGCCTCTACGGCGTCAAGGAGCTACCGCTGTTTTGGCAGCCGTTCAACTCTCCGTGGTTCACTTTCGTCGCCATCTGGGTGATTCCGGCCCTGGTGGCCGGCCTGCTGGGCTACCTGGTGTTCCGCAACCGCATCAAGGGGGTCTACTTCTCGATCCTCACCCAGGCCGCGCTGCTGGTGTTCTTCAACTTCTTCAATGGTCAGCAGAAGTTGATCAACGGCACCAACGGTCTCAAGACCGATACCGCCAGCATCTTCGGCCTGATGGTGGGCTCCGACGCCATGCAGCGCAATCTCTTCTGGATCACGGTCCTGCTGGTGATCGCCGCCTGGTATCTCTGCCGCTGGCTCACCACCGGCCGTTTCGGCGATGCCCTGATCGCCGTTCGCGACGATGAGCCACGCCTGCGCTTCACCGGCTACAACCCGACCGCCTTCAAGACGTTGGTGTTCATCGTGGCCGGTGCCCTGGCCGGCATCAGTGGCGCCCTCTATACCGTTCAATCCGGCATCGTCAGCCCCCAGTACATGGCGGTGCCCTTCTCGATCGAGATGGTGATCTGGGTGGCGGTCGGCGGCCGCGGCACCCTGATCGGCGCCGTGCTCGGCGCCGTCTTGATCAACTACGCCAAGAGCCTGATCAGCGAACAGCTGCCTGAAACCTGGCTGTTCATTCAGGGTGGGCTGTTCCTGTTGGTGGTCACGGCTCTGCCCGATGGCGTCGTCGGCTGGTGGCGCCAGGGTGGCCCAGGTCGCATCCTGTCGATGCTGGGCTCCTCGCCGGTGTCCGCCACCTATCCCGGCCTGGATCTCGATCCCGAGGCCCAGGCCGAGAAGCGCGCGATCGAGTCCCGGGCCATCGCTGAGGAGAGCGTGGCCAATCCCTATGGAGGAGAGCCGTGAAGCCCCTGCTTGAACTCAGGGCGGTCAGTGTCAGCTTTGATGGCTTCCTGGCCCTCAATGACCTCAATCTCGCCCTGGCCCCCGGCGAGCTGCGGGCCGTGATCGGCCCCAATGGGGCCGGCAAGACCACCTTCCTCGACGTGATCACCGGCAAGGTCAAGCCCACTCGCGGCGATGTGGTCTTCCGCGGTCAGTCGTTGCTCGGGATCAGCGAGCACCGCATCGCCCGGCTCGGGATCGGACGCAAGTTCCAGACGCCCCGCGTCTACCAGAACCTCACCCCCCGCCGCAATCTCGAGCTGGCGGTCAAGGGCAGCCATTCGCCCTTCGCGCTGCTGCTGGGTCGCCTCAGCGCCGGACAGCGGGATCGGGTGCAGGAACTGCTGGCGGTGGTGGGCTTGGAGGCCAGTGCGTCGCGGCCGGCCGGCAGCCTCTCGCACGGCCAGAAACAGTGGCTGGAGATCGCCATGCTGCTGGCCCAGGATCCGGATCTGCTGCTGGTTGATGAGCCGGTGGCGGGCCTCTCCGACGAGGAGACGGAGCGCACCGGCGAACTGCTGCGCCATCTGGCCGGTGATCACACCGTGCTGGTGATCGAGCACGACATGGACTTCATCCGCGAACTGGACTGTCCCGTCACGGTGCTGCATGAAGGCCATGTGCTCTGTGAGGGCAGCATGGATGTGGTGCAGAACGATCCCCGTGTGATTGAGGTCTACCTCGGGGTTGAGGACGACGACACCGCCCATGGAGCCACCTCTGCTGTCGCCAGCGACAGCGGATCCCACCAGCAGATCCCATGACCACCACCCAGTCCCTGCAGTGTTCCCACCCCTCCAGTGGGGAGGACGGCCATCTGCTTGCCGTTCGGGGCCTCAATGTCTACTACGGCGAAAGCCATATCCTGCGCAATGTCGATCTCTCGATTGCGCCTGGACAGATGGCCTGTCTGATCGGGCTCAACGGGGTCGGCAAGACCACGCTGCTGAAGACGATCATCGGCCTGTTGCGCCAGCGCAGTGGTTCCCTGCAGCTGGCCGGGGAGGAGGTCTCGGCTCTGCCGCCCCATCGCCGCGCCCGCACCGGTATCGGCTACGTGCCCCAGGGCAGGGAGATCATCCCCCAGCTCACCGTGCGCGAAAACCTGTTGCTGGGTCTGGAGGCGCTGCCGGGCGGCATCGGTCGCCATCGTCACATCGATCCGCTGGTGTTCGAGCTGTTTCCGGTGCTCGAGAAGTTCCTCGCCCGTCGTGGCGGTGATCTTTCCGGCGGTCAGCAGCAGCAACTGGCGATCGCCCGGGCTTTGCTCGGCAAGCCCCGGCTGCTGCTGCTCGATGAGCCCACCGAGGGGATCCAGCCCTCGGTGGTGCTCGACATCCAGCGCGCCGTCGCTCGCATCATCCGCGAGACGGGCATCAGTGTGCTGTTGGTGGAGCATCACGCCAGCTTCGTGCGCCAGGCCGACTGGTACTACGCGATGCAGAAGGGAGGGGTGGTGGCCAGCGGCCCCACCAGCGAGCTCAGCCAGGAGCTGATCCATCGCTTCCTCAGTGTCTAAGGCTGCTCTCGAGCCGTTGCGCAGGGATGGGCGACGCCGGGCTCCCCGGCACAGGGCTGGGCGCAAGCGATCCACCTGATGGGGACTCCCCCGGGGGCGGCCCGCAGCTGGCTTGTCCCCCTGGGGCTGGGTTGTCCCTCAATGGTGCTGGCGGCCGGCAACGCCGGAGCTGGGGATCAGCCGTTTCCTGTCCGTGGTTCCAGGCTGGAACGGGTGGCCAGGCAGCCACTGCGACGGGTTGCCAGAGGGTTGCCTGCCGGACAGCATCTCAGCGGGATGCTGGAGTTCCGCAATGGCACCGGCGCCAGCTGCGAAGTGTGGGAACAGCTTGCAGTGGTGGGGCTAGTTTGCTGGGAGTATCTCGCCGCTTCGCCAAGCACCGGCCCATGCTTCCTGCCCCGCTCCGCCGCGTGATCGGTTTTGCCGCCTGCGCCAGCCTTACGACCACCCTTGCTGCCGCTCCCGCCTCAGCTGAACCCTGCGAGTTCCTCAGCCCGGTGGGTGGCAATGGGGTCACCAACATCGTCACCAAGACGGTCAGCCCCGGCAATCCCCTGGGGCGGCCCAACTGGAATACCGATTTCTTCGTCACCAAGCCCTACAGCAGCTACAAGCTGTTCTTCACGGCCAATTCTTCGGTGAGTGCCACCTATCCAATCCAGGCTTACCTGAAGTTCAGCGATGGCTCGAACCTGCAGGTTTACAACAAGAACTTCACCCCCGATCCCGGCAGCGGCGGTTCGGTCAGGGTGCAGACGGTGCCTGGAAAGCTGGTCAGCCAGGTGAACATCAAGGTCGGTGCCACCGACAACATGGCGGCCACTGGTTTCACCTATCGCATCTCCGTGCAGGGTTGCTACTGAGGCCTCCTGTCATCGCTGAAGCCGGGGTCTGGCCCTGGCTGGTGCCCATGGAGCTGGGACGGGCTGGCCGCTTGCGGTCGCCAGTTCCGGCAAGCCCGTGAGCGGTTGAGTCGCAGGCCAGCCGCAAGCTGTGCCCGGACACCCCTGCAACAGGCCTCCAGGGGGGCGGTCCCGAGGCCGGAGTCCCCCTGGGGGGTGGGTTGGCCTAGGGCCTGAGCTGTCTCCGTAGGCCCCCCTGCAGTGTCCTCCGAGGGGTTTTCAGTGGGCGCCTAATCGGTTCTGGACGGCTTCGCGGCGGGCTCCCGGTGCAGCAAGTTGCGCCACAGTTCCGCGGCGGCCGCCGGCTCCAGGGCCGGCAGCCGCAGCCCATCGCAGTGGCTCAGGGGCCTGCAGCCCAGGCTGTTGATCAGCAGGGCGCCCTCGCTGCTGAGCAGCTGCTCGGATCTGAGGCTGGCTTCTTCAGCCAGAGCGGTCCGCAGGGCCTGCTGCCGCATCACCCCGGGCAGACAGCCGCTGTTGAGCGGGGGGGTGAGCCAACGGCCCGACCGTCGCACCAGCAGGTTGGCGGCGCTGCCGCAGCAGAGCTCACCGCCGCTGCTCAGCAACAGTGCCTCATCGACTCCGGCGGCGCGGGCCTCCCGTCGGGCCTGGATCTGGCCTCCGTAGGCAAAGCTCTTGCAACGGCTCACCAGGCTGTGGGCATTGCGCCGCTCATGGCGACTGATGATCGTCGTGACTGCCGTGAAGACCGGCTGGCAGGCGCTCAGCTGCAGCCAGAAGCGATGGGGCGGCCGGGGAGCGTCTGCGGCGGGCAGATCCAGGCCGCGGCCGCCGCTGCCCCGGCTCCAGTTCAGCCGCAGGGCTCCCTGGCGGATGCCACTGCGCTCCACCGCCTCGGCGATGCGGGGGCCGAGGGCCCCGGCGCCGGGCGGGGGGGCCATGGCGAGCAGGGCCGCCGACTGCCGCCAGCGCTGCAGATGCTCCGCCAGCAGCCGCGGCCGTCCCCCCTCCACCAGCACCGTTTCGAACAGACCATCGGCCAGCAGCAGGCCCCGATCGCTGAGTGGCAGCGTCAGCTGCTCGGGATGGCCCCAGTGGCCTGTGGGCAGGGTGGGATCGCCAGCAACGGCAACCTCGGGGTCGGCGATCCAGGCGATCGGCTCGGGCTGGGACATGGCGGCGGCCTCAGGCCAGGGCCTCCAGCAGGGGCCTGATCTTCCAGCCCATCTCCACCGCCTCTCCTTCGGGGTCGGAGTCGGCGACGATGCCGCCGCCGGCGTGCAGCCGCAGCCGCCGCCCCTTCACCATCAGGGTGCGGATCAGGATGCTGCTGTCGAAGCTGCCGTCAGCTCCCAGGTGAAACAGGGAGCCGCAGTAGGGCCCGCGCGCCACCGGTTCCAGTTCATTGAGCCGCTGACAGGCCCGCACCTTCGGCGCCCCGGTGATCGAGCCCCCCGGCCAGCAGGCCCGCAGCAGATCCACCAGCCGCTGCCCCGGCTGCAGCTGGCCTGTGACCACCGACGTGAGGTGGTGCACCTGGGCGTAGCTCTCCAGTCCCAGGAGCTGGGGTACATCGATCGATCCCGAGACGCAGACCCGTCCGAGATCGTTGCGCATTAGATCGACGATCATCACGTTCTCGGCCCTGTCCTTGGGATCACAGACCAGGGCGGCGGCGGCCTGCGCATCGGTCCGGGGATCGGCGCTGCGGGGGCGTGTGCCCTTGATCGGGCGAGTCTCGATGCCGCCGTCAGCGCCGAGGCTCAGAAAGCGCTCCGGTGAGGCCGAGATCAACGCTTCATCGCCCGCCACCGCCAGGCCGCCGAACGGGGCTGGGCAGTGGCGGCGCAGGCGCCCGTACAGGCCGAGCAGGTCCGGGGGTCGCTCCAGCAGGGTTTCGCAGCAGGCGGTGAGGTTGGCCTGGAACAGGTCGCCACTGGCGATGCGCCGCTGCAGCTGGCTCACTTGCCGGGCGAACTGCTCCGCCGGAGTGTGCCAGTGCCAGGCCTCCAGCGCGATCGGTTCCGGGACGCCGAGGTCCAGGGTGGAGTCGGCGCCTGCTGGCGGCAGGTCGGCCAGCAGGCGCCGCATCCCCTCCAGGCGGGCCGGATCCTCCCCGTCCAGCCAGCAGCGCCGCTGCTGCCGATCGAAATGCAGCAGCGGGTCGTGGCGGGCGGCCCAGAGGCTGGCCATGTCCGAGGCCTGCCAGTGCTGGCCCGGCTCCACCCAGGCCCCTGCCTCGTAGCCCAGCCAGCCCAGCCAGGGACCGCCCCGGGCCGCCATGCGCTCCAGGGCCAGGAAGGGATCCTCGGCGCCGGGGCTGCCGGGCAGACCCCGGCAGCAGATCACCTCCAGGGGCTTCAGCCCCAGCACCGATCGCCGCCCCAGGCGGCTGCCGTCGCCATCGAGGAACACCAGGCCATCGCTGCCGAAGGCGGCCGCCAGGGCCTGGACCACAGCCCAGGGCTCGCGCCATGGCAGTTCGCAGCGCTGCTGGCCGCTCATCGGGCCCGGTCGCTGGCCAGATCCGCCCGACCCGCCTCCCGCAGGGCGGCGTCGCGGATGCGGCAGCTGTCGCAGACGCCGCAGGGCCGCTCTCCCCCCTGATAGCAGCTCCAGGTGCTGGCCACCGGCACCCCCAGCCGCAGGGCCTCGCGCACGATCTCGGTCTTGGTGGCATTCACCAGGGGTGCCCAGAGCCTGGGGCCATGGCCCTCCCGCCCGGCCTTGCTGGCCAGGTCGGCCAGAGTCTGGAACGCCTCCAGGTAGTCGGGCCGGCAGTCGGGATAGCCGGAATAGTCGATCGCATTCACCCCCAGCACGATCCGCTCGGCGCCGCGGGCTTCGGCCAGGCTCAGGGCCAGGGCGATGAACACCGTGTTGCGGGCGGGCACGTAGGTGCTGGGAATCACATCCGCTTCGACGCCGCCGATGGGCACGGCGATGCTGGGATCGGTCAGCGACGAGCCCCCCCAGGCGGCCAGGTCGACGGCCAGCAGCCGGTGCTCGGCCAGCTCCAGAGCCCCGGCCAGGGCTTGGGCAGCCTCCAGTTCGCGGCGGTGCCGCTGGCCGTAGTCGAAGGACAGGCCGATGACGCGGTAGCCGGCCTCCAGGGCCAGGGCGGCGGCGGTGGCGGAATCCAGCCCCCCGGACAGAAGGGCGATCGCCGTGGGTACGGGGGTGCTCATGCCGGCATTCTGAAAGGCCGGTCGACGCCGGCGACCGCGCTGGCCAAGATGCAGTGGGGTCCGGTGTCGCCGCGCTCCGCCGCCCTCCCGCCTGCTCGCCATGCTCCCCGTCCGCTCCGGCCGCTCCGCCGCCGGCCGCCTGTGCCCCGGTCCCCGTCCCCGAGGCCTGCGCGCGGTCGTCCTGCTGGCGGCCTCGCTGCTGCCGCTGCAGCTCGGCATCGGCCTGGGCGGTGCGGCCCAGGCCATCCCCCGGCTCGATCTCAGGCCCTATCCGGCCCCAGCGGCCGGCGAGCGCCGCTGGGTGATCCAGCTGCCCGGGGTGCTGCCTCCCACCACCGACTCCAGGATCTCCCCCAGTCCCAGTGACTGGCGCGTGGAGTTGATCTTCGGCCGCGAGCTGGAGGTGGACTGCAACAGCCAGCGCTTCGGCGGGAAAGTCCGCAGCGAGACCCTGCCGGGTCTGGGGTATCCGATCTACCGGGTGCGGGATGTGGGCCCCGTGGTCTCGACCCGCATGGCCTGTCCGCCGGGCAGCGCGCGCCGCAAGGCGTTTGTGCCGATGGGATCGAAGCCGTTTGTGGTGCCCTACAACGCCAGTCTGCCGATCGTGATCTATGCGCCGCAGGATCTGGATGTGCGCTGGCGCCTGTGGAAGGCCGAGCGCCAGCAACGGCCAGCCAACGTGCTGTGAACGTCTGGTTTTGCGCTGATTGCCCTGGCGTTCATTGGGGATTGACGGCCGTTCAAAGCCCATGCCTCATTGTTTGAAGTCCCTGCTTCCCCGGCGCTCCTGGCTGCCCACTCCGCCTCATGCCCCCTGGGGTGTGGCGCTGATGGTCGGCGCGGCGGCCGTGGGCTTGGTGGCCGCCGGCAGGGGTCTGGCCTTCGTCGCCGAGACTCCCATCCAAGGGCCGCTCACCCTGGCGAACTTTGTCAAGGGCACGACTGATTGCTATGACCGCCGCCAGCGGCAGCCGCTGGCGGTGGTGGATGCCCATCTGCATGGGCGGCCCTTCGGCGGTCCACCGATGGCCTGGATTGACCTGTTGGCCGAGCTGCGCCGCAGCGGCGTGTTGTTCGCCAATCTCTACGGGATCGGTCAGAGATTGCCTGAGGGTTCATCCTGCGTTGATCCTGATGACTGTCCTGGCGTGATGGTGCGATCCAGTCTTAAAAGCGATTTCAGCAACGCTCAGAACAGCCTGGATCTCGAGACCGGCGACCTGAAGCTGGTGCTGTCGATGTCCTTCCCCGATCTCTCCAGACCCGCTGAGGTGCTGCCCCAGATGGCGATTCTCGATCGGGAGTATCCGGGCCTGTTCCGTTGGATGGGGGAGGTGAACCTGGTCAAGCAGGCCCTCTACAGCCATGGTCATCAGGCGGTGCCGATCGACCGGATTGCCGCCTGGAAGCCGTTCATGGCGGAGCTGCGTCGCCGCCACATGCCGATCGCGATCCACTCCGATCTCGGCCATGACCAGCAGCCGCTCCGGTACCTGCCGCTGATGCAGCGGGTGCTGAGCCTCTATCCCGACAACCGCATCGTCTGGATGCACCTGGGTCTGTCCAGGGAGCTGAAGCGGATCGATGCCCGCCAGCATCGGGCCCTGCTGGAATCGCTGCTGCGCCGCTACCCCAACCTCTCGTTTGACATCTCCTGGCGGGTGCTCGATGACCAGGTGTTCAGCGATCCCGCCCGGCGGCAGTTCTACGTGGATCTGTTCAACCGCTGGCCGCGGCGCTTCATTCCCGGCACCGACTTCGTCGCCGCCGCCGGCAAGAGCGAAGTCGCCTACCGGGAGGAGCTGGCCGTCACCAGTGCCGTTCTGGGCAAGGTCAACGACGAGGCGTTCCGGCGCATCGCCCTGGGTCAGAACTTCTTTGAGCTCGCCGGTCTCGAGGCGGTGGCGCCGCCGATCTGTCGGGCGGCCCACTGAGGAAGGGGCAGATCCGTTCTGCGTCCGCTTCGGGCTCACCGAGCTCCGGCCCAGCCGGCGCCGAAGGAGCTGCTGATCAACTGGGGCGAGTCCTGGATCGATGACGTCCTGCACTTCTGGATCGCCAATCCCATGGAGCACCGGATTGAGATCCCTTTTCCCCAGCGGGTGGTGCACCGCAGCGTCGACGCCTGAGGCCGGTGCGACGGGCCCGGGGCCCTCAGCGCACCCCCAGCCACTTGTGGCTCTGCAGGCTCAGCCGCCAGCTGGGATGGCTTTGCACAAAGGCGATCGCCAGCTCCTGGCCCTGGCGGCTGTCCCAGCCGGGCTGCAGCAGCAGGGCGGGGCCTGGCCCACCCACCTTGGCGCTGGCCCGCAGGGCCTGCTCGGCCATCACCTCGGCGAAGACCAGATCGGCTGGCTCATGCACCACCAGCTTGAGCTCCTGGCAGGCGGCCAGCAGCTCCAGCCCCGGCGGCCGGTGGCCCTTGGGCGAGAGGGTGATCCAGGCGAAGCGGCCACTCAGCGGTGCCGTGCCGCTGGTTTCCAGGTGCAGGGGCAGACCGGCGCCCGCCAGGGCGGCACAGAGGGACGTGAGGTCGTGCTCCAGGGGCTCGCCGCCGGTGACCACGACGAAGGCGGCGCCGCTTTGCGCCGCCTCGAGGGCTTCGGCGCTGAGGGCCGCCAGGCTGCGCTGGCCATGGGCGGCCACCGGCCAGGAGTGCTTGGTGTCGCACCAGCTGCAGCCGACGCTGCAGCCCGCCAGACGCAGAAAGAAGGCGCTGCGGCCGGCATGCAGACCTTCGCCCTGCAGCGAGTGGAACGTTTCGACGATCGGCAGGGCGGTGCCGCTGAGGTCCGCGGCCTCAGCTGCCGCCGCTGGGGGGGAGGGGGGCATGGCGGGAATCGGGCTGGACCGTGGAGGCTGACGGCACGGCGCCGGGGCCCTCAGCGGTCCACTGGATGCCGATGGCTTCCTGGGGGGAGCTGGGCAGGCGCAGCTGGGCCGCCTCGATCAGCCCCCGGAACAGGGGATGGGGCTTGCCCGGCCGGGAGAGGAACTCCGGGTGGTACTGGCAGGCGGTAAAAAAGGGATGGCCCTTCAGCTCGATCAGCTCTACCAGGCGTCCGTCGGGGGAGGTGCCGCTGATCTCGTAGCCCGACTCCAGGAACAGAGTTCGGTAGGCGTTGTTGAACTCATAGCGATGGCGATGGCGCTCGTAGACCACCGCTTCGCCGTAGAGGCTCTGGGCCATGGTGCCGGCCGCCAGGCGACAGGGGTAGACGCCCAGCCGCATCGTGCCGCCCAGGTCGACCACGTCCTGCTGTTCGGGCAGCAGGTGGATCACCGGATGGGGCGTGGCCGGGTCGAGCTCGGCGCTGGTGGCCCCCGTCAGGCCGGCCTGGTTGCGAGCCCATTCGATCACGGCGCACTGCATGCCCAGGCAGAGCCCCAAAAAGGGCACCCGCTGCTCCCGGGCCCAGCGGATCGCCGCCACCTTGCCATCGACGCCGCGATTGCCGAAGCCGCCGGGCACCACTACCGCGTCCATGCCCCGCAGCAGGCCATCGGCCCCCTGGTTCTCGATCTGTTCGGCACAGACCCAGTGCAGATCGAGGGAGGCATCGCGATCCAGGCAGGCGTGGCGCAGGGCTTCGACCACCGAGAGGTAGGCGTCGTTGAGCTGCACGTATTTGCCCACCAGGGCCACCTTCACCGCCGGGCCCGGGTTGCGCAGCTTGCGCACCAGCTCGCCCCAGCGGGCCATGTCACTGGGATGGTCCGTGAGCTCGAGCACATCCAGCACCTGGCGGCACAGTCCCTCCTCTTCCATGGCCAGGGGGACGGCGTAGATGCTGTCGGCATCGAGGGCCTGGATCACGGCCCCGCCGTTCACGCCGCAGAAGCCGCCGATCTTGGCCTTCAGGTCGCCGTTGATCGGCCGATCGCTGCGGCAGACCAGCACGTCGGGCTGGATGCCGATCGAGCGCAGCTCCTTGACGGAGTGCTGGGTGGGTTTGGTCTTGAGTTCGCCCGAGGTGCCGATGTAGGGCAGCAGGGTGACATGCACATAGGCCATGTCGTTGCGGCCCACATCGCCGCGGAACTCGCGGATCGCCTCCAGGAAGGGCAGGGACTCAATGTCGCCCACGGTGCCGCCGATCTCGCCGATCACGACGTCGGCGCCGGAGTTGGCGGCCACCCGGTGGATGCGTTCGCGGATCTCGCCGGTGATGTGGGGGATTACCTGCACGGTGCCGCCGTTGTAGTCGCCGCGCCGTTCCTTGTTGATCACCGCCTGGTAGATCGAGCCGGTGGTCACGCTGTTGAGGCGCGACATGGCGGTGTCGGTGAAGCGCTCGTAGTGGCCCAGATCCAGATCGGTTTCGGCGCCGTCCTCGGTGACGAACACCTCGCCGTGCTGATACGGGCTCATCGTGCCCGGATCGACGTTCAGGTAGGGGTCGAGCTTCAGGATCGAGACGCTGTAGCCCCGGCTCTTGAGCAGTCGCCCCAGGCTCGCCGCCACGATCCCCTTGCCGATGCTCGACACCACGCCGCCGGTGACGAAGACAAACTTGGTGTTCTGCCTCGCCCGCACGGCCGAACCTGGTTGGGGGACGGGGGCGGGCATGGGGAAATCGGCTGAAGCTCCACCATAAAGGGGGGCGCAGGCGGGCCTCTCTCGCCTGCCCTCGTCGTGCGAGCCTGCGGACCAGCTCTTCAGCCGACCCGACAGGCTCCCGGCGGCTT
>JBAPUA010000132.1:0-10200 GCA_049282435.1 Cyanobium sp. | reverse complement strand
GGCGTGATGCCGTGCGCCCGAACACCAAGGCCTTCTTCGGAGAATCGATCGCTAATCCCAAAAGCGACATTCTCGACATCGAAACAGTAGCGGCCGTTGCCCATGAGGTAGGCGTGCCCCTGATTGTGGACAACACGGTCGCCACCCCCTATCTGATCCGACCGATCGAATGGGGCGCCGACATCGTCGTCCACTCCGTGACCAAGTACATCGGTGGCCATGGCACCGCCATCGGTGGCGTGATCGTCGACAGCGGCCGCTTCGACTACGCCGCCCAGCCCGAGCGCTTCCCCAGTTTCAACCAGCCGGATCCCAGCTATCACGGCCTGGTCTATGCCCGGGATCTTGGCGTGAATGGAAGCCTCGGCGCCAACCTTGCCTACATCCTCAAGGCCAGGGTGCAGCTACTACGGGATCTCGGCGCCTCCATCGCTCCCTTCAACGCCTGGCTGGTCGCCTTGGGACTGGAGACGCTGTCGTTGCGGATCGAACGCCACACCTCCAATGCCCAGGCGGTTGCCCGCTGGTTGCAGGCCAGACCCGAGGTGCTGTCGGTGAACTATGCGGGCCTGGAGAGCAGCCCTTGGTATGAGCGAGGCCGCAAGTACGCGCCGCTGGGAACCTCCGGCATCCTGGCGTTCGAGATTCAGGGCGGCGTGGAGGCCGGCAAGACCTTCGTGGAAGCGCTCAAACTCCACAGCCATGTGGCCAACATCGGCGATGTACGCAGCTTGGTGATCCATCCAGCCTCCACCACCCATTCCCAGCTCTCGCCTGAGGAGCAGCTGGCCTCCGGCGTCACACCTGGCCTGGTGCGTCTTTCGGTGGGCCTGGAAAACCTGCAGGACATCCTCACCGACCTGGAGCTGGGCTTTGGGGCGCAGCAGCGCTGAGCCGTGCCGCCTGAAACCTCTCCCGCCAGCCAGCTGCTCCTGGCGGGAGAGGGATTCCCTTGGTGAGCGCAAGTTCCTGTGGTTCGGTCGTTTCAGCACGCCATCGGGATTCAGGTTCCCAGTTTCAAGACCATTCCAAGGTCCTCATGATCGCCAGCAGCCCTCACCGCTGATTCCGACGTCTGCGGTGATGCAGGCCCGGGGCACCGCTATTGCGGCTGGTGAAATGGCCCGGGGCGGTTCGGGCTATCCGAACGACACCTGTAGCTGATTCGAGTCAGCCCACGCGCCGACCTTCGGTCAGCCGCAGCCAGGCAGCGGAGCCGATAAAGGCGGCCGCCAACCACACCCAGGCGTGAAGGATGAAGCTCATCACCCCGCCCACGAAGCTGCTGATGTTGCAGCCATAAGCAAGGAAACCGCCGTATCCCATCAACAAACCACCGAGACCAGCGCGCAGATGTCCGCGGTTCAGCTGCAGGTTTGGACTTTGGACAAATGCTTGCTGGCGATCCCAGAGGCCGGTGGCAAAGGCGCCGTAGATCACCGCCAGATCCACCACCACCGCCTCGTGATGCAGCCACTTCGCCGGTGAGGCCAGCAGAGAGAGCCGCTGGGGAGACGACCAGAAGCCGCTAGTGGCGGGATCCCAGCCGAGGCCCTTGGAAGGGCACCGGTGAGGCCGAGCCCCCACAACACCTTCCAGGGTTCACCGCTCACGACCAGCAATAGCAGCAGCGCAGCGGCCAGAAGGATCACGCCTGGCCAGGCCGGCTGGAACAACGCTGTGGTCTGCTGTGGTCTTCGCAGGCGGAACTGGAACCCACAAGCCACGGTCACGCTGATGAGCAGAAGGCCGACAGCGGCCAGCTGCAGAAGGACCGCTGACCAGAGGGGTACGAGCTGCAGCAGGTCGATCGGGGGAAGATGAAGGGGCAGGACCTGCTCCCAGAGTGGACGTTGCAGGCTGCCGAGGAACACTCCCAGGACCAGTCCGCCTAGCGCAAAGGCGAAGGAGGCGTCCGCACGGCAGGCGGAGGCGAGGGTGCCGCTACCGCAGCGGCCGGCGGCCTGCATGCCCACCCCGAAGAGAAAGGCCCCCAGGACCAGGGAGCCCGTGATCGGCGCCGGGGTCAGATGAAGGGTCCATCCCAGAGCGGGGGCCAGGATCAGTAGGGCCGCCGTGCCAAGGATCAGAAGCGAGAGCAGAGCAGCGATCGGGCGGAATGGGCGTGGATCGCCCTCGCGCAGGACCTGCCGGAAGGGTGCCGAGAAACCGACCCGGAAGTGAACCAGGATCGAGCCGATCGCGCAGCCGATCCACCACACGAGCGCCGTAGTGGTCTGATGCTGAGCCCAGAGCAGCCCGGGGATGACACCCAGCGCTGCCAGAAGCTGCTGGCGGCGGATCATCAGCGCTTCGTCTTGCTCTTGACCGGTTGCTCGGAGCCGCTGTCGCAGGCGTGGACAGCTGGTGTGGCTGTGAACCAGGGGATGACAACAACGAGCAGACCCGCCAGCAGCAGCAGAGTCTGGATAGGTGATTTGGCCTTCATCGTCCTCAGTTCTTCAGCGGGGTTTCAGGACCGGTCTGCACCGGGTTGTTGGTGGCGCTGTATTCAGTCCAGGAACCTTCATAGACGCGGACATTCGGATAGCCGAGCAGATGCTTGAGCACCACGTACTGCAGGGTGGACTCACGCCCGGTGCTGCAGGAGACGATCACGGTCTTGTCCGGAGTGACGCCACGGCTCAGAAACAGCTGACGCAGGGCCTCAAGCGATTTGAACTTGTGGGGATTCTTGAGTGCCTCCTCCGGATTGTTGGCTTCGGTCACGGACTGCCAGGTGATGTTGATGGCACCAGGAATGTGTCCATTGCGAATGAAGGTCTGCTCCGTTCCCTCAAACAGTCCCTTGGGACGCGGATCGACGATCACGACATTCGGCTTGCCGACCAGGGCCAGGACGTCCTTCAGGGAAATCGCCAGCCCGGGGACTGTTTTGGGATTGAACGACCCAGGGCGATAGGAGGGAAAGACCTTGGTGACCGCTTGGCCCTGGGACTTGTAGGCCGCATAGCCACCATCGAGGATGCCGATGGTGGGCACACCACTCTTCTCTAGGATGTAGGCAACCAGCGATGCCCCAAGCACATTGGTGCCATCGGAGTAGATCAGCACCTTGTCATTGTTGGAGATGCCGGCCTTGCTCAGCAAATTGGCAAGATCACCCGCTGGCCAGATCTGAAACGGAAGCTTGCCGTTTGGGCCACGGAAGGCCTGCTCGGAGAGGTGGACGGCATTGGGCAGGTGGCCGCTGATGTAATCCAGCGGTGGCACCGGACGGACATCGAGAATCTTCCACTGGCCACTGCTGGCACCAGCAGTGGCTTGTTCGGGACTGATGAGCTTGATCTCGCCAGCCCTGGCCGACTGAGAGGCGGAAGCCAGAGGAAGCAGGATGGCAAGAACCAGGCCAGTGCCAAAGCCAAGAAGATGGCGACTCGAAAGAGTGATTGATGTCATGTGGTGGGGAACCAACTAGCAAAAATCTCTATGCAGATCTTGCCAGCCAGCTGTATCAACCAGTAGACGCTAAGGGGGAGATTTGACTGGATTTGTGGCCGTGACCACACAGCACAATGGCTAAGATCACAGCCTCATTGAGCGACGCCAACAGCACTGGCCGCTTCGATCTCGATCAACTTTCCTGTCTCCACCTGATAGATAAACCCATAGATGGGAATGCGAGCAGGCACCAGGGGATGCTCGCGGATGCGACGCACATCGTCTACCACACTCTGGTGCTGATCACTGATGGTGAGCCAGTTGATGAAATCACCAGCCTGCGAGCCAGGGCCCTGGCCCACGTCCGTGAACCCATCGGCTCCCAGCACCGCTGTCTCCAGGCTGCTGGCCAGCAGCGACCGGATGCCGTGATCGCTGAAGAACTCCATGCCGCAGTTACTGTGGTGGATCACATACCACTCTTGGGTGCCAAGCAACTTGTAGGAAATCACCAGGGAGCGGATGGCGTCGTCGCTGGCGCGGCCGCCGGCGTTGCGGATGACATGGGCATCACCCTCCTGCAGACCTGCGTAGGCGGCCGGGTCAAGTCGTGCATCCATGCAGGTGAGGATGGCGATCCGGCGGGCCGGGGGCAGCGGTAGTTCTGCCTTGTTGCCGAAGCTCTGGCTGTAGTGCTGATTGGCCTCAAGAATGGCGGCGCGTTCACTCATGATTGACCATATCTCGGCTGATGCATACTCAGACTGAACACGCCCGCTCCTCGCTGCTCGACATACATCTCGACGTATCACTGGGAACAAATCCTGAACCCTCAATGTGCGAATCAAGGCACCAAATGGTGTAGCCGAAGTGACGGCGACAGATCAGGGGTCTGGGGCAGTGTTGCTTGAACCACATCAGCGCTCCGGCTCCAGCGCTAACAGATGTTGTAGTCGCTGCCTACGACGTCGTGACCGTTGCCACAGACCCCCGGCCCACTGTTCTGACGCAGGAGCTCCCCCCCTTTGACGACAACAGCCTGGCAATCGGGCATACCCCCCTGGTGCGCCTCAACCGCGTGCTCGGACCTCAAGCCAGAGCCACCGTCTACGCGAAGGTTGAGGGCCGCAACCCGGCCTATTCGGTCAAATGCCGCATCGGTGCGGCCATGATCGCCAAGGCCGTCAAGGATGGATTGCTTGGTCCAGGCCAGGAAATCGTCGAACCGACCAGTGGCAACACCGGCATTGCCCTGGCCTTCGTGGCCGCCGCCCGGGGAATCCCGGTCACCCTCACCATGCCGGAGACGATGAGTCTGGAGCGGCGCAAGCTGCTGGCCGCCTATGGAGCTCGGCTCGTGCTGACGGAGGGAGCGAAGGGCATGCCCGGTGCGATTGCCAAGGCCCAGGAGATCGCCGCCTCCGACGCCCAGCGCTATGTGCTGCTGCAGCAGTTCGCCAACTCGGCCAACCCCCAGATTCACCATGACACCACCGGGCCTGAGATCTGGGCCGCCACCAGTGGCCATGTCGATGTGCTGATCGCCGGCGTCGGTACGGGGGGCACCATCACCGGTGTCAGCCGCTATGTGAAACACACCCTTGGGCAACCCCTGGTCTCGGTGGCGGTGGAGCCGGCGGAGAGCCCGGTGATCAGCCAGACGCTGGCTGGGGAGCCCGTCAAGCCCGGTCCCCACAAAATCCAGGGGATCGGCGCCGGCTTCGTGCCGGCGAATCTCGATCTCAACCTGCTGGATCGGGTCGAACAGGTGGGCAGCGCCGAAGCGATGGACTATGCCCGCCGCCTGATCCGGCAGGAGGGGATCCTCGCTGGCATTTCCAGTGGCGCCGCCGTGGCGGCGGCTTCACGACTGGCTCACGAAGAGGTCTTCGCCGACAAGACGATCGTGGTGGTCTTGCCGGATTCCGGTGAGCGGTATCTCAGTACAGCCCTGTTCGAAGGGGTGTTCAATGACCAGGGCCTGGTGCCTTGAGTCATCAGGGTTTGGATCTCACGGAGGTGGTCCGCCAACTGCGGGAGCAGAGAGATCGTCGCCCGGCGGACGGGCGCAGCTGCCTCAAGCCCATGCCCCTGCCTTCGCGGCAGGTGCTCAGCGCTTTGATCGACGATCTGGCGGCTGCCCTCTTCCCGCAGCGGCTCGCCCTGCCTTCGATCCGTCAGCCGGGCGAGGCCCTGCCTCAGGACAGCACGGACTATTTCGTGGGGCACACCCTCGATACCTGCCTCCGCAGCCTGTATGACCAGATCCGGATCGAGCTTGCCGCCCGAGCTGTGAGGGCTGGCAACGCGGCAGAAATGGATGACAACACAGGTGATCCGGGCGACGCGCGCACGTCCACGGATCAGCATCCGGAACAGCTCGAACGGCAGGCCCATGACATCACACGAGCATTCGCCACGCAGCTGCCGGCTATCCGACAGTTGCTGGATTCCGATCTGGACGCAGCCTATCGGGGAGATCCGGCTGCACTGAGTCTCGATGAGGTGCTGGTCTGCTACCCGGGCGTAAAGGCGATCACCTTTCACCGTTTTGCCCATGCGCTGCACGCTCTGGGTGCTCCTTTAGTGGCGAGGATCATCGCGGAGAGTGCCCATTCCGCCACTGGTGTGGATATCCATCCCGGTGCCGTGATCGGTGAAAGTTTCTTCGTTGACCACGGCACTGGTGTGGTGATCGGCGGGACGGCTGTGATTGGCAAGCGTGTGCGCCTCTATCAGGCGGTCACCCTTGGGGCCAAATCTTTTCCTCAGGATGATGAAGGTGTACTGGTCAAAGGACAACCGCGCCATCCGATCGTTGAGGACGATGTGGTGATCTATGCCGGTGCCACGATCCTCGGCCGCGTCACCATCGGCAGGGGAGCACAGATCGGTGGCAATGTCTGGCTGACCACCAGCGTCCCTCCAGAAACGACAGTCACCCAGGCCAAAGTCATCTCTGAGACATTTGGTGAAGGCGGTGGCATCTAAGTGTTCACCCTCAGCGACCGTACCTACGGTGCAAACAGAAGCATGGAGGCCACCACCATCTGGTCACTCCCGGCATCGCCGGAACGACAGCATTGACCATGGCGTTGATCACCAACATTGATCAATAGCACCATTGTCAGCACCCGCGTTGATCGATCCATCGTCCTCCCTGTGCTCGTCCTGGCGAATCGTGACTGGCGTCACCACTCTCCAGGCAGTAGAGACAATCCCATTAGTGGGTGTCGGCGGAGGATTTGATTTGACTTTTCCTGAACTTTATCCATGACGCATTCCACTGCCACCCACCTGGCTCTCAGCGATGGGGCGGCACGTCAGTTGGCGAATGCCACCAAAACGGTTCCACAACTCGCCTCGATCTCTCCGCGATGGCTCGTGCCCATGCTGTCGTGGGTGGGTGTTGAAGCCGGCATCTACCGCGTCAACAAGGTACGAGATGAATCCCGCGTGCTCACGGCCTGTTCGCAGCGGGACGAGCGCGATCTGCCCGAGACCTTCGTCGACTATGAGGAGCAGCCCCGCGAGTATTTTCTCAGCGCGGTCACGACAACGGTGGACATTCACACCCGCGTCTCCGATCTTTACAGCAGCCCCCATGACCAGATCGAACAGCAGCTGCGCCTGACGATCGAGACGATCAAGGAGCGGCAGGAAAATGAACTGATTAACAATGCGGAGTACGGGCTTGTCAATAACATTGCCAGTAGTCAGCGGCTCAAGCCGATCAGTGGCGTCCCCTCGCCGGACGACCTCGATGAGTTGATCAGCAGGGTGTGGAAGCAACCTTCCTTCTTTCTGGCTCATCCGCGTACGATTGCAGCCTTCGGGCGTGAATGCACCCGCCGCGGTGTGCCGCCCCCGACCGTCAATCTCTACGGCTCCCCGTTCCTGACTTGGCGAGGTTTGCCGTTGGTTCCCAGCGACAAGCTCAAGATCGCCAATGGCAGGTCTTCCATCCTGCTGCTACGCACCGGTGAGGCTCGGCAGGGGGTTGTTGGCCTGTATCAGCCCAATCTGCCCGGCGAAAAGAGCATGGGGCTCTCCGTCAAGTTCATGGGAATCAGCCGCAAAGCGATCGCGTCCTACCTGATCTCGCTCTATTGCTCGGTCGCTGTGCTCACCGAGGATGCCATCGGCATCCTCGAAGACGTTGAGGTTGAGAAGTATCACCACTACGGCCATGAATACCGTTAAGCCCGCCGATCCATTTGCCCTTTCCCTCGCGGCAGAGCCGTTGGATCGGTCCCTGGCCCCCGGCCAGGAGCTGCCTGCGGGGTTTCCCGATCCGGCCGAGCTGACAGCCATGGTCCAACGGCTGTATGGCGAACTCGGGGCCGAGTCAGCTACAGCCAGGTCCACGGCTGCGGTCCCTGGCGCTGACGGCGAGCTGCCAGGCTTGTCACGACTGGACTTTGGCGAGCGACTGCACGATCCCACAGCGTCGCTGCACCTCGATCTCGCCCAGTTCGATCCCGTTCGCGGCAGGCCGGCGGCGGATGCCGTGCCATGGCATGACCCACCGGGCGCGCCGCAGCCCTTCGATCCCGCCTATCTGCGCCGGGATTTCCCGCTCTTGCAGGAGCGCATCAACGGCCATCCCCTCGTCTGGCTGGACAACGGCGCCACCACGCAGAAGCCCCAGGTGGTGATCGATCGGCTGCAACAGTTCTACCGGCACGAAAACTCGAACATTCACCGTGGCGCCCATGTGCTGGCGGCCCGCGCCACCGATGCCTATGAACAGGCGCGCTCCGTGGTGACCCGGTTCCTGCATGCCGGCCGCAGCGAGGAGATCGTGTTCCTGCGCGGCTCCACCGAGGCGATCAACCTTGTGGCCCAATCCTGGGGACGGCGTGAGATCAAGGCCGGCGATGAGATCGTGCTCACCGAGCTGGAGCATCACGCCAACATCGTGCCCTGGCAGCAGCTGGTTCACGAGACGGGCGCCAGGCTGCGGGTGGCCCCCGTGGATGACTCGGGCCAGGTGATCCTTGAGGAATATGAACGCCTGTTCAGCTCCCGCACCAGACTGGCGGCCTTCACCCAGGTCTCCAATGCCCTCGGCACGATCACGCCGATCGAGTCGATGATCGCCATCGCCCATCGCCATGGCGCCAGGGTGCTGGTCGATGGGGCCCAGGGCATCGCCCACACACCGGTCGATGTCCAGGCGCTGGACGTCGACTTCTATGTCTTCTCCGGCCACAAGATCTACGCCCCCACCGGCATCGGCGTCCTCTACGGCAAGCAGGAGCTGCTGGCGGCCATGCCGCCCTGGCAGGGCGGAGGAAACATGATCCGCGATGTCAGCTTCGCGCAGACGACCTTTCAGGATCCGCCCCATCGTTTCGAGGCCGGCACGGGCAACATCGCCGATGCGGTGGCTCTGGCGACTGCTCTCGAGTATGTGGAGCGCATCGGCATGCATGCCATCGAAAGGGCAGAGCAGGAGTTGCTCACTTATGCCACGCCCCAGCTTCTGGACATTCCTGGATTGCGGCTGTTCGGCTGCGCTTCGCACAAGGCCGGCGTGCTGTCGTTCACCCTCGAAGGGTGTGTCCCTGAAGCGGTGGGTTCCGCCCTCAACCAGCGAGGCATCGCCGTGCGGGCGGGCCATCACTGCGCCCAGCCGATCCTGCGGCGCTTCGGGGTGGAGACCACGGTGCGAGCCACCCTCGCCCTTTACAACACCCGCGATGATGTGGATGCTCTGGTGGCCGGCTTGCGGGACATTGCCGGCGCGAGGCCAGCACTGACCACCTGAGGCATGAAGCGGTAGCGGGCACCAGGATCCGCTCCCTGCCGACCATCCCCACGCTCAGAGCAGCCCCGGCTCCCCTTGCTGGAGGGGATCGGGGCACAGGCTCAGCGGGCGTCGTTCGAGCTCGGTCAGGGGACTGAGATCCAGTTGTTCAGGCTGCCTGAAGATCCAGCTGCCGCTCCCCTGCAAAGAATCGCTGACGCCAGGACTCGCCCTTCTGCACCCAGATCCAATGGTCACCATTCAGCCGGGCAGCATAGAAGCTGAGTTGTTGCAATGTGATCTCAAAACCATGGTCAGCAGCGATCTCCAGAATGGCCTCGGGTGTCTGTACTTGGCGAAGTTTTTCCTGGATTTCTGCACTGAAGGAAGCCAGCGCAGCGAACAGATAGAACTGATCAGAAACCATGGGTGCAAAAGCGTCACCAGCTCAAACTATTGCGCGCAAAAGTCGTCTGTTGTATCCATATTCACACCGTAGGCATGACCTGGGAACAAGGATCTGTTCCGAGCCTGAAGCCGGCACACTGAATGACCTGAAGACTTCTCGGCGGGACAACGGCTTCGCTACTGCGCCCTGTATCTTGAGCTACCGCACTGTGCGTGAGTCTCAAATTGGGCTACTGACTTTTTGCGTGCAGGCATGGCTTGCCATTCATTGGCGCGGCACAGATGTGGCCGCAGATACAACTTGCGCCGGCGACAATGACCCTTTGTAACATACGCCGGTAGGAGAACCGGGGTTATTCAACAATCTATGGGTGGCCGGGTCACTCCTCGCGCTACCTGGCAGCTGAGAAGCCGCCAATTCGCCTGTGATCCGGCCTATCTGCAAACCACCGCTCGGCACAAGCCGAGAGTTGCCTTTTCCGCCATGTCCTACGACGCCTTCACCAGAGTTGTTGCCCAGGCTGATTCCCGCGGCGAATTCCTCAATTCCGGTCAGCTCGACGCGCTATCGGCCGTTGTCGGTGACAGCTTTAAGCGCCTCGATGCTGTGAACCGCATCACCTCCAGCGCATCCAAGC
>JBAPUA010000131.1:0-3791 GCA_049282435.1 Cyanobium sp. | reverse complement strand
GCCCTGATCAGCGGCCGGCTCGCTCTGGCCGGCGGGGCTGGCGTTGCTGGGGCCGGCGCCCTGCCGGCGCGGGGCCTCGGCCGCCAGGGCCTGGCGCCGTTCCAGGTAGGCGCTGTAGTTGCCTTCGAAGCGCTGCAGGCGTCCCTGTTCGAAGCAGAACAGCCGATCCACCGTGCGATCCAGGAACCAGCGGTCGTGGGAGACCACCACCACACAGCCGCGGAAATCCTCCAGGAACTCCTCCAGCACCCCCAGGGTGTGAACATCGAGGTCGTTGGTGGGCTCATCGAGCAGCAGCACATTCGGCGCCTCGATCAGCAGGCGGCAGAGGTGCAGCCGCCGCCGCTCGCCGCCGGAGAGCTTGGCCACCGGCTGATGCTGCTGGGCCGGAGGGAACAGGAAGCGCTCCAGCAACTGGGAGGCGCTGAGCTCCTGGCCGTCCACCTCCACCCGGCTGGCCGCCTCCTGCACCACCTCGATCACCTTGCGTTCCGAGAGCCTGCGTTCGGCCAGCCTGAGCTCGGCGGCGCTGCGATGGGAGCGGCCCTCGCTGCCGGTGTCCCCGAGCAGCACCGAACTGTGCTGATCGAAGTAGGCGAGCTTGACGGTGCTGCCCAGCTCCAGGCTGCCGCCGCTGGGCGGCCGCAGGCCGGCGATCACCTCCAGCAGGCTGGATTTACCGACCCCATTGGCGCCGATGATCCCCACCCGGTCCTCGGGGCTGAAGTCGTAGCTGAAGTCCTCCAGCAGGGGCCGCTCGCCGGCATGGACGGCCAGCGCCTCGGCGCTGATCGCCCGCTTGCCGATGCGCCGGGCCGTGGCGGCCATGCTCACGGCGCCGCGCGCCTGGCGAGCCGGCTGCTCCCGCATCGCCTCGATGCGCTGCAGCCGGGCCTTCTGTTTGGTGCTGCGCGCCTTGGGGCCCTGGCGCAACCAGGCCAGCTCCCGGCGCAGGTCGCCGCGAAACTTGGCGGCGGTTGCCGCTTCGGCGTCGTCCTCCTCGGCCCGGCGGGCCAGGTAGGTGGCGTAGTTGCCCTCATAGCGGCGGGCCTCGCCGCGCTCCACCGCCACGATCCGCCGCGTCACCCGATCGAGCAGATAGCGGTCGTGGGTGACCAGCACCAGGGCGCCGGGATAGCGATCCAGCCAGCCCTGCAGCCACTCCACCCCATCGGCGTCGAGATGGTTGGTGGGTTCATCGAGCAGCAGCACCTCGGGCTGGGCCACCAGGGCCGCCGCCAGGGCCACCCGGCGGCGGTTGCCACCGGAGAGTTCCGCCACCGGCCGGTGCACATCGCCGATGCCGAGGCGCTCCAGCACCTCATGGCATTCGCGCTCCAGATCCCAGGCCTGGCAGGCATCCATCCGGTGCTGGAGATCGCTGAAGCGGGCCAGCAGCCGCTCGTCGTCCGGGGTTTCCGCCAGCTCCTGGCTGAGCAGGCCGTGTTCGCGCAGCAGGGCCATGCGCTCGCCGCTGCCGGCGAACACCTGCTCGAGCACCGTCTGGGCGGGATCGAGATCCGGCTCCTGATCGAGCAGCACCACGTTGAGGCGGCTGGAGCAGCGCCGTTCGCCCCGGTCGAGGGGCTCGCGGCCGGCCAGCACCTTGAGCAGGGTGCTCTTGCCGGCGCCATTGGGACCGATCAGGCCGAGGCGATCGCGCTCGCCCACATGCAGATCGAGATCGGCGAACAGGGTGCGCAGGCCGAAATCCTTGCCCGCCCCCACCAGGCTGATCAGACTCACGACGCTGAAGCGGCCAGGCCGGAGCGCTGCTGCTCCAGGTGGCTGAAGACGCTCTTGTCGCCCACATCAGCGGCGGCGGCCATCGGGAACTTGCGCAGGCACAGCACCAGCAGCAGCACACTCTCCACGGCGAGCAGGGCAAGGGTGGCAGCTGGGTCCAGCAGGCCGCTCAGGCGGCCCAGCAGGGCCAGCGGCAGCAGCAGGGTGACACCGATCGCCTCCGGCCGGCGGAAGCAGAAGAACTCCTTGAAGCCAATGCCGGTGAGCGCGGCGAAGAAGGGGCCGATCGCCAGGATTCCGAGCGGCTGGTTGGCCAGGGATGGCAGCATCGCCGCCGGACCCAGGTGCCAGGCCAGCAGCAGGCCGCCGGCGCAGCCCGCCAGCCAGAACAGCTTCAGGGCCCGGTGCAGCGGCCGCAGATAGATGTGGATCCACTGCAGGGCCAGCCCCAGTCCGAGCGCCATCAGCAGCAGCCAGGGCCAGAGCAGCTCGGCGCCGAACTGGCGCCATTGCCACAGCAGGCCGAGCTGGCCGATCGCCACCGCCGTCAGCGCCAGCCTGTAGCCGAGCACCTCGCGCCGGTCCCGAGCGGTGATCGCGTAGGTGCCGAACATTCCCTCGAACACGGGATCGCTGCCGCTGCTGGGGCCATCACTGTTGTTCATGGGGCGACTTCGCTGCACACCAGTCTGGCCAGATCGGGGCCGGCCGGGACGATGCCGGAGGGATGGAGCGGAAACAGGGCGCCGAAGTAGTCCGTGCGCCAGGCCTGTGGGCAACAGGTGTCGCTCACCCCCTCCAGCCCGTAGAAGCGGGCCCGCCAGCGCCATAGGGCCGGCAGCTGCCAGAGGGGCAGGCGACTGCAGCCGAACAGGGGCGCATAGACCATCTCCAGCCGGATCAGGGTCGGAAACAGCACCACGTCGGCCAGGCTGGGTTGGGGGCCGCAGAGCCAGGTCTCGCCCTGCAGTTCCCGCAGCTGCAGGGCCTGATCGGTCTCCTCCAGGGCCCGGAACAGGGCTGTCTCCGCCTCGTCGTAGGCGGCCTGGTTGCGGGCGAAGCCGCAGCGGTAGACGCCGTCGTTGACCTCGTCCTGGAAGCGCTGCCGCCAGTGCTGGATCGCCTCCAGCTGGGCTTCGGGGGCGAGTCGGGGGGCCTGTGGGGCGGCCGGCCAGAGGTCGAGCAGCTCGATCAGTCGGGCGCTCTCATTGACCAGGATCCGTTGCTCCTGACGGGACCACAGCGCCGGCACGGTGGCGGGCCGGCGGCCGTCAGCGCCGCTGCGCCGATAGAGCTCCGCCAGGGTGCGGCAGCCCTCGAACGGTTCGACGAAGCGCCAGCGGCCCGCCGCCGGATCCGGCTCCACCACCAGCAGATCGATGCTGCCGCCCAGCTGGCGCAGGCTGTGCACCAGCCAGGCCCGGTGGGCCCAGGGGCAACTGCGGCCCACGATCAGCACATGACCGCCGGCGGTGGCGGCGCTGGCCGGTAGTGGCGGCAGGGCCGCGAAGGCCCCCGCCGGCCGGCGATAGCGCCCTTCGGCATCGGCCGGGGCCAGACCCCCCATCAGCTGCCGCCACTGGCAGTGCCAGAGCCCGCGGGCCGTTCGGATCAGGGCGGCGGGGGGTCGCATCAGGACACTCTGGCCCGCCGCTGTCCCCGCCGACAGCGTTCTGCGCCAGGCTGGAGCAGCTGACGCGCGGGAAGTTGATGGTGGCGGGCGAGGGCGGAGCCGGCAAGGTGCTGCTGGTGGCCGGCACCCACGGCAACGAACTCAATGCCCCCTGGCTGTTCGATGCCTGGCAACGGAGTCCCAGCTGCCGACCCGCCTGCGACCTGGCCCTGGTGCTGGCGATCGGGAATCCCGCAGCCCGGGCGGCGGGGCGTCGCTACCTGCAGCGGGATCTCAACCGCAGTTTTGATCCTGAACGCCTGGCGGACGCCGCTGCCCAGGAGCTGGAGCTGGGGCGGGCCCGCCAGCTGCTGGCGGACCACGGCAGCGCTGGCCATGATCCCTGCCTGGTGGCGTTGGATCTGCACAGCAC